>CAUJGS010000069.1 GCA_963170185.1 Bdellovibrionota bacterium
TTGGAAAACAATGTTGCCTTGGGCGCTCGCAAACGCGTGCTTCACGGCTATTTGGATGTGGCTGGGCCACCGTTAAGAGAGGAAAATTCTAATGCCGGTTCTTTCTGAAAATCTCTTGTTCTTTATCTTGGCGGGACTCACGATTTTTTCTGGTTTGATGGTCATCCTTCAAACCAATCCGATCTTTTGTGCTCTCGCACTTGCGATGACGATGATCTCGATCGCCGGGATCATTGCCTCGCTGGGTGCATGGTTTGTCGCCGGCGTTCAGCTGATCGTCTACGCGGGCGCCGTTATGGTTCTCTTTGTCATGGTACTGATGCTCTTTGACCTCAAAGACGAGGTTCGGGCGTTTTCGCGCGGGCTGGTTTCTGGTTTCGTCAAAATAGCGTCGGTCGGAATTATTGGCGGCGTTGTCACGGCGGCAATCTGGATGTCGGCGGAAACAGTGTTCCCAACGACACCGTCTGGGTTGCAGGTGTCGGCGACACAGTCGACCAAACAGCTCGCGGACTTGCTGTTTAAAAAGTACATCTTCTCGTTCGAAGCGATGGGGGCCTTGCTCTTGATCATCGCGATTGGCGCGGTGGCACTCTCGCGCATCCAAGGAGGAACTCATGCCGATCGCTGATTCATTGGCAAACGTCGGTCTTAGCCACTATCTGGTTTTGTCGGCGATCCTTTTTACGTTTGGACTACTGGGCGTTTTGCTTCGCCGCAACGTGATCGTGATCCTCATGTCGATCGAGTTGATGCTGAACGCGGTGAACATCTCGTTTGTTGCATTCTCTCGCTACTCGCCAAACGGCAATATGGACGGTCAGGCAATGGTCTTCTTCGTCATGACGATTGCGGCGGCGGAAGCGGCTGTCGGACTCGCCCTGGCGACGACGATCTTCAAGAAATTCCGTGAAGTGAACATCCGCTACTTTGAGCATCTGAAGGGCTAGCGCTATGAACGAAAAAATCTTATTTGCGGTACTTCTACTGGCTCCGGTTGTTGGTTTCCTCTTCAACGGTTTCCGTTGGAAGTCGAAGAACTACATGATCGCGGGTTCTGTCGCGACGGGCGCTGCGGGCATTTCATTCTTGTCAGCTCTCTTGTTGGTCTCGAAGCTGTTTGGCGAAGGCGCTCCGAAGTCGGTTTCTGCCGGGTTCTTTGATTGGATCTTGGTTGGCGGGCTCCAGGTTGGAGCGTCGTTCGTGATCGATCACATCAGCGCGCTGATGGTGCTGGTGGTGACGGGCGTTGGTACTTTGATTCACTTGTTTTCGGTCGGCTATATGTCGCACGACGAACGGCCCTCGAAATACTTCGCATATTTGAACCTCTTCTTGTTCAACATGTTGCTTCTGATCTTGGGCGACAACTTGCTCTTGATGTTTGTTGGCTGGGAAGGCGTAGGTCTTAGTTCTTATCTTCTCATCGGGTTCTGGTTCTCCGACAAAGAGAAGGCGGCCGCTGGCATGAAGGCCTTTGTCACCAACCGTATTGGTGACGCGGGCTTCTTGCTTGGAATCTTCACGCTCTTCTTCCTTCTTGGAACGGTGAACTTCTCGGAAATCATCGCAAAAGTCGCGGGCATGTCGGTTGAAACGGGATGGACGGGGCCGCTGACACTTGCCGGTCTTTTCCTCTTCGTGGGTGCCGCTGGTAAGTCGGCGCAGATTCCGCTTTATGTTTGGCTTCCCGACGCGATGGCAGGCCCTACACCAGTTTCGGCGCTGATCCACGCGGCGACCATGGTCACGGCGGGCGTCTACATGATCGTGCGCCTGAGCCCAATGTTTGTTTTGGCTCCGAACGCGTTGCTGATTGTCGCAATCGTTGGCGCGGCGACGGCAGTGATGGCGGCGACCATCGGCCTTGCGCAGTTCGACATCAAGAAGGTTCTTGCGTATTCGACAGTGTCGCAGCTTGGATTCATGTTCCTTGCGTGCGGTGTTGGTGCGTTTGGCGCGGCGATGTTCCACCTGATCACACACGCGTTCTTTAAAGCCCTGATGTTCTTGGGTTCTGGGTCGGTCATCCATGCGATGCACGAGGAACAAGACATTAGAAAAATGGGTGGGTTGAAGAAGTATCTACCGATAACCCATGCGACGTTCTTTGTCGGTTGGATCGCGATCATCGGGATTCCTCCCTTTGCCGGCTTCTTCTCGAAAGACGAAATCCTTTGGTTTGCCTTCTCGAGTCCGCTTGGTGGGTTCCCGCTTTGGTTTGCGGGTGTCGTCGGTGCGGCGTGCACGGCGTTTTACATGACTCGCCTGATGGCTCTTACCTTCTGGGCGAAACCTCGATTCGATGAAAAGCATACACATCCGCATGAGGCGGGGCCTTCGATGGCAATTCCGTTGATCATCTTGGCGGTCCTCTCGGCGGTCGGTGGCTTCATGGGGATTCCGCACGTCATCGGCGAAATCCTCCCGGGTCACCCAGGAAACTGGCTCGAGCACTGGCTTGAGGGCTCTATCGCGAAACCGGAAGGTTTCGGACATGGCTCGAAAGTCATGGAGTGGGCGCTGATGGGAATCTCGGTTTCGGTCGCGAGTCTTTCGGCCCTCACGGCGTACAACTTCTACGTCGTTGATCCCGAACGTCCTGCGAAGTTCGTGGCGTCTTTGCCGAAGCTACACAACCTCATCTACAACAAGTATTTCGTCGATGAGATTTACTTCGCCAAGATTATCAACCCGATCGTCGGCGGTAGCCGTGCGCTATGGGCGTTTGTCGACGTGAACTTTATCGATCGCGGAACGTTTATCGTCGGTGATTTTGTTAAAGGTATTGGATCGACGGCGCGCACTCTGCAAAACGGAAACCTGCAACAGTACGCGATGTATATCGCGATCGCGGTGGCGGCGATTTTCTTGTACTTGCTCGAAGCGCCGAAGCGTCTTCTGGAAATCTTTGGAGGCTAATCAATGTTGTCGCTGATCGTCTTTCTTCCTCTTCTGGCAGCTTTGATCGTGGCGGTTTTGCCGAAAGACTCGTGGGTTCGCCCGACGGCTTTCGTTTTAGCGGCCCTCCAGTTTCTTTTCTCCCTGGCGTTACTGGCTCAGTACGACCCGTCGACTCCGGCGCTTCAGCTGACCGAGTATCGACCATGGATTGAAGAACTCGGGATTTCGTACTTCTTAGGAATCGACGGCATTTCGCTTTGGCTGGTGCTTTTAACGACCTTCTTGCTTCCGGTTGTGATCGGCGGCAGCTGGACGGCGATCGATAAGCGTTCAAAACTTTTCCATGCGAGCTTGTTTGTTCTGCAAACTGCGATGCTGGGATCTTTTGTCGCTATGGATCTCGTACTGTTTTATGTGTTCTTCGAGCTCTCGCTTGTTCCGATGTATTTCATTGTCGGTATTTGGGGCGGCGCTCGCCGCATCTATGCGACCATGAAGTTCTTTATCTACACGATGCTGGGTTCGCTCCTGATGCTTCTTGCGATCATCTACTTGATGTTCACGGCGCAAGAGGTTCTTCCTTCGCATCAGATGACGGCGAATATTTTGGAGCTCTACAAGCTCGATATTCCGTTTATCGCAGGCCAGTTCCTGAACCCGCAGACCTTGTTGTTCTTCGCGTTCTCGGCGGCTTTTGCGATCAAGGTTCCAATGTTTCCGGTGCACACATGGCTTCCCGATGCGCACGTAGAAGCGCCGACTCCTGGCTCGGTCGTTCTTGCCGGGGTCATGTTGAAGATGGGTTCGTACGGGTTCTTGCGTTTCGTAATTCCTCTATTCCCCGAGGCGGCGGAGCACTACGCGTGGGTCTTCCTCTTCTTGGGTGTCGTGGGAATTCTTTACGGCGCTTTGGTCGCGATGGTTCAGCCCGACATTAAAAAGCTTGTCGCGTATTCGTCCGTTTCCCACATGGGTTACGTGATGATGGGACTGTTTGCACTGAACACCTACGGCGTGACGGGTTCGATCTACCAGATGCTGAACCACGGGGTCAGCACGGGCGCGCTCTTCTTGTTGGTGGGTATGATCTACGAACGCACGCACTCGCGCGAGATCGACAAGTACGGTGGACTCGCGAAGGTGATGCCGATCTACACGATCTTGTTCTTCATTGTGACGCTATCGAGTATCGCGGTTCCAATGACCAACGGATTCATTGGTGAGTTTTTGATTCTGTTGGGTTCGTTCCAGGCCTCGAAATTCTTTGGAATCTGGGCTGTGGTTGGTGTTGTTCTCGGCGCGGTGTACATGCTTTGGATGTTCAAACGTGTCTTTTTCGGCGAGGCCGGTGAACTCGTGAAAGACGAGCACCATCCGCTTCGTGATCTGGGCAAGCGAGAAATCGCGGTGATGGCGCCGTTGATCGTTTTGATCTTCTGGATGGGCTTATTGCCGAACCACTTTTTAAAGTATTCGAAAGTTTCGATCGAGCATCTCGTTGAAACGAAGGATGCGTATCAGCTCGCGGCGCTAGATGCGGAAGGTCGTACCGTCGTATTTGAGACACCTGCAAAGCCGATTTTGAAACCGCTCGATAGTGTCACGACTCGTGTCGCGGGCGTGGAGGCGAAATGACAAATTTAATCACTCTTCGAGACCTTCTGGTTATTTCGCCGATGATCGCTCTGTTGTTTATGAGCCTGATCCCGGTTTTGATGAAAGTCTTCAGTGACAACAAAGAACCTAAACCGTTTGTCACAGTCGTCTACGCCTTGTTGGGTGTGATTTTGGCGGTGGGCCTCACGGCGTCGCTTGCCGGCATGAAGCAGACGGCTTTCTCGGAATCCTTGGTTTTCGACGGTATGGCCGTTTGGGGATCGTTGATTGTTCTGTTTAGCGGCGCGTTCGCGTTGATGCTGGCGTTTGATCATGTGGAGACCGACGCGAAACAGTTCTCGGAACAATGTTTTCTGATGCTTGGAAGCATGATCGGTATGTTGATCGTGATCCTTTCAAACGACCTCATCGTGACATTCCTCGGAATCGAGATGATGTCGCTTTGCCTGTACATCCTGGTGGCGATGAGTCGCGAGGAAATCCTTTCGAAAGAGGCTTCGTTTAAATACTTTGTCTTGGGAAGTTTCGCTTCGGCGATTTTTCTCTACGGCATCGCGCTGTTGTACGGAACAGTTGGCGGCACCAGCCTGCCGGTGGTCGCGGCTAAAACCGGTGAGCTACTAGCGAATCACAACCAGCTTTTCTACATCGGTATGGCGATGGTGATCCTCGGTTTTGCCTTTAAGGTTTCCGTGTTTCCGTTCCACGCCTGGACTCCGGATGTCTATCAAGGCGCATCGACACCGATTACGGCGTTCATGGCGACCGCTGTGAAAACGGCGACGTTCATTGC
The DNA here is from genome assembly GCA_963170185.1 of Bdellovibrionota bacterium. Taxonomy (GTDB): domain Bacteria; phylum Bdellovibrionota; class Bdellovibrionia; order Bdellovibrionales; family JAMPXM01. Next base: position 5,315 of record CAUJGS010000069.1, read on the forward strand.
GATCTTGCGTCTCTTTCAGCATGCCGATCCATCTGGACCGAGCGCGTTTTTGGCTGAACCAAAGTTTCTGACGGTCCTTTCGTGGCTAGCGGTTCTTACGATGATGGTCGGTAACGCCGCGGCTGTTATTCAGAACAACTTCAAACGCATCCTTGCCTACTCATCGATCTCGCACTCGGGTTATCTCTTGATCGGTGTGATCACGGCAGGCTTCGCGCCTCGTATCGAGAGCTCGCTCGCGGCTTCGACGGTGGTGTTGTTCTACCTGTTCTCGTACTCGCTGATGACGATCGGTGCCTTTGCATTGGTGGCCATCTTGGAAAAGCAAGTCGGCCATGCACTTACTGTGGACGATCTAAAGGGTCTGTCGACACGCAGTCCGGTTTTGGCCGGATCGTTGACGCTGATTCTTTTCTCGCTCGCCGGGGTTCCGCCGACAGTGGGCTTCTTTGCGAAGTTCAGTCTTTTTGGATCTGCCATCGAGCAGGATCTTTATTGGCTCGCGTTCTGGGGCGTTTTGAGCTCCGTGATCGCTGTTTACTATTACCTGCGTCCAGTGGTTGCGATGTACATGTCGGAATCCACGGAGCGTATCGAGCTTCAAGATGGATTCCTTACGCGAATGGCGCTTGTGCTGACCGCTGTCGCGACGATCGTCTTCGGACTGGCTTCGTCGCCAGTCCTTCGTTTCGTGAGCGAGTCGGTTTTAAATCGTCTCTAAAGAGCTGTGTGGAGCCGAAGCATCTTTCTGATGACGTCGGCTTTCACCATGCGTGTGCTGCGAAGCCTTTCGAACCCACCCTTCATAACCAAGAGCGTTCCTGGTGAACTCACGAGGAAACGCTCTGCTACGGCTGGGTAGGCGCCGATATCGATTTGAAAAGCGGCGATCCGGCCAAACTCGGGTTCTTTCATGATGCCTTGGATAACGGGCGCCTGGCGCTGCCAGACGGCGTCTGAGGCGCGGGAGAATAACAAAAGAACCGTGTTGCCGGAGTCCGCAATCTGTTTGTACGACGCTTCTTCAAAGCGAGTGGCGACGTAGGGTGCGGGACTGATAATCTTGGGTGCCACAGAGTCCGTAGCGGCGGATGGCGCTGCCGCGCTAGTTGCGGTTGCACCGTCGGCCGTTGGTTTGTCCGGTTGTTTCACCGCTGGTGGCTGCGGGACAACGGGAGGCTGAGTTTGGGCGGCCGCCGCCGAACCGATAAGGCCGGAGGCGCACACCGCAAGACAAAGAGCAGCGGTTCTATAAGACAAGTTCATGTGAAGGCTCCTTTTGGCTTTTCGACAACGAAAGATCCGATTGCAAGCAGGTCCATCTGCGTCGCTAAAAAACATTCGATTGCGTGTTCGGGCTTGCAGACGACTGGCTCACCTTTGCGATTAAACGAAGTATTGATAATGACGGGCACCCCTGTTCGCTTGGCACTGGCTTGAATGAGCTTCCGCAAAAGTGGGTTGCTAGTCTGGTCGCAGGTTTGTACGCGTGCGGTTCCGTCGATGTGAGTAATCGCCGGAACGGTTTCTCGGCGACTGTCGTGCACGTGTGGTGCGAGCAACATATAGGGTGAAGCGATATTCAGATCGAAGTAATCCGCGCAGTTCTCTTGCAACACGATGGGCGCGAACGGGCGAAAGGCTTCTCGCTTTTTTATCCGAGAATTCAGGATGTCTTTCATTCCGGCAAAAGCGGCATTCCCAATGATAGAGCGATTTCCAAGTGCCCGTGGCCCGAACTCCATCCGTCCTTGAAACCAACCGATGGCTTTGTTGTCGGCTATCGCTTGTCCAACATACTCACAGAGTTCGTCTTGCGACATTTTTTGGGGGTGCAGTGAGTATTTTGCTAAACAGCGCTCGATCTCGGCGTCGCTGAATTCCGGTCCAAGATAGGCGTGATGCATTTTATGTCGACCGTCTTGTTTAAGCAATCCGTGATACGTGAACAGGGCGGCGCCGACCGCTCCCCCGGCGTCACCCGCAGCGGGCTGCACGAAGATGTCGTCAAACGCGGTCGCCTTTAAAATCTTCGCGTTGGCGACACAGTTGAGAGTGACCCCGCCCGCCAGACAGAGCTTTTTTAGCCCAGTCTTTTCTTGCAGCAGTCGTGCGTTTAGGAGGATCGCCTCCTCGACGACGTCCTGGCAAGCGGCCGCGAGATCGTAGTGCTCTTGTGTCCAAGAGGCGTTGCGATCGCGTGGCGGGCCGAAAGTTTCAACCCACTTGGCGTTCCACATCTGATTGCCGGCTCGAAAGGCGAAGTAGTCTTGATTGAGTTCGAAACTTCCGTCGGCTTTAATTCGAACGACGTCGCGAATCTGTTTTCGATATCGCTCGGGTGAACCGTACCCGGCAAGCCCCATAAGCTTGCCTTCGCCGCCGTGTGCATCGAAACCGAGAAACACGGTGACGGCCGTGTAGAGAAGGCCCAGCGAATTTGGATAGTGAATTTCGTTGAAGACCTCGATCGTGCGCCCGCGACCGACACCGACCGAGAACGTGGCCCATTCGCCAACCCCATCCGCCGTGATGATAGCGGCCTCTTCAAACCCGGAAGGATAATACGAACTGGCCGCGTGACTAAGATGGTGCTTGATAAAGTAAATTGGGCCTTTGTATCCGAGCTCTTCTTCGATGGTAAGCGGCAGAGAGAGTCGGCCGGCTAGCCATTTCGGCATGGCTCGAAAAAACGAGGGCCAAGAAAAGGGCCAGCTTCGAAGGTGGTCTTGAATCACTCGGGCGAACTTCAAGAACGGTTTTTCGAAGTACGCGACATGATCGATCTGTTGGATTTCGATACCGGCTTGTTCAAGGCAAAAACGAATAGAATGAATAGGAAAGGCGCTCGTGTTTTTTTCGCGACTAAACCGTTCCTCTTGAGCGGCCGCAATGATCTGGCCGTCCTTTAAGAGGCAAGCCGAAGAGTCGTGATAAAAACATGAGATGCCGAGAATGTACAAATCAGAGTCCCGCGTAAATGAAAGTCATGATGATGCCGGGCCCGATTTTGAAGAAGAGAACCGCGAATAGAACGAGGGTGATAAGAAGAGGGGCCATGAAATAGAGTTTGTGTTCGCGAATGAGATGTTTCATTTCGCGGAAAAGTAGACCGATTTTCACGGAATGCCTCCATATCTTGGGCGAAAACCTTGGGTAGATTCTACGATTGAAACTTCGCCGATTCCAGATCCTCATTGTAGCCTTGCGCGGGCACCCAATTCGAGTCTTTTGAAAGAGTTTTTGAATTCAAAGCAGAAGAGAAAAACAGCCGAGCGACCAAACTCGTCGGACCCAGAACAAAGAAATAGATAAAGAAGAGAGCAAGCGTTCCGAAAACTTTCTGAAGAACGATGGTTATCAGGAACCACTCGAGTCCTCGAAGTGCTCGAAAGATCGGAGCGGGCAGGACTTTTTGCAGAACAGTGTGGAACCGGCTGAGTTTCTTTTCCATACGAAGAACCAGTCTAAATTCGGAGATGGAAAATTCAAAGACAAATACGGTCTAGACGAAGGCCTAAGTCGATGCGACGATCAGTATCGTGAAGCAGAAGTTATTGGCTCTTAGTCTAGGTATGGTCTTTACCCTGATGATCTTCGAGATCGCGCTGCGGTTGATCGGAGCGCAAGAGCTGTACTCTCGCAATGTGATAAGTCCAAGTATTGATTCTGGAAAGCCAGTGGTCATCTTCGTTGGAAACTCACACACCATGGGTTCCGGGGCTCCGCTTGGTCAAAGTTATCCGGATCAGTTTCGAGATCGACTGGTGAAGCGATATGGCGCGAGCCCGTATGAGGTGGTGAATCTCGGAAGAGGTAACGCCAATTCGAGTTTTGTCGCAGATGAAATTCCAAGGTTCTTGAAAACCTATCGACCACAGATCGTCGTTGTCATGACGGGCGAGACCAACTTCTGGAATCATCTTGGATACTCCGACTACGTCGAAAAAACCGCGCCTGGAATCAAATCGATCGGACTTGCGCTTTATAACATGGCGTATTCGCTAAGGACGTTTCGCTTCATTCAGTTGTTTAGCGAGTTCGTGGTTCGGGCTCAGGAAGACCATCGATTTTTCTCCGATTACGGCGAAGACGACCGCGCTTGGATTTGGGTCGCGGTCATGAATAACTCGAATATGTTTGATTCCTCCAAAATGACGGAGGACGAACTCAAGGACGCCTACCAAACAATACGTGCGTACATTCAAAAGCACGGGTCGGCTCTAAGTCTGCGGGAGTCCTTGATCGAAATCGGCCCGCGCGTCTGTTCTGAAAATGGCGGTTGCCAAGAAGAATGGTTAGAGCAGGTCCGCGGCTACGAAAAGGAATTCGGCTCGAAGGGTTACAGTTACTATCTGGATCGTTTGGCGAATACCTATCTTCGGAGTTCCGAAAATCCGGCCATTCGAGAAATCGGCAAGTCCATGGAATCTCGTCGGCCGAAATTTTTCCCAGATCTACGAGAGGTGGTGGAATTTCATCAGGAGGCCGTCGGTTATCGCGAACGGTCTTTGGCGGAGCAGATAGAATTCTATAAAGCCGTTTCCGCGGCTCATCCGACTCACGCACACTCAAGAATTTATCTTTTCCAGAAGCTACGTGAAGCGGGTCGCTTGCGCGAGGCTTATGAAGTGGCGAAAGCGGGCGTTGAACTCAACCCTCTCGCGAGTCAATCGAACTGGATGGCCGAGGTTCTAATTGTTCAGGAAGCGGCTCGGCGAGACGCCTCTTCGGAAATGCAAAAATTGGCGAGCGAGATCGATGACTACCGAAAGGACTTCGTTCTTCGGTTTCCACGCCATCGCGGTCGAGTCGCGAAAATCACGGATGATCAGATTCTAAATTGGGTTGAGTTTGATCTCGAGCGTATTCGTAAAGCCGTCGAACTTAGCGGCGCGAAGCTGATGCTTCAAACCTATCCGACAGAACGTTTTGGCCCGGAGAAACTTGTCGATCGCTTGATCCGAGAGTTTTCCGAACGACACGGTCTGCCGCTTTCCGATACTTCGCGTGAACTGGTTCGCCTCGAGCCGGACGTAAAGAAGCGGGTTGAGTACTTCACCAAAATGTATGGCGATACGGATGGTCACCTCGGTGCCACTGGCTACGCGGTTATCGCCCGTCTTTTGGAAGAAGACTTTGGCAAACAGGGTTGGTTACCCGGAAAACCCACTACTGAAGAGTCGAAATAATTTTCTCTAAACGGCCGAGAGCCTCGTCGATCTCGGCTGTTGTCGTTGTCGGAGAAAAACTAAACCGCAACTGATGTGCGAGCCGGTCTTCACGTCCCAGAGCAAGAAGTACGGCGCTACGGTCCGACTTGCCGGTTCCACAAGCGGCTCCGGTCGAGCAGGCGACGCCGTTCTCCGCAAGTAGGCGGTGTAGGACCTTTGACTCGAATCGAGGGAACGTGAAACTGACGACGTGGCAGAGAGACACCTTTTCGACTTCGCCGTTGAACTGAACGTCGGTGAATCGTTTTCGAAGCTCTTTGACCACATAGCTCTTAATGCCGGCGAGATCGGAGATTGTTTTTGGGCTCCACGTTGTAGCGGCTTTCGCAAAGGCGGAAATCAGTTCGACGGATGTTGTGCCGGGGCGTAGCCCCTTTTCTTGTTTACCACCGTAAACAAGCGGCGAGATCTCGACGCCTTTTCGAATGAAAAGCGCACCAACCCCTTTTGGGCCGCGAATTTTGTGACCGCTGAGAGTCATAAGGTCGACCGGAAGATCGCGTATCTGAAACTCCGTGTGACAAAAGCTCTGACAAGCGTCTGCATGAAACCGAATGCCGCTCTCACGGCAAAGTGTTCCGATTTTCTGGAGATCTTGCACAGTTCCGATTTCGTTATTTCCGTGTGAGACCGAAACCAGAACAGTTGTCGGTTTAAAGAGACTTTTTAAGTGTACAAGATCGATGTATCCGAGCTGGTCGACGCGCACTTCCGACCATTCGATGAGTCCATCTTCCTTCATTCGCGCCGCCGTTGTGGCGACGCTCGAGTGTTCCGTTGAGGCCGTAATGATGTGGGGCAGCTGTTTGTTTCCGGTCGCTCGGTTCCAATCGGTGACGGAGCGTTGTAGCACCCAGTTGTTGGCCTCCGTCCCGCCAGAGCAGAAGACGATTTCTTGAGGCGAGCAGCCAAGCTTCGAGGCAATAGTCTCGCGCGCGACTTCGAGCAGGGCCGCGGCCGACGATCCGGGTCGATGCGCCGAGGAGGAGTTTGCAACACCAGTTTCGAGGAGTTCGAAGAAATGGTTCCGGGCTTCGGGAGCCATGGTTGTCGTCGCGGCGTGATCGAGATAGATGTCGTTTTGCTTCATAGAAGTCGATCCTCGCCGCTTGCTAAAAATCAGGCAAGTCGAGACAATAAGCGGCGAGATGTCAGATCATAAATCCGTCGCGATCTGCGATATCCAGTTTGATTCCGGCCTAAGTGGGAAAGCCAACGCCGAGGTGTCCTCGAAGACGCTCTGGTCTGTCGAAGAGGCGCTGGCGTCACGAGTCAACTCTTGGGAGAATTGGCTTTGCGCGGCCGGCACCGAGAACCTGCACATTTCCGCGGATGGGAATCTTTTTTCCGCGACTTGTCGGGTCGGTGGATATCTTGGAAATGTTTTTGAGGGTCAGATGTCGCTTCCAGAGAAGTGGATCACATGCACGAAGAAGTGGTGCATGTGCGGGGCCGACATGCAGATTCGAAAGACCAAGGACCCGCGGCTGGTTTCGATGGCTCGAAATCCACTTCCAAAAGATGCCGAGGCGGAGTCTCTGGGCGATGCCACCAAGCGGGTGAACGCAGCTCTGTCAGCGAATCTCGTTGTGCCGGCTCAGCACGAGGCGCATGCGGCATTTCCGAAGTCGATCACGTGGGACCTATCGCGCAGGTGCAACTACGCCTGTTCGTACTGCCACCCATCGGTTTCGAACCAGTTTGATAGTCACCATTCTCAGAAAACATTGCTAGAGGCCGTTGATCGCCTTGAGCGCCGATTTTGTCGAGGAGAGAAAGCGAAATGGGTATTCACTGGGGGGGAGCCGACGATCAATCCGGCTTTTATGGATGTCGTTGATCGGATCAATTCGTATGGGCACACGATCCATGTTCAGAGCAATGGCAGTCGAGGTCCGGCTTACTTTCGTGAGCTTATCGCAAAGGCGTGTGTGGGTTTAAGCCTCCATCTCGAGGCGGATGCGACGGAAAGATTTTTTGAAACCTGCGCTGCGGTCATTGATGAGAAAGATAAAAACGAGACAGCTTCGCGGATGTGGTTTGGCGTTCGGATCATGGTCGGTCCCGGCCGTGTGGCCGAAGCGATCGCGATTAAACGAAGGCTAAATGAAATCCCGGGATTTTCGAAATGGGCTCATATCAATTTAAGTCCTCTCTATAAGAGGCTTAAGCAAGACGAGCTTATGGAATACGCGGAAGAGGAGTTTCGACAGCTTCTTCAGCACGCGTAAAGCGGTGAGCGAAATCGCCTAGTAAACTTTGAGGTACTCGTTTAGCTCGGGGAAAGTTTTTGCGAACGAGGTGCCGCGTTCTGTGTCCAGCCGTCGAATATAGTCTCGAGTTTGCGAGAGTCTAGCTGAGTGATCGGCTTCGTTCATCAGATTGATGATGCCCTGAATCTTGTTTGATTTCTTTTTGCTTCGTTCTTCAAAGGCCAAAAGTTTTTCCGTCACGAGCTTCTTTAGTTCGGCCGGATAGTTTTGGATGGAAAGGTACGGAGGATAGTGAACGACACCCGGGTGAAAGTATCCGTTGAAGCCCTTTGTGACTTTCTTGAAGTTCTGATCTTCGATCCACTGTGCGTAATCGGCCAGATAGAACATGTTCATCATGTGCACCGAGCAAAGCAGCATAACCTTCACGCTCTCCGGTGATTCCTCGTCGAGACACTTGAGATTGGCGGCGATCGCATCCCAGTTGGCCGGGTAGCGCATATAATTATTCTTCTCGCCCCAGCAGTCGAGACTGATGAAAACCTCGACGAGCTTAAACTCCTTCCATAATGGAAAGAGCGACTTGTCGAGAAGCGTGCCGTTTGTGTGGTACCGGATCTGGATATTTTTTGCGGCGCCCGTGCGCACGCAGGCCTCGACGAGTTTTCGTGTTTCATCGAGAAGCATGGGCTCGCCGCCGCCGACGATGATTTCACGCATATTTGGCAACATGGTCTCGAGCGACTCCCAGAAACTGGGATCCTTGTACCATTCGAAGCGCGACTGGTTGATTTGGCTCTTGTGAGCCCACTCGCTGCGGACCTCCGCGGTTTCGGCTGTTGCGGCAATACGCTTTGCGAGCGCCGTCCATCTGCTGGAGTCTTGAGGCCGGCACATCACGCACTGAAGATTACAGGTGTTTCCAAGTCGCAGGTCGATTGCGACGATGTCCTCGTTAAGTGTTCCGTCCTCATGGGTGCGATGCACGCGATCGAGAACAAACTCCCTGCCAAAGCGTTCTTTCCAAACGCGATTCTCCGTGATTCTGTGCGAACGGTATCCATTTTTTTCTTCGGCGTAGCAGTGGGCGCAAGCCGAGACCTTTTCGCCCTTCAGCATTTTGAGGCGCGCCGACTTCAGATAATCCGAATTCCACGCAGCCTGAAGACTTTGATCGTTGAGATTGAGCTTGTTTTCGTTCTTCGCAACACAGCACAGAATTGCCGAGCCGTCGGTGTAGGTCGCAAGATGAGTGAACGGAAGTACGCAAAAGGTCGGCGAAATTCTGCCGAACTCGTACGGGTCGTTAAGTGACTCTTCTCGCTGAGTGCCGTCGAGGCCATTGACAGGGTCGACTGTTTTAAAAGGAAAACTGTCTTTCTTGCCGAACAAGCTAGCCATGAACGTCGTATCCTTCTGATCGCAACAGGCTGCTTAGGTCGGGAAGAGTTTGCTCCATGCGCTGCTTGCGATGCGTGTCCAGCAGACGGGTGTATTGAACAAAATCGCGCATTTTCGCTTCGTCTTGCGCGGGATGCTCCGAGAGCAGATTGATACAGCTGTCGATGGAGTTTTTTAGAAAGCGTTGGGTTTCGTAGGTCTTTGAGCGCGATTTGTACGACTCGAGTCGCCTTACGGCTTCTTGTTTTACGGTAGTCGGAAGAATCTGCGCATTGATATAGGTCGGGTCAGTCGCATAGAGAAAATCGACGTTGATGTCGCGACCGGATTCCAGCGCGATGCTTTCGATGTAATCGAGCAAGCGGGTGATAGTGAGGACGTTGTAGATTTGCAGAACCGGCGTAACGCCAATCTGCACGTTCTTTGGTAGCTTCACGAGTTTCCGGAAATTTTTGTCGATCGTTTCCCAGCGACTCAAATAACGGATGTATTCGTTCTCGGGGCCGTGGCCGTCGATCGAGGCGTTGATCAGAACAAACTCGAAGTGCGGCAAGTACTCGAGGAATTTATCCTGCACATTGGTGCAGTTGATATTGAACATTAGGAAAATATTCTTCGCGTGCCCTGAGTCGATGCAGGCCTGCATGAACTTGTAGTTGCGTTCGATGAGTGTCGGCTCGCCGCCGGTTAAATATACCTTGCGCAGATTCGGGATCGAGCGAATGACTTCATCCCAGAAAAGGTCTGACTCATACCACTCGGGTGTCTCCGCCGGTTTTTTGCCGCCATTGAAGCGGTTCCAGAAGTCGCGATACTCGTCGTTTTGATCATAGAGCTGCACGGTTTCGCGATAAATCTGACTCGAGTTATATGGATTGCACGACCGACATTTGAGATTGCACAGATTTCCAAGCCGGAGATCCAAGTACAGCGCGGGCTTGTCGAGTTTGAAATCGTTTGCCCGCGAGGACTCGACGCGCTCTTCGATTTCGACACGTGCCTTGTTCATCCACTCTTCGTTATGCATCTCGCGATACGATGTCTTGCCAATGGATTCTTGAAAGTAGCAAAGCTCGCAGCCTGGAACTTGTTCACCTTCGAGCATGCCCTTGCGGATACTGCGCATGTGGTTGGAGTTCCACGCGGCTTCAAGTGGTTCAACGCCGGCGCGAAAGCCTTGACCATCGTCTTTCTTCACCATGCCGCCGCCCTTGGCGACGCAGCAGAAGCCCACTTTGCCATTGGACTGAACGACTTGCTCGATCCAAGGGTAAACGCAGAACGTTTCTGGCGAAAATTTGGAGTCGCGATTGGAGCCTGCCATATAGAACCCCAGTCTCTAGCGGAACAGGAGAAATCTCAACTGTGTTCATGGGAATCTTTTGATCACCACTAAAGATCGTGTTTGCGCAGTGCCTGGATGCCGGCTTTGAAGCCGATGTGGACGATTCTTCCAAGAATTTCGGCGTTCAAGCTGAAGTGATCCACGAAGAACATCTCGTAGTCGTTTGGCGAAGGATGAATGTAGATGTAGTCCACGCCGGGACGATAGTTCACGCGCTTTGTCAGAATCTCGAGGAGCTTTTCGCGATGCTCATCGGGCAGCCCTTGCTGGCGGAAGTACCCATCGACAGCGCTCATGATGGCCGAGATCTGCTGCTGATGTTCGATATGCTTTTCAATTTTTTGTTGAATCACCTGGTACAGCGCCTGATTCATGATCATCGGAATACCGTAGTTGTGTAGCGACCCCATAACGGGCGTGTAGTGGTACGGTTGAACCGAGTAGCTTGCGATGACGAGATCGGCCCCGGCGTCGGCGGCAACGTGAGTCGATAGCGTTTCGCGAATTTCGCCGTCAAAAAAGTAGAGGTCTTTCCCTTTTTGGTTCTTGATGCCATACGGCGCGAAGAACGGTGGAAGCGAAGTGCTGGCCGCCACTGCCTGAGAGATCGTCGCGAAATTCGCGTACTTGATATTGCGAACCTTGAAGGTCTCCGGGAAGTTCCCAAAGACGACTTTGCGAGAGTGGTTGAGCTGCGTGGCGATGACGTAGCTCTCTACGCCTAGCTGCGAGAAGTCATTTTCACTAAGAACATTTTGGCGCATGTAGCGTTCGATGTTGCTGGTTGTGAAGAGACCGTTGAGTTTGAATCCGTTTTTCAAGAAGGACTCGAGTCCTCCGGTGACCAGGCTCTTTCGTTTAAGAAGGCTTGGCAGGGTGCCAAGAAAGTTCACGCCGTTCATCGCGAAAATATCGCGATATGTGATCGGGCGTAGGCGTGTGAAAACTTTTTTTCGCCGCGAGAACTTGTTGAGCTCGGTATCGGCTCCTCGTTCGAAAGCGTCGATGATCGAATCGACAGAGTGGCCCGCCGCCAGAAGCGATGTGACGAACGAGCCCGCGCTTGAGCCGACGTAGGTTTTGAACGTCATTTTGTCTTCGGGGAACCTCAGGCGGACATCCTCTTTCGAGCCGCCAGCGAAGTTGAAGCCCTTTTCTCGTAACGCGAGACAGACACCTAAATGAAACGCTGCAGCTTTAATCCCACCGCCCGAAAGAACCAGGCCTAACTTCTTTTTCTCACTGAGCCGCATTCCATTGATTGTAAATACCTGGCATGCGCAAAGGCAGCCCAAAATGTGTGGAGCACGAATTGTGATGCGCTGTTCCGAGTTCTGAGAATCTCTTTTTATGTCGGTCATTTAAGTTGTGCAGAATTCCCAAGAGCCGCTAGGCTGGCCCTTGAATGGAACAGTGGCTTCTTCTCACAGACTACGCCAGCAAATACCGCGTGAGCGTTTCGACTCTACGTCGACGGATCAAGGCGGGGTTGCAAGCGCACAAGTTCGAAGCTGGTCGGTACTATCTACCTGACCACCTTGAAGCTGCTGTGGAAGTGCCAAAGCAGGTTGTAAAAGCCGCTGAGCCCGCTCCGTTGAAGAAGACCGTTGAGGCGGTGGTACCACCGGCAATGCCGAAGGTGGATGTTCCGCTTACTGACGAGCCGCTGATCACGACGACGACCAAGCTGCTCAACGAACTCAAGCAAGCCTACACATTGATTCTTCATGAAAAAGAAGAACAGATCATCTATCTCAAAGAAGAGATCGCGGATCTGAAAACTCTGGTTCGCGTTTTGGAATCGGAAAACGCCCGATTGCGAGATCAGGCATCACACTTCGGTAACTAGCCTCTATCAGCTTGAAAACTATTTCGCTGTGCTGTCGCCCTTGGCGGGTTTCGCCGCTGGCGCAGCCGCCGCAGCTTGTGGGGCAGGAAAAAACTGTACGCATTTACTCGCGACATCGGAGAGAGCCGCGCGGTAGGTTCCGTCTGTTTCCGAAGCTTTCAGAGAAAAAAGATCGAGGGATTTCACTTGAGTGTGTGGCTCCGGTGTAACCTCTTGCCCTTTTTGTTTGCCGTTTGCAAAAGAAGCGATGAGATCACCAAGGGCGTCGGCCGCTCCTTTTTTGGCAGCAGGCGCCGCTTCCGGAACTGGAAATGCGTCTTTTGCAAAAGACGAGTGTAGTTTGCGCACATTCGAATCGTGAGTGGACTTATATTCTTTAAGCGCGTTGCGCAGGTTCGCGGGAATAGGTTTCATGCGATAGAACGTGTCGCAAGTTTGCGCCTTCTCGGCGAATTCGTTCAGTGTTTTCGCGTTTGATTGCGAGCGAAGCAGTTCGCACACTTCGCGCGTCAGTGTGACCGCGGAACCGTGGTACGAATAGGTGTGCGAAGCGACGTCTTGTTTTTTGAAGACGGTGAGTGCGCCGAGGTTTTTCTTTTCCTTATTTTTGCGCCACGTAAGGACCTCTTCTGATTCATCGGCGAAAGCCGTGAACTGAATGGCCATCGAGTTGTCTTTGGAAACGACACGCTGGGTGGCTCCGTCGTCCGCCGAAACCGGTGGTGACCAATACTGCGGTACGACGCCGAGGTTCAACTCTCCGTTGAACTTGGCGCCAGGGAACTCGGTCAGGGTCGCGTCGTAGACGGCGAACTGTCCGAGGCTTGGGGCCTTTTTTGCGTCATCTGCAGCGGATACAAAAACCGGGAGGGTGAGAGCGGCAATTACTAGAGTTTCTTTAATAGCTTTCATCGTCTCATCTCTCCTTGTTGGCGCCCGGCTGTTCCTAGGCTGCCGAAGCGGCTGCTGTGTCTTTCGACTTCTTGCCGCCCTTTGTGCTATGGCGTTTTGTTTTGCCGGTCTTCTCGTCGAGAGCGGCATCCAGCGCCATCTGTAGAACTTCATCCAAGTGTTCGACGAAGATGAAGCTCAGTTGTTTGCGGAACTCTTCAGGGATGTCTTGAACGTCCTTCTGGTTTTGGAAGGGGATCAAGACAGTTTTCACGCCGTGGTTCAGAGCCGCGAGAGCTTTTTCGCGGATTCCGCCTACCGGCAGAACACGACCCGAGAGTGTAACCTCGCCAGTCATCGCGATGTCTGTGCGAACCGGCGTGTTTGTCATCAAGCTGATGAGCGCCGTTGCCATCGTGATACCTGCACTTGGTCCATCCTTAGGGATTGCTCCCGCTGGGATGTGTACGTGAACCGTGTGGTTCTCGCACCAGTCTGGATCGATTCCGAGTTCGTCTGCGTGTGCACGAGCGTAGCTCAGTGCCGCCTGCGCCGACTCCTTCATCACGTCGCCCATTTGGCCCGTGAGAACAAGTCCACCTTTGCCCTTCATCTTCAGGGCTTCGATGTGAAGAACTTCGCCGCCTGCTTGTGTCCAAGCGAGACCTGTTACGATACCCACTTGTGAGTCTTCCATCTTCTCGTCGCGGATGAAACGCGCCGGTCCGAGGAGTTCAGCGATTTTCTCTGGTGTGCAGACGACCTTTTCTTTATGGCCGAGTACGACACCTTTAGCGACCTTACGGCAGACCGAACCGACTTCACGCTCGAGGTTACGAAGACCTGCTTCGCGAGTGTAGGCTCCGATGAGGTAGCGGATACCGTCATCTGTGAACTCGATGTTCTCAGAAGTGACGCCGTTTGCTTCCATCTGACGGTCGATCAAGTGTTTCTTCGTGATCAAGAGTTTATCGTTCTCTGTGTAACCAGAGATCTGGATCAACTCCATACGGTCGCGAAGAGCCGGTGGAATATTTTCGAGTACGTTCGCGGTCGCGATGAACAGCGCGTTCGAAAGATCGAAGTCGACGTTCAAGTAGTGATCGCGGAACGCGTGGTTCTGTTCGGGATCGAGAACCTCGAGCATCGCTGCCGAGGGGTCTCCGCGGTAGTCGCTACCAAGTTTGTCGATCTCGTCGAGAACGATAACTGGGTTCTTCGTCTTAACTTGTTTAAGAGCTTGAACGATCTTCCCTGGCATCGCGCCGACGTATGTGCGGCGGTGACCACGGATTTCGGCTTCGTCCTTCACGCCGCCAAGAGCGACGCGGAAGTACTCGCGACCCATCGATCTTGCGATCGAGCGACCGAGCGAAGTTTTACCTACGCCGGGCGGTCCACAGAAGCAGAGGATTGGCCCTTTGCGTGAATCCGTTTTGAGTTTGCGAACAGCCAAGAACTCGAGGATACGATCTTTCGCTTTCGCGAGTTCGTAGTGATCTTCGTCGAGAATGATCTTCGCGCGATCGAGATCGAGGTTGTCCTCCGTCGACTTCGACCAAGGAAGGTCGATTAGCCAATCGAGGTACGTACGAAGCATAGAGGCTTCGCTTGCATCCGGGTGCATACGCTCGAGGCGGCCCAGTTGTTTCATCGCTTCATTGTGCACGGTCTCGGGCATTCCTGCCTTGACCAGCTTTTCGCGAAGTTCTTCCATCTCTTCGCCCTTCTGATCTTGTTCACCAAGCTCAGACTTGATAGCGCGCATCTGCTCGCGCAAGAAATACTCGCGCTGGCTCTTCGACATCTCGTCTTTTGCTGTAGAACGGATCTTCTGTTGCATCGACAGAACTTCGAGTTCCGCCGTGAGAATTTCGTTTACAAGCTTAAGTCGCTCGACGGAATCAGTCGACTCGAGCACACGTTGTGCGTCCGAGACCTTGAGTCCGAGATTCGATGCGATGAGATCCGCAAGACGACCCGGTTCCGTGACGTCATCGAGAATCAAGAGAATGTCTGGTGAGAGTGAGCGACCGAGAGCAATAATCTTCTCGAGTTGTTCGCGAGCTGTGCGCATCAGCGCTTCATGCTCGATAGGAAGTTCTTTTACTTCCTTCGCGTCGACGGATTCCGAGATTTTCTCGACCGCGACTTCGAAGTTTGGAGACGACTTCACATAACGTGTGATGCGTCCCTTTGCTTCGCCTTGAATAAGGATTTTTACTCGACCGTCCGCAAGCTTTCGCATGCGCATGATACGAGCGATTGTTCCAACCTGATAGATCGTGTCTTCAGTTGGATTCTCTTCCGTGATCTCGCGTTGTGACGCGAGGAAGATGAGTCGGTTTTTGCCGAGCGCCTCTTCTACCGAACGAATCGATGCTTCTCGTCCAACGAAGAGAGGCAAAATCATGTAGGGGAATACCACGATGTCTCTCACTGGGAGCATCGGAAGTGATTCCGGAATCTCTAGTACTTTATCGTCAAAACCCATGCATCCTCCGCCATTGCGTGCAAGGCTCCATCTGCATAACTTTTCGGTCTCAATTTGAACGGGCTTGAACATTCCAGACGAAATAAACGTGCATAGACCCAAAATCAGGCCATGTGGCTTGTTCTTAAGATGAAAATGACTAGGGTTTGATCGAGTCCAGTGGCGTAAAAACCCGGAAAACCGCCTCTAGAGCCGGTTTCGGGCAGGACCACAGTCTGGAAGCGGGCAGCTATTCACAAAAAACAAAAGCCGCTTCCCCGAGAGGAGCGGCTTTCGATTCCGTGCAAATCAAAAACAAGAGATACCTTTAGGCGAAGATGCGCTCGGTTTGTTCTTGTTCTTCTTTGCAGGCGATGCAGAGAGTGGCGACAGGGCGTGCTTTGAGGCGCGCGATTCCGATCGGCTCTTCGCAGATTTCGCAAAGACCATATGAACCGTCGACGATGCGCTGGAGAGCGCGATCGATTTTCGGAAGCAACATGTGCGCGCGTTCTTGATCGCGAACAGCGCGTGTGAGATCGAGCTCTGAAGTGGCGCGATCGCCCTCGTCGCCGCGTTCACCGACTGGTGCCAGTGTCTCGTGGCGGAAGCTTTGCATTTTGTTGATTAGTTCGGAACGTTGATCGAGCAGCATCGACTTGAACGAATTCAATTCGCGTGTACGCATAGAACACTCCCTCGCTTTACGATGCACATTAGTTGAGCATCAAATAACCAGCTGCGACCCCTCTCGCAACAGGTTGTGACAGCTTCTAAGGAGTCTGTAAGGCCTTGTCAAAAAAAAGAGGTTTGTTCTGCGTTATCCAATATGGATGCTTTCGGCTTGAGCATCTCCTTGTGGATATTAGCTATTTTCGAATTTCTCTGACCGCGGGCGTCGCATCCTTGCTAGCCCTTGGCCCTGGAGTCGGAATCTCACGACCTCGTGTCGCGGACGGCTCCGACTGAATCTGTCACGAAATCTGTCATGAAATAAATCTGTCAGGTTCGAACAAAACGACGGCTCATAGCCTCTCGAATTTCGGCACCTTCAATGGACAGGCGGGTCCATGGAAGTGCGCGCAGGCGTTCAACCTCGATAAGCTCGTCGGTCTCTTCGCAGATCCCGTAGTTGCCGCGTTCGATACGAGCAAGAGCCCCTTCGATTTCCAGCAGGCGTGTTTTGGTTCGCTGCTGCTCGCTCAAGAAATCGTTCTCGGCGAGAAGTGCCATTGTCATATCACCTTCATCGCTTCCGCCACGATCTCGGCTTTCGAACTCGCGCATGGCTGCACGCGACCGGTTAAGAAGTTCCGCTTTCATTTCCACCAACCGTGTGCGGCACTCCCGAATGAATTGATCCGTCAGACCTTTTCTCGAAGCTTGTGACATGACTTCCTCCTCTCCCCACCAAGGTCCTGCGAAGTGACCTTGCTGGCGAGTAAGACGAAGCGGGGCGAGAAATCGGTTAGAGTCCTAGCCTAAAATGAGCATCGCATTTTTTTATGGGCCTCTTAAGCGAGCTCCCACCTATCAAGTTTGAAGGTGGGAAAGCCTATGAAGTGACTGGGCTTTTCGCTATTGAATGGCCGACTCAAGCGGGATCAATTTGCCCTCTTTTACGGTCATCACACTGATTGGGCGTTTGAGCTCGCGCGTGGGGCTCATATCGAGAGCGCCAAAAGCTCCAGGGAATCCCTTCACACTCGTCAACTTTTCCTGCAGTTCCGTACGTGTCGTAGCGCCGCCGGCAATCAGCTGTCTTAAGAGAAGTCCGGTATCGTAAGCCTGCGCTTCGATCATGCCTGGCTCCTCGCCGTAGACTTCTTTGTATGCCTTAACGAAATCTGAAGCCGCAAATGAACGGTCTCCTGTGTAGAGGCCGTCCACGATGATGGCGTTCTCCACGAACTTTTGCCCACGCGAGACAAACGAGGCGTTGTTCCAAAGATTGGTTCCGAGGAGTCTCACGTTGTCGACGTCGTTGTATGCAAGCATTGGAGCGATTTGACCAGCGGCACGCGCACTATCTGGAATAAAGAGAGCGTCGAAGTCGACGATGGGTGGAAGAATCTCTTCAGGAGTTGCTTGCCCCTGGCGAACAGAGCGACGCGGATTCTTTTCGAGATATTGACGATAGCGAATGCGGTATTCTTCCGAGCGATCTTCGACATAGTAATTTCCCACCATGCGCTGAACGTGGCCGCGGAAGTCCGTTTCTTTAGGATCGTAAGGCTGAGCGGCGTTGACGGAGCCACCGCGAAGCTTAACGGCATCCCAGAAGAAGTTCGCAAATTCGGTCCCGTAGGGATCATTCGGAAAAAGGATCGCAAAGCGCTTAAGACCCAGGCGCTCGATGGCAACAAAGGCAAGATGTTCGGCCTGCATTTGGCTGGTCAAAGCGTTGCGGAAGATAAACTCGCCAGTTTCAGTAAGGCCGGCCTTTTGCCCAAGAACCACCGTGGGCATTCCAAATTCCTGAGCTTTGCTGGTTTCCGAACCCGCGGTGCGAGACAAAAGACCGCCGACCATGGCGACCGCGTTGTCTTCGACAACAAGACGTTCGACGGCGCGACGAGCGATATCGGGATTGCCTTCGCTGTCGATGACGGCGAGGCGAAAGCCCGAGGATTTTTTGTTGGGACTGTAAATACCGAGCCCAAGTTGAAGACCACGAAGCGCGCGGTAGCCGACGGCTTGCTGGCGTCCCGAAAGCGGAAGGATGGCGCCAACCGTTCGCGGGTTAACACGGCTACGCGCATCGATTTGCGCGATCAGTGCCGAAGCTCGCTCGGCGAGTTCTGTTCCGGGTGCGAGGCCGACGACGTCTTGGAAAGCCGATCGTGCCCGAGAGAGCTGTTTTTGTTCGGCGAGGCTTAATCCGATCCGATATTTTGCCGTCGGCCGTAAAAAACCATAGCTGCTTCGGTCCGCGACCTCTGTCAGTTGTTCTTCGTTAAGTCGCGTATCCAAAAGGTCTTGGGCCGCGAGGCGATACTTTTCTTTTCTGCTGTTGTCCGTCGCCTGAGAATAGAGTTCGACGTAAAGTTCCAGCGCTTCCAACACGCGATTTTCCGATAGCAGTACTTCGCCTCGTAGTTCGCTGGCTTCGTACTTTTGAATAGGCGTAGCGCTGTCGGATCGCGAGATCGTGCGGGTCAGTTCAAGTGCTTCGCGGAATTGATTGAATCGAACATGAATGCGTGCGGCGCGCAGCAGGGCTTCGGTTTCATAGGGCGTTTCCATTTCGCCGCGAGCAACCGCGAGGTAGCTTTGAAGGGCATCTTTCCAGAGCTGCTGCTTTTCGTAGATCTGAGCCGACATCATGTTCGCGTCATCCGCGAGATCAGACTCCGGCGCTGTGGTGATGACTTTTTTAAAGCGCGCAAGAGCCTTTTTGTTGTCGCCGGCTTCCATGGCGAGGCGGCCTTGCTTGAACTCTTGTTCAAGAGAGGGCGGCGCCTTTACCGGTTGACGTCGCTTCGGAGTGGTTTGGCAGGCGCTGATAAGAAGGATCGAGGCCAAAGCCGTCGCTAGAAGGCTAAGACGCGTCGTCTGGCGGACCACCTGCTCGGTCGCATTTTTCGCCGTCTGAGTTGGAGTTTGGTTCACGAGCGCCTCCGTACGTTTTCAAGCACTTCTTTGGTTTCTCTCGTTAGAGTCTCTTAGGTTTTCTCCGTCTTACTTTTTACGTAGTCGCTCGACCTTCTCTTGGAAGGATTTGACCATTGGCCCCGGACGCACGCTTGCGGCAAAACGTTTCAGCAGTTCCTTTTGATCATCGGTGAGGTCTCGCGGCACGTCGATCAGAACCTTCACCAACATGTCTCCTGATGCGGCGCCGCCTTGGCCGACAGTCGGGAAGCCTTTGCCCTTGAGGCGGAAAATTTGGCCGGAAGGTGTTCCGGGTGGAATCTTCAAGGAGGCTTTGCCGGTGAGAGTCGGAATTTCGGCGATGGTCCCGTTTACGGCGTCGAAAAATCCAAGCGGTAGCTCGAGATGAACATCGTTTTCCACGCGGCGGAAAATAGAATGCTCAGCGACGCTGACAATGACGTAGAGATCGCCAAACTGATTTCCGGTTGGAGGAGCGTCGCCTTCGGCCCGCAGCTTAAGGCGCTGGCCTGACTTCACGCCAGACGGGATCGTGATCGCAAGGCGAGCGGTTTCTTCTCGGCCGCCGCGTTGGCGAACAAAGCTGATGGTCTTTTCGCATCCCGTGGCGGCTTCTTCGAATGTGATGGTCAGCGTGTAGCGGAGGTCGGCGCCGCGCGTGCGTGTACCACCGCGTGGGCCGTCTTGCGGTCCGCCTGGACGTGCGCCTTTTTGACGAACGTCGCGAAAGGCGTCGCCAAAGATGTCGCCGAAAATATCTTGAAACGATTCAGGTCCGGAAGAGCCAAATCCACTAAAGGTTTGATCCTCGAAACCGCCGCCGTAGGCGCCACCGCCAAACGGCCCGGCGCCGCCGCCAAAGGGTCCGCCGGCTCCGGCACCGGCGAAAGCCGCAAAGCCATGACCGAACTGGTCGTACTGTTTGCGCTTCTCGGGATCGGAAAGCACGTCGTTGGCTTCAGAAATTTCTTTGAACTTCTCCTCGGCCTTTTTATCGCCGGGATTTTTGTCGGGGTGAAACTGAAGCGCTAACTTTCGAAAAGCTTTCTTGATCTCGTCCGGTGTCGAGTTGCGACGAACACCGAGTACCTCGTAGTAGTCGCGTTTATTGGACACGGGTTACCTCAATCTATTTCACGCGTTGCTTTTGGGCGGTCTCGCAACGACGACTTGACCGGGCCGAACGAGGCGATCGTGAAGCTTGTAGGGCTTCTTGAAGACGCGAGAGATATGACCTTCTGGATGATCGGTCGTTTCTTCGCTGCTTAGCGCCTCGTGAATCAGAGGGTTAAAAGCCGTTCCGATTGCGGGTTGTTCTTCGACGCCGTTTCGGGTCAAGGTCTGTTTGAGTTCATGCGCCGTCATCTCGATACCTTTGCGAAAGGCGGCCGCATTTTCCGGAGTGTTCTCAAGGGCCAGCGCCGTTTCGAAAATGTCGACCACGTTAAGTATATCCACGACAAAGCGTTCGGCTCCGTACTTGCGCAGGTCCGAGCGTTCTTTGATGGAATTTTTTTTGTAATTTTCGAATTCAGCGTAGAGGTACAGGAATTCTTTGCGAACCTTTTCGAGGTCGGCCTTTAACGCCGCGACATCCGAGAGTTCCGTCGCGCCATCGGCATCCATGGTTTCGCCCGCCGTTTGTTCAACGCCGGGCTGTGTGTCATCGGAAAGTCTGCGAATATCCTCGGGATTGAGGTTGTGATTTCCGCCTTCAGATTGGTTATTTTTCTTTTCGTCAGCCATTTAGGCATTATGGGTTCGAGTTCCAGAATGTCAAACTTCCGGGAGCGATAGTTTGTCGCTCTCGAGGAAAGTCAGCGCTTCAAAGACGCGATCCGCTAAAGGACGACCTTTTGGTGTAAGTCGCCAGCCGCCGTCGCTATGAAAATCACTTGCACCGAATTTTTGCACGAGTGCCGTTTCGACAAGGGGCGCCAGTCGTCGATCGAACTCGCTTAGGAGCATGCGGCCGCCAGCGGGCCCAAACTTTTGCAGCACCGATCGGAAGCTCAATCCACTTAGCCTGCGGAGGCTTGTGTGAGAAAAATCCGTCAGCAGTTCGTGAAGCGCGAGGACCTCGCGTCGTTGCTCGGGAAAATCGCTCCAGAACTGGGCGCTTCGGGCGCGTTTCAGCTCGTCGCGGTAGGCTCGGACCGTGGCCGGGTTCCAAAACCGCACGCCCCAGGGGCTATGCGTGCTTGCCCAGTTTGGCAAATAGCTATGTGATCCAATCCCCAGGCCCCAGTAGGCGCCGTCCGTCCAGTAGAGAAGATTGTGTTGAGACTCAAATCCGGGCTTGGCGAAATTCGAAACCTCATAGCAAAGAAGTCCCGCCGTTTTCAGCTCATCTTCGATCACCTCAAACATCTCGGCTTGGTGCCCGTCAGAGGCACGACCTTTGTTCAACGGGTGCCCAGTCGGCACGGTGAGGTTGTAAGCGCTTAAGTGAGACGGCTGAAATTCCAGCGCACGCCTCACGTCTTTGCGAACGTCGGCAACGGTTTGTCCGGGGAGACCAAACAGTAGATCAAACGAATAGTTCACCCCTTTGTTGGCGAGAAGCTCGAGGGTGGCGATAGTTTCCTGAACCGTGTGCTTTCGGCCCGTCACCTTAAGCCTATTCTCGTCAAAAGTCTGGGCTCCAACGGAGAAACGTGTGATTCCGATTTTCAAAAACTCGTCCAGCGATTCTGGTGTGATCGTGCCTGGGTTGATCTCTAGGGAGATTTCCATTGCTCCCGAAGCCCCACTGGCGGGCACGAATCCATTCGTTGCAATACCTTTGAGGATCGCTAGAATTTGAGAGGGGCTAAAGAGGCTAGGTGTGCCGCCCCCAAAGTAGATGGAATGCACCGGTGTCGTCTTCGGCCAAATCGAGTCGCGGAAGGCTGAAGTACGAACCGCCAATTCTTCTTCCAGGAGTGAAACATACTCGTCTGCTGGAGGAAGATCTTTGGCCTCAAATTTTACGAAGTCACAGTACGTGCAGATTTGCAGGCAATAGGGGATGTGCACGTAGAGACCAAAGCGACTCATGGAGATCACATGTCCCAAAAGCGCGCAGTAAGCAAGCCCACACGAGTTTCATCTGGAAAATCCGTGAAATTTAAACTGAAAAACGGTCTGGATGTACGATTGGTACCCTCGACAAAGTCCCCGGTCGTTTCGGTTCAGATGTGGGTTAAGACGGGTTCGGCCGACGAACGAAAGCACGAAGAGGGGATCAGCCACTTCATCGAACATCTTTTGTTTAAGGGAACTCGAAAATTCGAGGTTGGAGAAATCGCGAAAACCGTCGAAGCAAGCGGCGGCGAGCTAAACGCTTGGACGAGCTTTGATCAGACCGTGTTCTACGTGAACATTTCCAAGGAGTTCACCAACACGGCGTTGGACGTCATCTCCGATATGATGGGGTTCCCGCTTTTTGACCCCAAGGAAATCGATGCCGAGCGCGAGGTCGTACTTGAGGAGATCAAACGCACCAATGACAACCCGTCGAGAAAAGGCAGTCGTCTGCTGTTTTCAAGCGTCTACAAAAAGCACCCCTATCGTTTGCCGGTTATTGGTCGTCCCGAGATTATCAAGACGGTTACGCCCTCGACGTTGAAAAAATATTTTAAAGAGCGGTATTCCGCGAAGAACATGGTTTTGGTGGTCGGTGGAGATTTTGAAACCAAAACGATGAAATCCGAAATCACGAGACGCTTTTCCGAGCTTCCGGGAGCGCGAGTTCGTTCGGTGAAGCGCGCAAGCGAACCGAAACTTTCCCCCAAGGCATCGAAAGTTTTTGTTGAGAAGGCCGATGTAAAGGCGACTCAGCTCTTCATTTCGTGGCCGATTCCGAGTGCGAAGCACAAAGAGATCGCGGCGTTGGAAACTCTGGGCTCGGTGTTTGGCGGCGGAGCTTCGAGTCGGTTGGTGCGTACACTGCGTATCGATTCGGACTGCGTGACGTCGACGGGATCGGGATGTTTCACGTCGAAAGATCAGGGATTTTTTTCGGTCTCCGCGCAACTAAATCCCTCGCGATTGGCCGAAGCTCTTGAAAAGCTCCGCGGGGAGATCGTCGGGCTTTTGACGAAGCCGGTTGAGACCGAAGAAATCGCGCGCGCGGTCGTTGGAGTAGAGAGCGGCGAGTTTTACGGTCTTGAAACGGCCGATGGGCTGGCGCGAAAGGTCGGTTCGCTCACGACGCTACTGGGTGATCCTTCGGAATTCGAAAAATACCTAGCACGAGTTCGGGCGTTTGACGCAAAGCTAGCGACGTCCACGAGCCTTAAATATCTCGACCCCTCGAAAGCCTATGCGGTCTCGCTTGTTCCTGATTCGGAAGACGAGGGTGAAGTCGCGAAGACGTTGGCCGACTTCTTAAGCGGGCTCAAAGCAGATTGGGCGCTTGCCAAAAAGGAGCTCGCAAAAGCCAAAGCAAAGCGGACAAGCAAGGCTCGTGGTCTTAAAAAAGCTCGTGCACCTAAGCCTTGGCGGCCGGTTGCCGACGGAAAAATTCAAATCGAACGCCGTACGCTGAAGTCCGGTCTCAAAGTTCTAGCCAGAACCGCGCGCTCAACGCCGGTGGTCTCGGCACAGCTCGCCTTCATGGGTGGGGGACGTCTTGAGCCAGCCAGTCAGGCGGGTTTAACCGAACTGCTTAGCCGTACGTGGACCTCCGGAACAAAAGACTTCGGCGAAATCGAATTGATCAACAAGGTCGAGGCGGAAGCCGCTAGTCTTTCGGCCTTTGGCGGGCGGCATACTAGCGGTATTTCGTCACACATGCTCTCTCGTAGTGAAAGCGCCATGCGCGAACTCTTCGTCGAATGTTTGCTAGAGCCTGTGTTCGACGAGTCGATCGTCGCTCGCGAAAAGACGATGATGTTGGAAAGCCTCCGCATGCGCGCCGACAAGCCCGGTGCAATTGCGGGTCGCATGTTCATGGAAACGATGTTCGCCGGACATCCCTATGCCATAGATTCGCTTGGTACCGAGGCCTCGCTTTCCGGTATCGGAGCGAAAGATCTTGCCGGTTATCAAAAGAAGATGATTTGTCCCGCGGATGGCGTGTTTGTTTTAACTGGCGACGGCGACTTGGATGCTTGGTGCGAAACTTTGGAAAAAGCGACGATGCCGCACAAGGCGCTGCGTACGGGCTTTCAGAACAAACCCTATCGCTGGCAGTCCGCACAAGAGATCCGCAAGTTTCACGAGATCAAGAAGGAGCAGACGACGATTCTCATTGGTTGGCCGGGAATCACGATCGCCGATCCACGAAGATTCGCGCTTCAAATTGCGCAGGCGGTTCTTGGTGGGCAGGGTGGTCGGCTGTTTATCGAGCTGCGTGATAAGAAATCTCTGGCTTATAGCGTGGGCCCGATGTCGATGGAAGGTGTCGACGCTGGATACTTCGGCGCCTCGATCGCCTGCTCTCCTGAAAAAGGCGAGACGGCCATTGCGATGTTGAAAGAAGAATTCAAAAAACTCGCGGATACACTTTTGGATCAAACCGAAATCGATCGCGCTGTTCGATACTTGATCGGCAGTCATGATCTTGGCTTGCAGCGTGTATCGTCGGTCGCGTCCACGATGCTGTTTAGTGAGATCTATGGGATTCCGGCAGAGTCGGTATTTGACTACGCCAACGTGATTCGCGCGGTAACCGCAAAGGACGTAAGAGACCTCATAGCGGAGCTTCTGAAAACGGAGCCGGTGCTGTCGGCGGTTGGGCCCAAGGCTCCTTGGTGAGACAGCGCTCTCTTTTAAACCGTCTCACGATGAGACGGTAAAGGGGGCTATCCGGGCAAAGGTCGAAAATCGTAGCGACTTTCGTCCGGTTTATCTGACAATCCATGCGGAAATTTTCCTTCAGAGTCCGTAGAATAAAGGAAGGAAGCGGATTTTCGTCTATGGGGAAGAAGAGTTCGGCAAGTCAGAATGTAGGCGGCTCTGGTCTGGTGCTCTCGACCAGCGAATACTTTGTTCACGCCGTGGAGATGGCGTTCAACGAACGGCAGTTTCGAACGTTTCCGTCTGCGCAATCCTACCTCGTAAAACTTCTCGAGTATTACGTCCCTGCGGGTAACCTCTTTGATGAGGTCGACGATAGCGGGCGCCGACGTCGTGCGACTTTGGCCGAAACGTACTTGAAGGCGATGAATGCCGAGCCGGCTTTGCGCACGGACATGCTTAAAAAACTCGCCGACCGCGCGTTGTATGTCGCTGGCTTCTTTAGTGACTCTTTGCAGCGGAAGCTGGTGGATGTCGACTATTACCAGGAGATGGGAATGACCGCCTACAACGTGTTGGCGGATACGAGTCGCGAAGACATGACGGCTAAGGTTTATCGCGAGTACGCGACGAAGTTTTTGAGATTCACTGAAATTCTTTCGACCATCGCCCTGCAATCGCGGGTTCAGGACGAGGCCAATATCATGCGTCTCTACGAAACCTATGCGAAGACAGGTTCTGACATGGCGAGGGAGAAACTTCTGGAGCGCGGGCTGATTGCGGTCCCTTTGTCTGATCTGAAAAAGCCGACAAAACAGTAGTCCGCCATCATGCGGAAGACTATGCTGGGAACATGTTCGATATAGGCTTCAGCGAAATGATTATGCTTGCGGCGATCGCGCTCATCGCGATCGGACCAAAGCAATTGCCTGAAGTCGCACGCACGGTCGGTAAGCTGATTGGCGAACTAAAAAAAGCGGTCGGCGACGTAACCGACACCGTAGCCAACGCAAGAAACGAAACAGATCGTGCTCTTCGCGATGTCAGCGATGATTTAATCAAATCGATCAAAGAAGCTCAGCAAGCCAAGCCGATCGAGCCGCTGCCTGAGCACAAGGGCGATCCAGAATTTGTTCACGTGGATCCGCCACCTGACGACAAGGCCGACGGAAAAAGCTGATGAAAGACACGCGAGAAGAAAATCTCACACTGGTCGATCATCTTACCGAGCTACGTGATCGCTTGATCAAGGCGGCTTGGGCTGTCGCCTTCACGACGGCAATTTGTTTTTATTTTTCAGAGAACATTTTCGATCTGGTTCGTCATCCGATTCAGGCGCACTTGCCGGAGGGCGGTTTGGTTTTCACGAACCCGATGGACAAGTTCATTGCGCACATGAAGCTTTCTGTCGTGGCGGGAGTTATTCTCGCATGCCCGGCGTGGCTCTATCACGCGTGGATGTTTGTCGCTCCGGGGCTGTACGCTCACGAAAAAAAATACTCGCTTGCGTTCGTGACGGCGGGGATTGGACTTTTTCTTTCGGGAGTCGCGTTTGCGTACTTCCTCGTTTTGCCTAGCGCTTTTCAGTTCCTCTTCAATTTCGGTGGATCGGTGGATAAGCCGCTCATCACGATTTCAGAATACATGTCGTTTTTTGCCACGATGATTTTGGTTTTCGGAGCCTCGTTCGAGTTACCGCTGATCTTGGTCGCGCTCGGGGCGTTGGGAATCGTTTCGAGCGACACCCTTCGTGAAAAGCGTCGTTATGCGATTGTTGTTTTGGCTACGGTCGCAGCGGTCATTACGCCTCCGGACGTGCTGAGTATGATGATGCTTCTTGTGCCTTTGGCCGGCCTTTACGAGATTTCGATTTTGATCGTGCGCGTCGTCGAGCGGCGCCGCAAGAAAGCCCTGCAACCATTGGCCTGAACCACAATCTGACCGGCGCGCTGCGCTGCGCGATTGTTTTTATCTCGACTACGTTGGACTTGGTTCGGCAGACTTAAGTCGTTAGGCCAGGGCCTATTCGGACTAAAGTGGAGGAATCATCATGGCTGATGTTCTTGTAGTAACGAGCAAAGTTAAGAAACTCATCAAAGAAAAAGGCGAGTGCAACACGTCGAGCGAGACAGTGGACGTACTCTCAAAAGCGATCGAGCGTCTCTGTATGAAGGGCATCGAGAGCGCAAAAGCGGACGGCCGTAAAACCGTCATGGCTCGCGATATCGTAATCGATCATTTGTAGGAGTTGTTCGAGCTCGGCGACCCTCCGTAGAGGGTCCCCATCGAGGGCTCGAGCTGCTTTTCGTGCATAGGCACGAGAGGCCCCCAACAGCATGAACGCGCGTTCTTCAATGGCGACTTTTTCGGTCGTCATGGGGATCGGGCGTTTTTTTTCGTCCGAAAGGGAAGGTTCGCATGTCACGCAAATGGATTGGCCCGTTGTTTATCTGTTCACTTATTTCATCGTCTGTCTTTGCGACCTTCGCGAATATGGAATCGGCTCATGCGGATCGCCGAATCGTTCCTGGTGCCGCGATCCCGTTGGCTCTTCCCGGTAAAAAACCGGTGGAGACGATTCTTTCGACCTGTTTAAAAGAAGAGACCTTGGGGTCGTTGTACCCAAGCCTCGCAACGGTCGTACCCGCGCCCGGAACTTCGGCGCATGAAGACGCGCAAATCGAAGAGGATATCGACCGCACGGGCGATGAGTTCAACTGGACCGTTGAAACCAAGTGGCTCCCTTCGATCTCTTACAGCCTCGATTTTCTTGAATGGAAGGATGTGAATACGTCCATTGAGCGCCATCTGGCGATGGAAGTTTCGACAAGTGCCTATGGTCCGACTTACGACGAGACGGATCTCGACGTGAGCTTCGAAACGGATGCCGAAGGCTCGGACGTCGACGTGTCTTTGTCTTTGACGGGGCCGCTGCCGTATCTGCGAACCGAGGCCGTTGGCCGTCGTTCATGCTCGATCAATGAGTGGGGCCGCGACACTTGTGCGGAAGACGAAGAAAAGATCACGAGCGCACAGCTTGTAATTCCGGCGCAGTTCGTGAGCTCGGGAATGTGGACAAACAGCCGTACCGGGCATCCGACGATGAAAAGCTTTAGCTTCTTCCGCTATGCTGAGTGCCTTCTCTGGCACTGGGAGAACTAAGGGTGTAGTTCGCGACTCCGACGCGAACTGCTTTTCGTGCTCCTGCACGAAAAGATTTAGGACTTTACTTGGTGGTTAGCTGTTTTTGGAAGGTGTCCCAATCGAGGATGGCGACGCCTAGTTCTGTCGCCTTTTGAAGTTTCGAACCGGCCTCTTCGCCAGCAAGCAGGAAGTCCGTTTTTTTACTCACGCCGCTTAAGAC
>CAUJGS010000070.1 GCA_963170185.1 Bdellovibrionota bacterium
GTCGAATTTGATCGAATCAAATGGGTAGGCCGACAAAAACTCCCAAGCTTTTACGACATTCAAATTATGTTTGCCGAAGACCGCTCCGGCCGTCAATGAGCCTAAGCGCTCGCGAACTTTTACGAGTTCGGTAAGGCCCTTTAGGATCATGGCGCTAGAGCCGCGACCAGACTTCGTGACGCGTGCACGGTCGTTTTAATCAGGCGCTCCGTAGATGGAAATCGTCACGTTGGCGCGAAGGCTTGCCAATAGTTCGGCCGCTTCAGCTGTGACCAAAGTGCCGTTGGTGACGATATCAAAGTGCAGGCGAATGCCACGGCCAGCGGCCATGAGCTTGGCGTGACGAGCGAGCGACTTTACGATCTCGGGGTGGAGCAATGGTTCGCCGCCGAGAAATGTGACGACGAAGTTTTCGCCTGCTGGAACAGCCGTGATCAAACGCGTGAGCAGGCTTTGCGTGGAATCGAGGTATGGCGTTTTGGTTTTTGAACCATATGTGCCGTCGCCACCGGCTGCGCAGTACGTGCAAGCGAGGTTACAGACTTGCGAAACGTTGATCGTGAGCGAGCGGATTGCGGGTTCACGTAAGATCGGGCGAATGACGGTCGCGTGATCAAGCCCGCTTGCCAGCGGCCTTTGGGCCATCGCTTCGACCGGCTTTTCGTTGGACCAGAGGCTCAGTTCCTCGCGAGCTTCGGTTTGATCAGGAGTCAGTGCGAGAGTCGCTTCGGGCTTGGTCAGCGAAACCAGAGCCGGCCAGGCCTCCGGAGCGAGGTTTGCGACATCCATCGTGTCGGCATGGAAGGCGACGATATGGGGGCCACGGCGAAGCGCGAGAATGTCGCGAAAACGCAGGAGTTCGAGAGTGTCGGCAGGAGACTGGCTCGATGAGTTGGCGTCGGTGACTGAAGCGGCGATTGATTTTGCGTGGCTCATCTCGTTCTCCTTTCCTCTGATCTAGTTTTCTGGTCTCGTCTTCTGGTCTCGCTTGCAGCGGCTCTCTTTTTTGCCTGTTGCCTAGGCCGTTTTCTTCAACATCCCGGTGACTGAATGACCCCAGTCCCTTACGTGTCAAAACACTCAGATCGAATTCCTTCGATCTGGCGGAAACTGGTGTCAGGAAGCGAGTTTGACGCCTTCCGGGTGGGCTCATTGCGAGCCCGAAAACCTAGTTGGCGGGCAAAGTCGCCCGTCAGTCAGTTGGTGGTAGCAAAATTCGGGCGCACATGTCCGGCCGGATGATCTGCGCCAGGCTCGGCTTCCGTCGGGTTGAGCAAAACGAAAAAGGTACCGATAACGACGTATGTGGCACGTTACGCGTCGTTCCCGAGCGATGTACTTTTTCGTTTCGCTGCTGCTCTTTAGCGGCCTAGAGGCATGGGCGGCGGATAAGAATACCGAAGTCACCGTCTTGCTCACAAGCTTTGATCACTACCAGGACCCGATCAACTCGGGACAGATCGTCGCGGAGCGTATGAAACAAAGCCGGGCCTTAGCGGCTGCAGGGATAAATGTCGTCCACTGCAAAGATCTTTCGACTGACGACACGAGCGGAAAAAATGCATTCTCACGAGTTCAGCGTTGTATCAAAGATCTCAAAACAAAACCTGACATGGTGATCTCTTTCGGAGAGAGCGACTGCGGAAAATTCAAATTAGAGACCCGGTTTGCAAATGTCGTTCAATCTGGTTCTCCGCTTGATCCCGATTTTGGACCGGAAATAGCTTCGAGCCTACCTTTGCTGAAGATGTATTGCGCCAACAGGAGATTTCAACCTCCGTCAGAGACACAATCAGACAAAAAACCGCCGAGGAGCTCTGTGCGAGACGTCGTTGAGGTCAAGCCATCGCAGGATGCGGGATTTATCACGTGCAACAATTCGGCGTTTTTCCTGGCTCAACACTTCAAGAAGTCCGCAGTTCCTTATGGATTTATTCACGTGCCTCGTTTTTCAAAAGAATGCCGTCTCAATCAGAAAACGCAAAAAGAAGTTTTTGCGTCTATGGAGCTGATGATTCTGGCCGCTGCTGAGAACTTCCGCTCAAAAACTCGTTCGGGACAAAGTGGCGAAGAGTTTCAGCCGAAAAACCATTCCGAAGCGCTGGCGGAAGAATCCGCTATCAAAAAGAGTTCGGCCGACCTATGCGAAAAAGAGTTCTATTCGGAGTTGCTCAAAGGCTACGCCCCTCACGAAGGCATTTCCTCGCCACCGTCTCGCCGGCGAGAGGTGACCAAATAGACGACACCGCCAACCTTTTCTAAAAGAAGCTGGAAGACGGTTTGGAGTCTTTGAGCTCGATCAGAGGAACTGGCGCTTTAACGAGATCGCCGATGCCTTCGTACTTGCTTAAGTCATCCGCTTCCAGAGTCTTCACGTGAACCGTGTCGGGCCAAGGAAAGTCTGTTTGAGCAGCGGCACGCTTGGAGAGTTTTTGCGATTGCAGCATGAACTGCGACCAAATCGGCACGGCGCCTGATCCGCCGGTGAGGCCGTGCGAGGTGTTGTCGTCGTATCCGACCCATACCACCGCAGTTTGCGAGGGTGTGAAGCCCGCGAACCAAGAATCCTTTTTGTCGTTGGTCGTTCCGGTTTTTCCGGCAGCGGGGCCGATAAGGCCAAGCAGGCGTGCCGCGCGCCCAGTGCCCTGGTCGACGGCGTTTTTTAATATGCCGACGAGCATCGCGGCTGCCTCGGTGTTCACGACGACATCCGCCGTTGGTCGGAAGCTATGTAGCTCGCGCCCGGTGAGGTCTTCGACGCGGTATAAGGTTGAAAGAGGAACGCGCGAACCAAGGCGTGTGAGGGCCGTGTAAGACTCTAGAACTTCAAGCGGTGAAAGTTCGAACGCACCAAGCGCTAGCGAAGGAAGGTTTTCGAGTTTCGAACTGATCCCCATTCGGCGGGCGAGGTCGATAACATTTTTGATGCCGACATCTTGCCCAAGACGTGCGGTTGAAACATTGAGAGATTCAACCAGCGCAAACCATAGCGGAACCGTGCCGCGATACTTGCCGTCGTAATTTTTCGGTGTCCACGACTGGCCTTCGTACTTGATGGTGTAGGCGCTGTCGTCGATCTCTGTTTCTGGATCAAATGGCTCACCGTTGTGGGTGCCGGACTCAAGTGCCGCCAGAAACACAAAAGGCTTCATCACAGAACCGACTTGGCGTCGGCTATCGATGGCGCGGTTGTATTGCGTGGCTGTGTAACTGCGGCCGCCGACGATCGCAGTGATAAATCCCGAGGAAGGATCGGCCGAGATCAAGAGGGCCTCGAGGTGTTTGCCCTTTGCTTTGATCTTTTTAACCTGTGCGGCCGACGTTTCGATTTTTTCTAATCCCTCGCGAACGGCCTTTTGAGCGGCATCTTGTGCGCGCAGATCAAGAGTGGTGTAGACGCGAAGTCCGGACGAGAGATCAAACCCGAGCCTCTCAAGTTCTCGCCTTGCCGCTTTCACGAAGTAAGGGGCTGGTTCCGTCATCGCGCGCGCCGGTGTCTTTGGAAGCGGTTCGGCGTTTGCCTGCATGTATGTGGCGTTGTCGATTCGGCCGGACTCAAGCATTTTGTCGAGCACGCGAGTTCGGCGTTTGAGTGAGGCTTCGGGTTTGGTGAACGGGTTGAACATGCCTGGGCTGTTCAGCACGGCGGCGAGAAGCGAGCACTCGTGTAGCGCGAGGCTTTCGATAGGTTTGGCAAAATAATAGTGCGAGGCGGCTGCGAACCCACGGACTTCAAATGGTCCGTTCTGGCCCATGTAGATGAGATTCAAGTAGGTTTCGAGAATGTCCTCTTTCGAGGCGTGCCGTTCGACTAAAAACGCCATCGCGATTTCGGTGAACTTGCGTTTGAGAGTTTTTTCTTCCGTCAGGAAGTAGTTCTTCACGAGCTGCTGCGTGATGGTGCTGCCGCCTTGAGCGAAGCGGCCTCGACGAAGGTTCGCGACGACCGCGCGAAGCAGAGCCGTGAAGCTGATCCCGGCATGATCCAAAAAACCTGGGTCTTCGATCGCGAGCAGAGCATCTTTGCAGGTTGGCGGAATTTGGCCAAGATTCACTTCCGTGCGAAGCGTTGGGCGATCTCCGTAGTATTGAGCAAACAGCTCGGGTGTAAGGACAGAGGCTTCGACGGCGCGCGGATTGGCTCCGGCAAACGTGCCCAAAACTTCGAACTCGCCGCTTGCCAGTTTCCCGAAGGCGATGATCTGAACAGGCTCGGCCTCGAGCCCGCCATCCGGCGCGCTCGAGTTCAGAATCGCCCCGGCTGAAAAGTCGGAATCGGAAGCGGGGCGATGTCGAAAGGCGACGCAGGCCGTGATGGCCTCACGTGCTTCGCTGCTTGAGGTGTCACTTGCCGGGAACGCGTCTAACGGGAGAATCGATTGGCAGCCGTCACCTGGCCAAACGCTGTAATCCATCGGCTGCAAGGGCTGGCCGAATTCGCGAGCGCGGTATCCGCGACGGGTGAAAATTTGAACAAGGTCTTGTGGTTTTAAGGCATAGCCGATTCGGATAAGCTCAGGAGCTGAATAAAACTCGACCGGTGGCGCGAAGCGTTTTTGCGCAAAACGGTCGGCGATCTCTCGATCTAAGCGAAAGGCCCAAACCCCGACGATCAGGGTCGCGACTCCGAGGATCGCAAGTAGCCCAAGGAAGCTCCAAAGCAGCCAGCGACGTTTTCGTGGAGTGGATGCTTGTGCTTCAGGAGGCGTTTGCGTGTCGGTCATCGTTTCCGTGATCTCCTCGTTCTTGCTTCTCGGGATGAATCACAATAGTAAGAAACCCGCTGAGTGTCCAATCGAGGTGATGACGAGATGGCTAAAACAAAAAAGAATCTGAAATCTAAAACAAAGTCCCAAAAACCAAAGGTGGCGAAGCCGAAGGCGAAAGCTGCGAAGGCGAAAAAGCCGACCAAGGTAGCCGCTAAACCGAAAGCGAAACCTGCGAAGAAGAAAACAACCAAGTCGGCTGCGCCTAAGATGAAAGCAGTAGTGAAAGCTGTACCGAAAGCAGTTAAGAAAACTGCGGCGAAAACTGTGGCGAAGTCCGGCGCAAAGCCAAAGCTGACGTTGGTTAAAACGACTTCGAAGTCGCTGGGCTTTTTGACGCCACTGGATGATCGCATTTTGGTGGAAAAGCTGGGTGCGAGCGATCGCACGCCCGGTGGCTTGTACATTCCCGACATGGCGCAAGAGCGTCCAAACAAGGGGAAGGTTGTCGCCGTCGGCCATGGTCGTCGCGATAAAAAGGGCCGTGTACGTCCACTGGATGTGCAAGTAGGTGATGTGGTTTTGTTCACGCAGTGGGCGGGTGGCGAAATCGAACTCGATGGTGCGACTTTTCTTATCATGCGTGAGACCGATGTACTCGGTGTTGCGTTGGAATAGATGCGAAGTAGGCAGCGTGAGAATCGCTCCAAGTTTTTTGACGCCAATGCTCTCGAAAGCCAGTCCTAGACTGGCTTTCCTGTTTTGGTGGCAATGTCGCTCTATGGAGAGAAGCTGCCGACATATTGTGATGTATGGCAACGTAATGTTTCTATTGACCGAATACCATGATTTGATGCCGACTAGGGGAGTTCAAGCGACATCGTAGGAGGTAAGAGATGGTTCAGCCGTGTAATTCCAAACGAGTGATGGGGGCTTCTCTGGTTTCTGCGTTCATCGCAGCCGCAATGGCGCTCGTCGTTCTTGTCTCCGCGTCGGTCTCTCAAGCTGCCGATCTGCAATGGGGCGGGCTTTACCGCTTCGAAGGCAATCTGATCAACAATCCGGAACTATCGTCTTCGCCGCGTGCGAAGACCTACATGCTTCATCACCTGATCTTACAACCGAAGATCGTCGCGGCCGACGGTATGACGGTCTTTGGTCGCTTCGACATGCTCAATTCTGGATTTGGGGCTAACTCGCAAGCGGGCGCCTTCATCGGTCAGGGTGTCGGTAGCGGTACACCAACGGGCATTGACGATAGCAACGTACTTTCCCGCAATCAGGCCGTCAGCAATTTACAGATCTCAGAACTCTACATGAGTTGGACTCAGGAGTTTGGTCAGCTTGTGGTCGGACGTGCACCTTTGCACTTCGGTCTCGGCGCATGGTTCAACTCTGGCCGTGGCAACTTCGACCATTATCTTTCGACACTCGACATGGTTGGATACAAGATCGTCACCGGAAACCTCTTCATCATGCCGATTCTTGGCAAAGTGAATGAAGGCAGTGTCGATCAAGAAGACGACGTGAACGACTACATGGTTCACGCTCAATACGACAATCCGGAAACTGAACTCTCTATTGGGCTTCTCTACCAGGCTCGTAATGGTGGGAAGAACGATATCGTAACTGGCAGCGACTACGTCGGCGGACCGGGCTCGACAGTTATTGGCGGTTACAAACATTCGTACATCGGCATCTTCTCATCGCAGAAGCTCAAGGACGTAACGGTTGCTGTTGAAGCCGGAATTCTTAGTGGCGACACCGGCGTGCGTACGGCGGGTGGCGCAGATGTGAAACTCAATGCGTTTGGTTTGGCAGCGGAAGTCGCTTGGAAACCAGAGACATCGAAGTGGAGTTCGGTCGTGAAAGCGGGTTTTGCGACGGGTGATGATCCGGGCACTCTTGATACGAACGAGAGCTTCACGTTTAGCCGAAACTACCGCGTTGGTCAGTTGATGTTCACGCATCCACTTGGTCAGCGTGACTTCTTGCGCACAGGCCTCACGCGTAACGTTGCAGTGGGTTCCACTGGTAACCAAATCGACACGGAAGCCATTTCAAATGCGATGTATATCGCGCCGGCGGTTCAATACCAATCGAGCGACGCATGGGCGTTTGGCGGAACATTTATCCTTGGCCGTCTCAACAAAGAGCCTATTGCGGGCGGTTCGACTGCCACGGATCTTGGATATGAGTTTGATTTGAATATGACGTGGACACCATTTGATCGCTTCACATGGACCACGGAACTGGGCCTCTTCTTGCCAGGCGAAACCTGGAAGGCTGGCCCCGCGAACTTGGATAACTCGTTCGCGTACGGAATCACGACCAAGGCCGCCGTTCGCTTTTAACGCATCTTGATCGCATCTTGCTTGAACATCTTAGACGACATCTAGAACGCAACATGACGGAATGGCGGAGCAGGGCCCTGGGGGAGCAATCCCCCAGGTTTTTTTCTTTCTGGCACCTCCGTGCCAGAAAGAAACTGCTTGTGTCGCTGCGGCCTCCGGCCTTCGCTGCTTTTCGTGCAGGGGCACGAAAAGATTGGGAGAGGGCTTATTTTGCGAAGACTAGTTCTAGGCCTGGTGAGGCTTTTGAAGCCACTTGGTCGATTTTGTCACCCGAGACTTCGATGTGCAGAGTCTCGTTTGAGTTTGCGTAGTACACGGAGGCCGTGAGAGCGAAGAGCTTGTATGCCTGGTCCGCGACTCGAACTCCGTTCGAGCTCCACAGTGTTGCGCGAGTTCCCTCTTCGTTGACGATTGGTGGGCCGCCCGCAGCGAGGCTCACGAGCTTCAACTCCGAAAGGTCTGTGCCCCAGCCCACAGGAAGATCGGCATAAACGCGAACGCGTGAGATAATGCGCTCGTTCGAGAAATACGAAACCGTCCCGATGTACGACTTTGTACCAGAGTAAGCTGGCGCTTTTGAGTCCAGAACAACCGCGAGGAAGCGATTGGGAAGCATGGAGTTTGGAACCTCGATCTCAAACAACGTGCTCGTCGTGGCTTCGACTTTTTTTCCTGTGTTGACGTTGAGGAGGCGTGTGATGTCGGAAGCTCCACAGCAGCCGTACTCGCGAATGCCGACGAAGCCGGTTCCAGGGAAGACGACTTCTGCACCTTGCTCTTGTGCTGTCCACATGACTTTGTCGAAACGTTTTTTATCTGTTCCGCGAACTTCGAGTTTCACGTTGCCCTGCATGCCTTCCGCGCCAGTGAAGCGACGGGTTTCGATGGTGGCTTTCGCGAGGAAGTCTGTTGGGTAACCGAGGTCGAAGTAGCGAGTTTCAACGGCTTCGAGTACTTCCATGCCGTCGGCATTTTTGTAGACTTTGAATGATGCCGACGAGCTGTCGAAGTAATCCACGGCGATTGAGGTCGCGACAGCGGTCGCGCTAAGTGCGAGGGAGGCGATCGCGAGAGCGGTCAGGCGAGAGAGTTTC
Source organism: Bdellovibrionota bacterium (assembly GCA_963170185.1). Classification (GTDB taxonomy): domain Bacteria; phylum Bdellovibrionota; class Bdellovibrionia; order Bdellovibrionales; family JAMPXM01. The sequence continues at coordinate 8,155 of CAUJGS010000070.1, forward strand.
ATAAGGCTCCTTCATGTGAGCGTTGGTTTGTGAGGGGTTTCGCTGAGGGTGCCTATCAGAGCGGATGACGCGCCACAATCTCGGACATGGAGCTTGGAGGAAAAACGCTGGAAGGTATGAGGAAGATAGCTTTGAAACAGGAAAAACCCGCCCAGTAATAGGCGGGTTTTTCTATTGGCCCACATCGAACGTGAGCAAGATCGGACTTTTGCGACTACGGATTCGAGAAGATCGAACGTGGCGCAGGGAAGCTGAGGGTCGGTGCCGCCGAAGGCAGTCCATTGATGCGTGAGCCGACTGCTGTGCCGCCAACCGTGCTGCCGCCGAACGAGCGGACGACTGCGAGATCAGTTGGGATCGTGCGATCCGTACCGAGAATCGAGCTCGTGATCGAACCCGTTGGGCGAGTCGTCTGAGTCAGAGTCGACTGCGGAGACAGGCTTGTGAAGCTACGCGAGTCGCGCATCATCTTTTGCAGTTCGAGGAATGGCTTCGTGAACTCGTTGTAATCACCCGAAGTCATCAACCCAGTCGTCTGCATCGAACGAAGGGGGCGGATGTATGTCGGTTCGAGGTTCATACCGATGTCGAGGCGCAGAGCTTCGTAGTCGCCGATCAAGAAGTTCATTGTTTGTTGCGAGTTGTTCAAAGCTTGGTTGGCATCCCAGTAAGCTTGCTGAGCGTAAGGATCAAGCGGGTTACGCATAGCCGCCTGGTACGCTTGGTCACGCATTGCCGCAAGCGAGCTGTACTCTGTGCGCGCCGTGCGGAGATTGTCGCGAACATCTTTTGCGCGATCCGAGTACTTCGAAGACTCCTGTTGTGTCTCTGCACCTTGTTTGAGAGCCGAGATTTCGCCGATCAGTTTAGAAATCGCGTTGTTCGAGCGACCGTTGCGTGTGCGACCGAGGTCGTACTCAGCGCCGACTTCTGAGATTGTGTCCATCGCATCTTTTGCCATGTCTTTTGCGTGTTCGACGCGGTCATCGTCGTCCGAGAGGAGAGCGTCTTTCAGGAGGCGCTTAAATGGACCGCGAACGATGCGCTGGAGCTCTGCCAAAACAGCTCGGCCTTCTTCTGTTTCCGATTTCTGTTTTCCAACACGTTGACCGATGTTGTTGAGCTGATCAATCCAGCACTCGAGTTTCGCTTCCGAACCCTTCAAGGTTTCACCTTTGCGATTGAGCGAGCAGTTCTTCATGCCGTCCGCGATACGCTTTTTCTCTTCGTCGCGGTCCGCTTTGTCTTTGTCGTCCGCGACTTCTTTTCCTGGACGAGCGGATTCGCCTGCGCACGCTTCTTTTTTGATCGTGCGATGAGCTTTAACGGCCGCCGCGAGAACATTGTCGGCTTCGGATTTCTTCACCATTGTATTGATGAGGTCTTCTTTCCAAGTGATTGAAACGGCCGCGTCGTTTGAGCGAGATGTACGGACCGCTGTGATCTCGGTCATCATCTTGCCGCCTTCGCGCGAAACCTGTTGGTAGTGAACCTTATAAAGGTCACCGCAGATGCGCGCCTCGCTTTCGTGTGAAGGAAGTGAGAGTTTCACTGCCGCAGGGCCGTCACCTGTCGCTTTGACAGTGATCGCGTCTGGAGCCGCGCTAACTTTGCCGTCGCCAGCTGGAGTGGCACCTGCCGACTTCACTTCGGATGCGAGCTGCACCGAGTGAAAGTCTATCTTCTCCCACGACACGTTCGCGGCTAGGACCGCCAAGAGCGCAGCTTTCAGTGCTGTCTGTTTCGTGAGTTTCATACTTCCTCCATCTGGCCTCAGGCCAGGCTCATAAAAAAGTCCTTCACCGAAGTGATAGTCCAAAACCCGCGCCGTTAAGACTTTGTGAGTTGGCACGGGCTCATAACCTACTGAAATAAAACGAGTATCCGTGAATTTTGGAACCCAAATGATGGCCCTGCTCTGGGGGCTCGGCGTGAGCAGAGATCGAACACCCCTGGGGGGTGGGGTGTCGAGGTCAAAGATTTCAACGGTTTACATTGTCGAGAAAGCTGACAGGGGGGAGGGCGCAATTTTCGGCGGAGTGTGCTACGTCCACCCTATGCGTTTTGAGTTCCCAGTTTCTACGGTTCCAGATGGAGTGGCTTCTTTAGATTGGACCAATTGGCTTTGGCAAATGCGCCACTCGCTTTCAACGGAAAGCGATTTTGCGAAGGTCTTCGAACTTACCGAGGCCGAGAAGCAGGGTTTAAACGAGGGGCGAAAGCTCTTCGAAGTCCGAACTACTCCTTATTATGCAGCTCTGGCGGCGACTCCAGAGGCAATTCTCAGAGGTGAGCACGATCCTATTCGAAGGATCTTGATGCCCAGATCCGAAGAGCTGCACCGAGGAGCTCAAGCGATGCTCGATCCGCTGGGCGAGCGAAAGAACAACCCGGCACCTCGAATTGTTCACCGCTATCCTGACCGAGCTCTCTTTTTGGTCACGGATTTTTGTTCGGTCTACTGTCGTTACTGTACAAGGAAACACTTCACCGGCGGCGAAGAGTCGTTCATCCGTGGCCAGGACTACGAAAAGGCGCTTTCCTATATTCGCCGTGCGACCGGGCTTCGCGAAATTATCTTGTCCGGTGGCGATCCGTTGACATTGTCAGATGAGCGGCTCGAGCGTGTGTTGTTTGATATACGTAAAATTGAGCACATAGAAATCATCCGTGTTGGTACGAGAATGCCGGTGGTTTGTCCGATGCGGGTAACCGAGGACCTGGTGAAGATACTCCGGCAGGCTAAGCCGGTTTTTTTGATGACCCACTTCAATCACCCTCGAGAACTCACAGCAGAGGCGGCACATGCTATCGAGACATTTGTTGATCACGGTGTACCGGTGTTCAACCAGATGGTGCTTTTAAATGGTGTGAACAATGATGTGCGCATTGTGCAGGCTTTGTCGCGTCGGCTTTTGTTCTTGCGTGCAAAGCCCTATTATATGTTTCAGTGCGATCCTTCGATAGGTACCGATCATCTGCGGACAAGTGTTGAGGAGAGTCTCGAGATTAGTCGCGAGCTTTGGGGACGGATCTCGGGTCTCGCGATGCCGAATCTTTCTTTGGATATTCCCAACGGCGGTGGCAAGGCTTCGCTGGTTCCCAATTTTGAACTAAATGAGTTTCGTACCGGAACACGTGAGGAAGGTGTTTCTCGTGTTTTTGAGGGTTGGGACGGAATTCGAGCGACGTATAAGAGTCCGCCGGTTTCGCAGTACATGAGACCACTAGATGCCGAATTTTACGAGAGAGAATGGCTAGAGCTGACAAGCGCGAAAGCGCATGTCAGCTCTCAGATGAATTCCTATGGGCCGACAAGGTTGTCAAAGGGCGCGGTTCCCGCCGCCTTGTCTAATTCTAAATAGTTTTCCCAGATTTCCATATCGCGCTCTTCGTTTCTTGCAAACAGCGCAGTGTATCTGCCGATATTGTACAAGTTCACCTGTTGAATCTTTTGGAGTTCACCTGGTTCTAAACTACGAAACCGAACTGGGTCTTGCTTGAGAATATCGCTGAATAAGAAGACCTGAACCTTATGTGGATAAGAGGCCTCAGAGAAAATCTTTTTGAGATCGAGAGTCAGGTCCTTCGTGAGCTCAGCATAGGGAATACGCTTTGAGTTCACACGAATTGTGTACAGCCACTCGTTCCCTTTTACCGAGGAAAAGGTTTGCCATTGAGTGTTTAGCTCGGTCGCGACCTTCGTGAGGACTGCTTCCATATCACTGGGCTTTTTTGCATTCTCGGCGATATACCAGAATCGCCAGTCCACGGGACGTGTTCCGTTGCTCAGCATTTCGCGTTCTTCATCGTAATAGAAATTTGTTACGGAGCGCCCAGCTTCTTGAGGCCGATGAACACGGAGGCCGTTCTTATAATCCAAGATAACAACGTTTCCGCTGAGGTCTTTGACATAGTATTGGATCGGAAATAAGTACTGCTCCATCGAGATGGATTTCGCTACGGCGATCGCCTCGTCGACATCTTTGGCCTGGTCCAAAAGAAGTGCCATCAGATCGCCTTCGGAAACGACTGGGCCTTTGCTTTGAGGATCTCGATTTAGCGATGGTGGACCTAGTTCATACACTTCAAGTCCGGTTTCATTGACTCCATTGAAACTGTAGCTTGGCCCAAGAACAGACAGGACAATGCTTCTATATTTCGAGGTCCAACGAAAGGTTGAGTCTTTTGCGAAAACGGGTTTTTTTTCTAGGCCACGCTCCAAAAGGAAAACACCGCCGCCGAGATAGTGTCGTCCGTTAGTTTCGTCGGTCTTAACAAAGCCAGGCCACTCCATTGTGTAGCCGGTGAGCGTTTCGTCGGTGTCGGACAACGTGAGGACCGAGCAGGCTAGGCCAGACTCCGGAACAAGACCTGTCGCTAAAGTGATTTGGAGGACATATTTCAAGAATTGCACGGAGCGCCTTTCATTATGAGTTGGTTACTTCAGAAGCGTCGGGCTAGATGAAACGTACAATATAGATTTGTACAAATTTTTCGCTCTGCGCAGTGCCGAAAAGTGGCGCAAACGGACGGCGCAGGAACGTGAGTCATTGGAGCACGAGACCATTTGATACTGTCAGTCGTGGTGTCAGGTACGCTCGAGGCGAGCGTACTTCGCCACGAATTTTTTGACGGTGTTGTTGGAGAAGACGACGGTGACTTTTGTGTCGGGACCAGAGCCTTCGACTTGCAGAACCTGACCGACGCCGTACGACGGGTGACGCACGCGAAGCCCTTTGCGGTACTCGGGGCCAGAACTCACATCATCAAACGAATCGCTCGCACCCTCGTAATCCGGAAACGGCGAAGAGCTGCGTCCCGAACTGCCCGCCGAACCGCCCATAAGTGGGTGCGAACTCGAAGTGCCGGATTGTGAACCATAGGAACCAGACGACTCGTCTTGCGCGCCCCATTTCTCGAGGAAGCGAGGACGATTTCCAGCCGCCGACTGCTGCACAACGCCTTCTTTTGGAAGTTCCCGTAGGAAACGACTTGGCGGATTCATTTGATCCGCACCCCACACTTTGCGTGTGCGCGCATGAGTCATCCAAAGGCGTTTTTCGGCGCGAGTCATGCCGACGTAGCAAAGCCTACGTTCTTCTTCAATTTCCGTAGGATCCGCCGAATCGGTGGCGCGCCCACTGGGGAAAAGATTTTCCTCGCAGCCGACGATGAACACGTACGGATACTCAAGACCTTTTGAGATATGAAGAGTCATCATGGTGACGGCTCGCTCGCCTGCGCCGCCCGTGTCATCGGCGTCGCTGACCAGAGCCATTTCTTCCAAAAATGCCTGAAGGTGTCCTTCTTCTCCGCGTTCTTCCGCGAACTTGGAGATCGCATTCTGGAGTTCTTCCAAGTTTTCGATGCGTGCGTCGGCCTCAGGGGTGCCTTCTGTACGCAATCGCTTGGCGTACTCAGTCTTATCGACGATCGCGATTGCGAGGTCGGGCATCGAAACTTGACGGGCTTCATCGCGAAGACTCAATAGCAGATTTAAAAAACCACGCACTTTCGAAGAGGTGCCAGAGTTGAATTCGCGGTGATCGACAGCCCAGCTTGCGGCTTCCACCATGGAGATGCGGTTTTGATTGGAAATAGACTCGATCTTTTCGATCGTGGTTTTTCCGATTCCGCGCGCGGGCACATTGATGACACGCTTGAAGCTGATGTCATCGCCAGGATTTAGAATGAGCTTCAAGTAGGCCAGGATGTCTTTGACCTCCATGCGGTCATAGAACTTCATTCCGCCGACGATCTTGTAGGGGATCGCGCGCGAACGGAACTGCTCTTCAAGTACGCGGCTTTGCGCATTCGTGCGGTAGAACACGGCCATGTCTTCGGGCGACGCATCGGATTCACGCAAGAGCTTGGCGATTTCACCTACGACGAAGCGCGCTTCGTCGTACTCGTTGTTCTCCTCACGGATAATGATGGGGTCACCAGACGGATTGTTCGTGAAGAGTGTTTTGTCTTTGCGCTGAGTATTGTTGCGGATCACATGAGTCGCGGCGTTGATGATCGTCTGAGTCGAACGGTAGTTCTCTTCCAGCTTTACGACTTTGGCGTTCGGAAAATCCTTTTCAAACGAGAGGATGTTCTGAATATCCGCGCCACGCCACGAGTAGATTGACTGATCCTCGTCACCGACGACGCAGAGGTTTTGGTGTCCATCGGCGAGAAGCCGCACGATCTTGTACTGAATCGCGTTGGTGTCTTGATACTCGTCCACCATGATGTAGCGGAATTTATTCCGATACGCTTCAAGCACATCCGGATAGTCGACAAAGAGCTGATGCGTTTTGATGAGAAGGTCGCCGAAGTCGAGTGCATTGGCGCGTTTCATTTCCTCTTCGTAGCGCTCGAATACAGCCAATTGCTGGTCGTCCATCAGGTGACGACGTTTTCGAACATCGTCTGGCGTGAGGCCATCGGTTTTGACCGAGTTGATGCGACCAGCGAAGATTTTTGCAGGATAGAGCTTCTCGTCGAAACCTAGCGCTCCAGCGACTTTCTTGACCATCGCCAGCTGCTCGCCCGTGTCGTAGATGCCAAAGCTTGAACCGTAGTCGAGAAGCTCGATGTGTTCGCGAAGCAAGCGAGCGCCGATCGAGTGGAAGGTCGAAATCCACATACGATCTTGTGAATAAAAAGAACTTTCACCGGAACCCAAGCCAAACTGACGAAGTAGGATCTGAGTTCGGTGCTCCATCTCGCGAGCTGCCTTGTTGGTGAAGGTCACCGCGAGAATTTGTTCAGGCGCCGCTCGACCGGTGGCGATGAGGGCCGCGATACGATGAGTGAGCACACGCGTTTTGCCGGAGCCTGCACCGGCAAGGATTAAGAGAGGGCCGTCGAGAGTGCGAACAGCCTCGGCTTGAGGAGCATTGAGGCCATGTGTAATCGCCTCCAGAGCACTTGTAGATCCTTCATGCGGCATTGCGTGTGTCTTCTCCCATTGGTCGCTCTGAAGCATTATAGGCCCTCGTGAGGTGTTGATGACGGTGCCCAAATTCGGCCCACGCCGTGCTTTCCAACCCAAAGTGGTGGGTTTAGCGGATTTACCTCGAAAGAGGAATGAGATTGCGGTGCTTCCGGGGAACGAATTTTCCCTTTCTGGCTGGTTTTGCGGCCGGTTTGGCTATCGAGCGGCCTCTCATTTCGCTCTGACGGCGGCTCTGGCGCTTTCGACGGTCGGACTCACGGCTTGTAGCCCTGTTGATGACCCGGCAGTTTCCTCGAGTTCACAAACATTTCGCCTGCCCTGGCCCGACGGTTCAGGGTCTTATCGCCTGCAGGATGTCTCGCTTTCCACCTTCCATTCGCCGGAACGGCTAGAGGGGGATGCGGCGCAGATTATTGTAGATCCTCGAGTCAGCGGTCGTGGAGTCGTCGGCGAGGAGCCGATTGGGCGTTGGGTGCGTGAAAACGGAAAAATGATTCCGGCCGATTTCGTAACGCTTCAGGGTGCCGTGATTTATGCGCACACCGAAAAACTCGTCGACATCGACAAAGCGCTCGGCGTGGCTTCAAGTTTTAAAGGGCGTTCGCGTATCGGTCTCTTGGCGCGACTTTCCGAGACACCGTTTTCACCAATCATTTTTAACAACGCGATTTTCGATGGTCGTATCGACACGCTCTTCTTTGTTCCATTTGATGGCAAAGACCTTCCGATCGCGTTCAATGCTGGCATAATCGCTCACGAACACTTTCACCGGCTCTTCAACGCCACAGTGATTCAAAGTGTTCAACGTGAGCTTTCGACGCGCATGCGACCCGACGAGGTTCTCGAGCAACTGGGGATCGATGGTGCTCACTACGATCATCATCGTTGCGCGGGTGCGCAGGCTTTAAGTGTTGGCGCGACCAGTGGGGACTTCGCAGAAAACCTCTCGAAGCAGGCTGTTCCCGGGCAAAACCCGGAAGAGGACACGATGATTCCTCGCAAGATCTGGAATCAAACCTTGCTTCGTGGTTTGAACGAAGGCCTGGCCGACTATTGGGGCTGGGCGTATGCGCAAGATGAGAGTTTTGTCGGGCGATCGCTGGGCAAGACAGAAAACGAAAATCGTCGTCTCGATCGCCAGGTGTTTGGGTTTCCGACAAGACTGGCTTTCAGAAATTCTCTGATCACTGTTACGCGCTTTGGTGCTCCGACTTTGAAATCCGAAACGGGTCGAATCTCAAGCGCCTATCGGTTGGGAACCGAGTATGCTCGCGTGCTTCGCGGGTTGGCTGACGCGTCTTCGGCTTCGCATGTGCGCTGGTCGCTTTCGCAAGCATTTCCGTTGATCGCAGCGACACTCGCGCAAAGCTGGGAGCGGCGAAATCTTGAGCCAGAAGAGCTTCTGGTGCCGATCGTGGATCAGATTTTTAAAGCCTCGCCTGTGGCGCCTGGAATCGTCGGAAGCAGCTTGTCTCCAGAGAAGATTCAGTCGGTCTGTGCAGAGCTGAAGCGTCTAGAGGCAAATAAGACGTTGCTTGAAAGACACTGTGCGGGGGCGCAATGAGGGGTTTGATATTGTCGGTGCTATTGTGCGGGCTTCCGCGTTTCGCCATCGCCTCCGAAGAAGCTGCAATTGCGACGACGATTGCCGTTGAAATGGCGCCGGAAACAGCAATAGATACCGAAACAAAACTTCGAGTTCGGCCGTTTTTGGGCCTGGGTGGGGCCTTGTTATTTGAAAGCGCGAATGATCGTCGCTACCAGACGTCGGTGGCGCCACCACTGCTTGCGCTTGGAGCTCGGTTTGGCTCTGCGGCATTTTGGTCGGCCAAGCTTGAGTATGCGAGCGCGGAGACTCGCGACGGCAATGCGACCATCTCGCTCTATAAGAAGCGTGAATCCTGGTTGCTCTGGCTTAGCCGAGATCTCGGTGGGGCGCAGGGTTGGGTTCCTTATGTGGCTCTTGCGGCGGGAGCGAGTCGTCGTGATGTTGAAACCCGAGTCGAGGACGAGATCGAGAAAGTTTCGGGCGGCTGGCTGGGTACAGCTGCAAGCGCGGCGGGAGTTCGGGCCAACTGGAGTCAGTCGGTGACAGCGAAGCTCGAGTTTCGCTATGAGCTTGGCGACGCACAGAGGTTCTCTGAAAAAACAAGCGACGCCCGGTTGGGCGTCGCTGCAATCATCGAAACGATGTTTTAGCCGAAATTTCGGCGGCGTATTTAACGAGCGATTTTCTGCACGATCGCCGATGGAAGATCGGCTTGCTTTAAAAGCTGTGCGCGAAACTTAGAAGCTTCGTTGAAAGATTTGAAGCTGCCGACGCTAACGCGGTACCACGTTTTACCATTGATCTTGGCTTCAACCGGAAATGCCGGGAATCCCTTTTTCACCATCGCTTCGACATGCTCTTTGGCTGCATCAGCCGTCGGGTAGGACGCGACCTGAACGGTGAACTCGACATCCGCCGAAGCACCTACAGTTTTTGGCAAGCTCGAAGGAACTCGTGATTCTGTTTTCACGTGCTCAGCAGCTGGGTTTGTCGGAGCTGCATTGTTCGCCACGCGTGTCGCCGCTTGATGCGCAGCCGAGAGATCCGGCTTTGCCGACGGCTGAGGCGCCGATGCGACGGCGCGAGTCGCCGAGGCTTCTGCGGCCGGTTTCGCAGCTGCTGCCGGTTTTGTCGCAGCCGCTGTTGCCGAGTGTGCAGATTGAGCCGCAGGTGCATGCGCCACAGCTGCATGAGCATCGGCCGTTGCGGGAGCAGCGTGTTCTGTTCCAGGCTGGTGGCCCGCGACTTGATGAGCTTTAGCTTCTGTAGGCTCAGCCGACGCTGTCTTGCGACTGGCTTCCATGGCTTTGTCTGTCGCCGCAGCGACTTCTTCGTCTGTTAGGACGTCGTCTTCTTCGCCTGCTTTGTAAGTCGCCATCGAATCCGAGGACTTTTGAACCTCGCGATCAAATTCGCCTTCCAAGGCTTGGCGTTGGTAATCGCTGTCCGAGAGTTTCTTTCCGAACCAAATTCCGGAAGAGAACGCAAAAAGCGAAACAAGTGTGATGGAAAGAATCTTGAGGACAAGGTCCCAGCTCGATCCGCCGTGTTCATTGTCGACTACGCGAGTGACGACATTCGTTCCGTGAAATTTCACCGCCATCAGGATCTCCGTTTCCCTCTCGGTCTCGAGAGGCTGATCTCTATATGTTAAGAAGTCTCTGAACCCGGGGTCAATGTGTCAAATCCTTGACAAAATCTTCGACTCTTACGCCTATGGGCCTATGACGAACGATACGAAGCAGTCCCGAAGTCTAGGTGAGTCAAATGGTGAAGCAGGCAAACGTGCGGGTTCACACGAGTTTGCGCCGCCCGACCTCACGGAAAAAGCGCTGAAGGCGGCGTTCGAAGGAGCGGATCGGGCCGGCGAGATCTTAAAAAAGTACTACGGTCGTCTCACGAGCGTAGACGAGAAATTTCAGGCAGGTCTGGTGAGCGAGGCCGATCGTGACTCAGAAGCGGCCATTAAGACCGTACTTTCGCGCGAGTTTCCGCAGCACCAGATTCTCGGCGAAGAGACTGGGCTTTCGGGCAGTTCCAATGCCGATTCGGCGATCTGGATGATTGACCCTCTCGATGGGACAACCAACTACGTTCACAGGGTCCCATTTTTTTGCAGCAGTCTTGGGTTTGAATATCGCGGACAGCTGGAGGTGGCGGTCGTGGACGCTCCTGCAATGGGTTGGCGCTATCACGCCGTTCGTGGGCAAGGGGCCTTCCTGAACGGTCAACCTATCAAGATCTCCGGTCGCGAGCAGTTTCGCGAAGGTTTGTTTGCTACGGGTTTTTCCAGCGCCGACAACACTCTTGATGTACAGATGGAACTGGTCGCTCATGTGATTCATCACGCCCGCGGCATTCGCCGCTTGGGAGCGGCCGCTTTGGATCTATGTATGGTGGCAGAGGGTGTGTTCGACGGTTTTTGGGAACGTGGGTTGCAACCATGGGACACGGCTGCGGGCGTGTTGATCGCGCGAGAGGCGGGTGCGCTGGCGACGGATTTTAAAGGGCGTGAATTTGATCCGCGCATGCCGTCGGTGGTGTGTGCGACACCTCGGCACCACTCGGAACTCATGAAGATTCTAAAGCGCGTCGATCGCGTCTAGCCAGACCTCGGTCAAGTCATCTGAACGGCTTTTGGAAGCCGATTTCAACGTCGAGACGTCAAAATCTCTTCTGGATCAGAGACTAGGTGGAATCCTTTTCTCAATCTCAAATCGCAATAACCGAAAGCGCGCCGGTCTGGGTCCAGTCAAAAGGGTCCCTTCGTGTGGTGGCATCGACGTTGCTTATTACACCACTGAAGAATGTTGCCGAGCACGCCTGCGAGGCACGAGCAGAAGGCGAAGCCGAAGCGACAAATACTGACGGACGCAGGAGGCGGAAGTGGCAGAAGAGAATGCAGCAAAGGACGCGGCAGCTCAAGGAGCAGCGAGCGACAGTAAGGGTTCAAAGCCGATCCTTCTCTACGCGTTGGTCATTATCAATATGTTGGTCGTGGGCGGCGTTGGCGCCATGATCTACCTCGGCAAGAAAAAGGAAGCTCAACACGCCACGATCGACAAAGTCGTCGAAGGTGAGGCGCAGGCTCAAGCCGAAGAAAAAGAAAAGGCCGATGAGTTCATTGGAAAGATGATTCCGATGGAAACGTTCTACGTGAACCTGGCCGGCAACCGTGGGAACCGTCTTCTTAAAGTGAATATGGAGCTCGAGGTCGAGAGCGAGAAGGTTATCGAGGAAATCGAGAAGCGAAAGCCTCAGATTCGCGACATCATTATCATCATTCTTTCTTCCAAAACGTTTAAAGACTTGGAATCTCGAGAGGGCAAAGAAGGTTTGCGTGACGAGATTAAGGACGCGGTCAACTCGTTCCTGACGAAGGGGCGAATCAAGCATGTGCACTTCACTGAATTCATTTACAACTGAGGTTAACGCATGAATCAGGTGTTATCACAGAGTGAAGTCGATGCGCTGCTCGCCGCCGTTAATGAAGGCGAGCTAGCCGAAAAGACCGGTGCGGAACCAGGCGCTGGCGGGGACGACCGTGTCGTCGTCGTGTACGATCTTACCAGCCAGGATCGTATTATCCGCGGTCGTCTGCCGCAGCTCGATGTCATCTACGAAAAGTTCATGCGCTCTTTCCGAGTTTCGCTTTCGGCGCAGCTTCGCAAGATCGCGACACTCAATCATGCTTCGACGGACTTTCTAAAGTTCGGCGAGTTCATCAATACGCTTCCGATGCCGACGTGTATGTCGGTCTTGCGTTTCAATGCGCTTCGCGGCTCGGCTCTGTTGGTGATCGAGACGAAGCTCGCTTATGCATTGGTCGACAGTTTTTTTGGTGGTGACGATCGCCCTTACAACAAGGTCGAGGGCAAGGATTTTACGCCAATCGAACTCACGATCATTCAAAAGGTCGTTCAGCTAGCGATCGATGATCTCGAACAAGCCTGGGCGGCAATTGCGAAGATCGATTGCAGTTTCGTTCGGACCGAGGTCAATCCACAGTTTGTTGGTCTTGTGCCGCCGACAGACGTTGTGATCGCGTCGACATTCGACGTCGAGCTTGAAAACGCCAATGGTACGATCACGCTTGTGATTCCCTATGCGACGATCGAACCAATCAAGCAGAAGCTTCAGAGCGGCTTTCAGGTCGAGAGCGATCAGGCTGATAAGAAGATTTGGGCTGGTATCATCAAGAAGCAGCTGCAGACGACGGAAGTGGACGTGAAGGTGAACCTCGGAGAAACCGAAATCACTCTGAACGAACTCATGAACCTTCGTCCAGGAGATGTAATTCCGCTGGATCAGGACTCCGGTGGGGAGTTTGATGTACTGGTGGAAGGTGTCGCGAAGTTTCGCGGCTTCTACGGAATCAATCATGGTTCAGTAGCCGTGCAGTTGACGAGTGGACCACATGGAGAGGGTAAAGGAGACAAAAATGGCGGACGATAAAAGCAATGTCGCGAATCTCGTAGAGGCGGAAGCGGCTGCTGGTGGAGCATCCGTCACAGAGCTTCGCAAGACGGATCGCAATCTCGATCTGATCTTAGATATTCCCTTAAAGGTAACCGTCGAGCTCGGACGGACGCGTATGCTTGTGAGCGATCTCTTGAACCTCGGTCAAGGGAGCGTTATCGAACTCTCGAAGCTTGCGGGCGAGCCGATGGAAGTCCTTGTGAACGACAAGCTCGTGGCGCGCGGCGAAGCCGTTGTCGTCAACGAGAAGTTCGGTGTGCGTTTGACGGATATCATTTCTCCGTCAGAGCGTGTTGAACAGCTGAAGTAGTTCGTCGATCGAAGACGGTGAGCCATGGAGGGCTTCGTCATGAAATTTTCTAAAGCCTTTTCTTTTCTCATTTCCAGCACTTTTGCGGCGACTTCGTTTTTGGCGTCGAACGCGATGGCAGCCGACGTTTCGTTGAAACGTGAGGGGCAGGAGATTCATATCACCGCTCAGGCGCAAGAGGACTTCGCTGGGACTGAGGCTGTCGTGACAGCGCCAGACACCGGAACACTTGAGGTGCGTGTCGCAGGGGCGGACTTCATGGTCGATGGCAAACGCCAGCTTTTTCGTTTCGAGGACGAAACAGTTCGCACCGTTTCGGTTTCGCGCGATGGTTCGGACGGCGTCATTCGCTTTAACATAAAAGGTCTAAACGGATTAGCTGCGGCTGAACAGCTACAGGTAGTTCGTGGCGACGGAAGAGTTCGTGTCGTGCTTCCGTTGGAGCTGACGCCCGTAGCGACCACAGCGACCGGGGCTCGTACTGTGGTGATCACGGAAACGTCGGGTTTGGCGACCAGCGCACCGACCCCGGCTGCGGTCGTAGCGGCTTTGCCCGAAGCCGCACCAGCGGCGGCACCAGTAGCGGCATCGTTACCAACAACTGGCGCAACTGATAAAGAAGCGTCGGTTAAGATCTCGGCACGCGACACACGACCGGAGTCCGAAATCCCGGTATTCGCGGCGAGCTCGAGTGAAAAGAAACAAGCCTCAAGCGGAATCGAACGTCTTGTCATCACGCTTTTTGTACTCTGCGTGGTGCTTGCGGCGGCGATTTTTGGTCTGAAAAAATGGTCGGTTCGGAAAAAAGCAAATGCCAACAGTCCGACTAAGATTCAAGTTCTTACCCAGCATTATCTGGGGCCGAAGAAGAGTCTCGCCATCATTCAAGTGGCCGGCGAAGCCGTTCTTATCGGGATCACGGATCACAACATATCGATGCTCAAGACTCTTGCGCTGATCGACGACGAGGTGCCCGGAGTTGTTCCGAAAAATTTCGCGGACCAATTGGATCAAGAGGGGTTCGAGGGCGATAGCGAAGATGAAGTTTCGGAAAACTTCGCGATGAAGGGCCTTGGCGAGGTTCGAGATATCGTGAGCACACGTTTTTCATTTGGACGTGGCTCGGGAAAGTCGGTCTAAATGAAGGTCTCTCAAGTCCTGAAAGTTCTGGCGCTGACCTCGATCGGGGTATTGGGTTTTTCGGAACTTGCGCAGGCGCAGGTGACGCTTCCATCGGTGAATCTTGGTTTTAAAACGACCTCGAATCCCAACGAAGTCGTCAACACTGTGAAGATCATCCTTCTCATGACGGTGCTCACGTTGGCGCCGGCGATTCTGATCATGATGACGGGTTTTACTCGCTTCATCGTGGTGCTATCGTTTCTTCGCCAAGCTCTCGGGACACAGCAGATGCCGCCAAATCAACTTTTGGTGGGGCTTGCGATGTTTTTGACTTTCTTCGTGATGCGTCCCGCATTCGAAGAGGTGAACCAAAACGCGCTGCAGCCGTTCTTGAACAACAAAGTGAATCAAGAGCAAGCCATCGATGCGGCTCTTGTGCCGCTTCGTCGTTTCATGTTCAACCAAACGCGCGACTCTGACTTGGGGCTTTTTGTGAAGCTTGCCAAAATCGAAACGCCCAAAACACGTCAAGACGTACCGACGACGGTTTTGATTCCGGCCTTCATCATTTCGGAGCTCAAGACGGCTTTTCAAATCGGCTTTATCATCTATCTGCCTTTTTTGGTGATCGATATGGTCATTGCGAGCGTCCTCATGGCAATGGGTATGATGATGCTCCCGCCGGTCGTGATTTCGCTTCCATTTAAAATCATGCTCTTTGTGCTCGTCGACGGTTGGACGCTTCTGATTGGTTCGATGGTCAAGAGCTTCGGTTGAGGGAGTTTAAAGCGTGACAGAAGAACTCGTGATGCGACTCGGTCAGGATGCTTTGAAAACGACTGCGATGGTCGCAACCCCGATGCTTGGTGCGGCCCTCGTCGTGGGTTTGGTGATCAGCGTTTTTCAAGCGATCACGCAAATTAACGAAGCCACGCTGACATTCGTTCCGAAGATGATCATCATCGCAATCGTATTGATGTTAGCAGGGCCATGGATGATCGACATACTTTCGACATACACGATAGGGCTTTTCGAAAACATCGCGACGATCGTGCGCGAGTAGGGACGGAATCCGAGGTAGGTCGTGGCGCCATTTCAACTGAATGAAGCTGAGATTCTTGTATTCGGTCTAGCACTGATTCGTATTTCAGCTTTTTTCGTTTCGTGGCCGGTGTTCTCGCAATTCAGTGTTCCCAATCCGATAAAAGTCTTGATCGCTTTGACCGTGACGTTCTGTGTGTTCTCCGTGATTCCTCGAGATGGAATTCAAGGAGCGAACTTTGAAACCGGATTGGTGTGGCTCGCTCTGAAAGAGGTCCTTGTTGGACTTCTAATGGGGTTCACATGTCGATTGATTTTTTATGCGGTCGAAGTCGGTGGTCATATGATTGCGACTTCGATGGGTCTTACCAGCGCCACGGTTTTTAACCCGGCAAGTGGCACGAACTCGACCGTTGTGGAGAAGTTCTATATCGTTCTTTTGACGCTTCTCCTGCTTGGATTGAATGTACACCACAGTTTTCTCTCGGCGATGGTCGAGAGTTTCACCGCAATTCCCATATCGCCTGCGGGCATTGATCTTGCTGCCTTATCAGAACAGAAGGGCGGGAGTGAGATGTTTCAGCAGGTAACGGTAGCAGGATTGAAGATGGCGGCCCCTGTAATGGTCGTAATTTTCTTCCTCAACGTCGCAATGGGGATCGTCGGTCGAGCTGTGCCTCAGATCAACGTCCTCGTGACGTCGCTACCAGTCAATATCCTGGCTGGACTTCTAGTGATGATCGTCACGCTTCCGGCACTGATCCTTGAACTCGACAAAGGAATGGTCGAGTTCGCGGATCTCGTCTTTCGCTTGCTGAAAACGAAGTAAAAGACAGACGCGCTAGTGAATGTGGCCGCTTATGGATGAGTGGCTTGATCGACCAGGGACGGATCGTAGATGGCTGAAGATCAACAAGAGAGGACCGAAGAGGCCACGCAGCAGCGGAGGGAAGACTTCCGTAAACGCGGTCAGGTCGCGCAGACGCGCGAACTTGCTAGCGTGTTTGTTCTGCTCGGCACGGCGCTCTTGTTCTGGGCCCTTGGACGATTCGCTCTTCAGCAAGTCTCAGAGCTTCTGACTTTTGTTCTTGGACCGAATCTTGTCGAAGCGGTTCGTCAGAACCAAGTCGCTCCTATCGTTATCTTCGCTGTAAAGAAAATGGCGCTTCTCGGTGGGCCCATCATTTTGATGTTATTGCTATTGTCGGTGATTTCGACAGTGGTCCAGGTCGGCTTTCTCTATAACGAAGAGGCTATGGACTTCAATCTGGAGAAACTGAACCCGATTGCGGGCTTTCAGCGCATCTTCAGCATGCGTTCATTGGTGGAAGGCATTAAGTCGATTTTGAAGCTCGTCTTGGTTTGCTCGGTGATTTACGTCATCGTTCGGCAAGAAGTCGTGCTTTTGCCGCGTCTGAGCTTTTTCACGGTCGACGAAATTCTGGCCTATTCGGGTTCTCTCATCATTAAACTTTTGGGCGCGCTTGGTGTCTTCATGGCAGTGATCGCGGCGGCCGATTATTTCTTTCAGCGCTGGGATCTCGAAAAGCAGATGCGCATGACCAAGCAAGAGATCAAAGAAGAGCACAAGTCCCGCGAAGGTGATCCGATGATCAAGGCTCGCATTCGTCGCATCCAACGCGAGATGGCGGGCAAGCGCATGATGAAAGATGTGCCGAAGGCGGATGTGATCGTGACGAATCCGACCCATATTGCCTGCGCACTGGTTTACGACCCGAACACGATGGCCGCCCCGAAGCTCGTGGCAAAAGGCAGCGGCTTGGTTGCCGAGAAGATCAAAGCCGTGGCTCGTGAAAACGGAGTCCCGGTCATGGAAAACAAGCCGCTAGCGCGCGCGATGTTCAAGACACTCAAAATTGGTCAAACGGTTCCGCGCGAGCTTTTCACAGCCGTGGCTCAGGTACTTTCCTACGTTTATAGACTCAAGAAGAAGGCGATGCGCTGATGGAAGAAGTTTTCCAGTTTCTTAAGCGATTCGAAAAATACGCGAAGAACGTCGACCTTTTAATGGCGATCGCGATCTTGGCCGTGTTGGCGGTCATGATCATCCCGCTTCCGGCATTCCTTTTGGACTTGGCTCTGGTCTTGAGTTTGGCGAGTTCAATTTTGATTCTTTTGGTCTCTTTGTACGCGAAGAAGGCTTTGGACTTTTCGGTTTTTCCAAGCCTTCTGCTTCTCACAACATTGTTCCGTCTTTCGTTAAACGTCGCGACCACACGTCTGATTTTAAGCGAGGGGCAAAATGGATCGGCCTCCGCCGGAGCGGTCGTTCATGCGTTTGGTAGTTTCGTCGTCGGTGACAACTACATCATCGGGTTCATCGTTTTCATGATCCTGATCGTTATCAACTTTGTCGTCATCACCAAAGGTTCGGGCCGGGTAGCGGAAGTCGCAGCGCGATTCACGTTGGATGCGATGCCTGGAAAGCAGATGTCGATCGATGCGGATCTGAACGCTGGACTTATCAATGAGGACCAAGCTCGAAAGCGCCGTAAGGAGATCGAAGGCGAAGCGGACTTTTACGGGGCGATGGATGGTGCTTCGAAGTTCGTACGTGGAGACGCGATAGCCGGGATTTTGATCATGGTCGTCAACGTTATTGGCGGTCTCTTGATCGGTGTTCTCCAGCACGGTTTGGATATCGGACTGGCGGCGGAAACGTACACAAAACTCACTATAGGTGATGGTCTTGTCTCTCAGATCCCGGCTCTGATCATTTCGACCGCGGCCGGTATCATCGTTACTCGCAAGGGTGATGACGACGACATGGGCCAGGAAGTGGTTTCTCAGCTCTTCTTAAACCCGCGCGCCATGTATATCGGCGGCGGCGTCATCGCCTTTTTGGGAATGGTGCCTGGCCTGCCGATAGTTCCATTCATGACGCTGGCAACCGGTTTCGTCGGAATCGGCTGGATCGTCGAGCGCTATAAAAAAGAAGAGGCGGCGGAAAGCAAAAAACGCGCGGACGAGGCCGCGACGAAACCTGAAAAGGAGAAAGTGGAAACACTGCTTCCGCTGGATCTCGTCGAGTTGGAAGTTGGATATGGACTTATCAATATCGTTGAAAGTCAGCAGTCCGGTGATCTGCTTGAGCGCATCGTATCGATCCGCAAGCAGTTCGCGCTCGACATGGGCATCATCGTTCCAAGCATTCATATTCGAGACAACTTGCAACTGGAGCCAGGTGAGTACCGTCTATTGATTAAAGGTAACCGTGTCGGCGGCGGCACGCTTCGCCCGGACTATCTCTTGGCGATGGACCCCGGAAACACCACAGCACGTGTCGATGGAATTCCGACGAAAGAGCCGGCGTTTGGTCTCGATGCGCTTTGGATCGGCAGGTCTTCTCGCGAGGAGGCGGAGCTTGCGGGCTACACAGTCGTCGATCTTCCAACGGTCATGGCGACTCATATCACGGAAATCATTCGCACACACGCGCACGAGCTTCTCGGTCGTCAAGAAGTGGCAGGTCTCATCGAAAACCTCAAAAAGTCTTATCCGAAAGTGGTCGAAGATCTCATTCCCGAGCCGCTGTCGGTTGGGATCGTGGTCAAGGTTCTTCAGAACCTTCTTCGAGAACAGGTTTCCATTCGCGATCTGTTGACGATCTTCGAAACGCTGGCTGACGAGGCTGGTCGCACCAAGGACGCTGATGTTCTGACAGAAAGCGTTCGTCGTGCCCTGGCTCGCGGTATCTCGGGTCGTTACAAAGATGAGCGCAGCAAAATCAGCGTCATGAGTTTGGATCCGCGTCTTGAAGAGTTGATTTCGAATTCACTTCTTCAAACCGACCAAGGCGTACAGCTTGTCATGGACCCTCGTACGGCTAGCGACATGATCGAAGGTATCGCAAGCACGATCGAGCGCCACCCTGAGATCGCGGGTCAGCCGCTTCTCCTTGTCAGCCCAACAACGCGTCGTCATATCGCGAAGCTGACCAACCGATTCATTCCCCAGCTTGTCGTGCTTTCGCACAACGAGATTTCTTCTGACGTCAACATTCGTTCGGTAGCAACGGTGGAGATCGCCAATGCGGGTTAAAAAATTTGAAGCCAGATCAATGAAAGAAGCTCTACGCATGGTTAAGGCCGAACTCGGCCCCGAAGCCGTGATCTTGGGAGCTCGTGAAAATAAAAGATCGTTTGGTCTTGGTGGCGAGACGTCGTTTGAAGTAACGGCTGCTGTCTCCGAAACGACGCTTCAGAAGAAGCGCTTTGTTGAATCGCGCTTGAAAGACGATGATCGCGAAAAGTTCCGTGCCGCTGACGCGCGTATGCAGCGTCGAATGATCGAGAAGATGGTTGAAAAACGCCTTCAGGCGCAGGTGGCGACGCCGCAGCGCTCTTCGTACAATTCGGAACCTGTCGCGCAGGTGACTTCGTCCGCCGATCCCAATTGGAAGCCACGCCCGATTACAAAAATCAGCTACATCGATATCCCGGATGAGACGCCTGTCTACGCGACTCGGCGTCCAGCGGCTCCGGCGCCCAGCCCGGCGTCGCGTCCGACTTCGGCGCCGACAGCGAAAGCCAATGTCGATGGGCGTGAGGTCGAGGTCCGAGGCAAGATCCGAAGTCTCGCTCGTGAAGCATTTGAAGCGGGCCGTTCGACGACGGTAACGCCACCGAAGGCCCAAGCCGGAATCACTCCGTCCGCGCAATCGGCGGCGACGACGACGGCAATGGAAACCCAAGAGATCGCCTCATTGAAGAGCGAGATCAATCGCCTTCAGACATTGCTTGAGGGATTCCAAAAAGTTCCGCAAACCTTTCAAGGGGCTTCGCATCCGGGTGCGGAGTTTGGTCTCTCGTACGACTTCAGCCGCTGCTATCAGAAACTGGTAGAGGCCGGAGTGTCGGGTGATTTGGCTGGCGAGATTCTTCATCGTGCCGCGCAAGAAATCGATCCGATGAACGCTAAAAAACCGGCGATCATCGAAGCGTGGGTGGCGAAGTGGTTCCTGCAAAATATCTCCATCTGTCAGCGCCCCCTCGCGAGCAAGTTTCACATCTTCGTTGGCCCAATGGGCGGTGGCAAGACATCGCAACTGGTAAAAACGGCGGCTCAGCTCGTGATTCGCGAAAAGAAACGTGTCGCGATCGTGACCACTGACACAACGAAGGTCGGAGCAATCGACCAGCTAAAGATCTACTGCCAGATCCTCAATGTGCCGTTCGCGATCGTTCGTGATCGGTCAGAATGGCAATGGCTGGAGTCGCAAATGGGTTCTATCGACCATGTTCTCGTCGACTGCCCGGGCGTGGCATTGAAGGACATGGAAGAGATCTCAATGATGCGTTCGATGATTCCTGGGTTTGATAGCCAGGCTGTCCATCTCTGTCTCTCGTCGTCGATGAAAGAGACGGATGCGCTCGAGGTGGTACGACGCTTCCGTGTCGTTCAGCCGACGGACCTTGTTTTCACGGGCCTTGATCTCTCTATCCAGCATGGAGTGATCGCAACTGTTCAAATGCGTTCTGGTCTTCCGATTCATTCGTTTGGAATCGGTGCGCGAGTTCCCGAGGATTTCGAACTTGCGACCAAAGAGCGCGTACTCGATTTACTTTTCAAACTTTCCAGCCTCAAGCGGATTACGGAGAAATAAGATGGGATTTTCGCAAGATCATACAGGACGCTCAACCAAAGTTATCTCGGTGACATCAGGTAAGGGTGGAGTGGGAAAAAGTACGATCGTCGCAAACCTGGCGACGGAGTTTGAAAAGCGCGGCAAACGTGTTCTGCTTTTCGACGGCGATCTTGGCATGGCGAATCTCGATATCATGTTCCAAGTTAAACCGGAATATTCGGTAGCGGACGTCATCAATGGCAATGCCGACATTCGCGATATTTTGGTCGACGTGACATCGTCGATCAGCCTGATTCCAGGCGGTAACGGCCTCTTTGAGTTGCAGAAACTGCCTCAGGCAAGCAAACAAACATTGCTTGATCAGGTAAGTGATCTCGGCACCATTTACGACGTGATGATCATTGATACCGCTCCGGGGATTGCCGATAACGTGCTTTACCTAAATTCGGCGGCCCAAGAGATCACCGTCGTGTTGACTCCAGATCCGTCTTCGCTTGCGGACGCCTACGCGCTCATCAAGGTTTTGAACTTGCGGCAGCGCGAATCGAAGTTCTCGGTTGTCTGCAACCAAGTTCGCGACGAACAAGACGGACGGAGAATATTCGATCGCTTGCAGTCGGTCGCGGCGCGTTTTTTACCCGTGACGTTGACCTACCGTGGCTCGATTCCAAGCGATCCGCACTTGCGTCAATCTACGCGTGCACAACAGCTTGTGTGTCGAACTTTCCCACAGGCGGAATCGGCAAAAGCACTCGCAGGTCTAGCGGATACTTTTGTTAGCCGAGCGGATTATCGCGTATCCGACGAGGTCGAGTGTAAAGGAAGTTTACAGTTTTTCTGGAAACAATTGATCGGCGCTGCTTAGGGCGCATTTGGTGACAGGCCGGAGGGCGAGGCTAGGTTTTTACTCAAGCCCAAATTGGTCTGGCATGAAATAGTCAGGACTTCTAAGGATGGATGGAAGCGAGTAACCTTAAAGTGTTGCTCGAGGCAAAACGAGGGAATGAATGAACAGTTCAGCACTCAAAAAGTATAAGGACGAACCCACGCGATTGAACTCGAAAGAGCGCGAAGAGTTGATCCGTGAGTACACGCCACTTATCAAGTTCATTGCGCAGAAAATCGCCGTGCGTCTTCCTTCGAATATCGAATTAGATGACCTCATTTCAAGTGGCGTCATCGGTTTGATGGACGCGATCGAGAAGTACGATCCGACTCGCGACAACAAGTTTAAGACCTACGCTGAATTCCGTATTCGCGGTGCGATTCTCGATGAGCTTCGCGCGCAAGACTGGGTCCCGCGCTCGGTTAGAGACAAAGCCAAGCTGCTTGATAAAACGGTCGCGGATCTCGAAGCGGAGCTTGGACGTCAAGCCACAGATGAAGAGGTTGCTTCGAAGCTGAATATGACGCTCGACGAGTTCTTTGAACTCGTGAATCAGGTGCGTCCGGTTTCTGTTCTTTCAATCGACGAGATCGCGTCGTTCTCAAACGTCGACAAAAAGTCGTTGATGTCGCTTTTAGAGGACGTGAAAGTCGCAAACCCCTATATCCAGCTGAATCTCAAGTCAGTGAAGGATGTTATTACGGGAGCGATCGAAGAGTTGCCAGAAAGACAGCGTCTTGTGCTTTCGCTTTATTACTACGAAGACCTCAACCTCAAAGAGATCGGCAAAGTTCTTCGTGTAACCGAAAGTCGTATTTCACAGCTTCACGCTCAAGCGATCAGCCGCTTGCGCGCAAAACTCACGACCTTCTTCAAAGAACAAAACAACGAAGCGAGCTGAGTCTCGTTGCCGGCTTAGCGCCTCTTGCTCTCGAGGCGCTCTTCTAAGATCTTGCGGATCTTTCCCATCAAGCGGTTCTCCATTTGGCGTACGGCTTCGCGTGTGACGCCGTACTTTTCGCCGATTTCCTGAAGAGTGAGGGGCTCATCCGAGAGCAGGCGATCTTCCAGGAGTTCTCGCTCGCGCTCATTTAGAGAGTCTTTCAGGTCCTCAATTCCTTCTTGAAGAAGAGACAGCATTTCCGCCTGCCCCATCTGCTCATCGATCGGAGTCTCATCTGAGGATTCAAAGTCGAGCAACGTTGTCTTGCCGCTGTCGTCGACTGTCGTTTGCAGCGAAACATCGCGGCCTTGCAGGCGCTGGCTCATGGTTTCGACGTCTTGTTCGCTCACGCCAAGACGGCTTGAAAGCAGCTGCACGCTGGGCTCTTGCCCCATGGACTCAAGCAGTTCTTTTTCCTTTTGAAGGCGATAAAAGAGTTTTCGCTGCGACTGCGTGGTTCCGATGCGAACCATCGAGTACTGGCGCATGAGGTAGTCTTGGATATAGCCGCGAATCCACCAGACGGCGTATGTGATGAGACGAACGCCCTTGTAGGGGTTGAACTCACGGACAGCATGCATGAGCCCGACGTTTCCTTCTTGAATCAAATCAATTAGGCGAGCACCGAATTTCGAATATTCTGCCGCGACCTTCACGACGAAGCGAAGGTTGCTCGTCACAAGCATTTCGGCCGCACGCTTGTCTCCGGTCTCACGGTAGCGCGTGGCGAGCTCCTGTTCCTGCTCACGCGTGAGCAGGGGGTACTTACGGACTTCCGCCATGTAAAGCGCGACGGGATCCGCTAGCGCCAACGCTCCAGATTTTGTTTTGGAGGCGGCGTCGGATTTGGAATCAAGGCTCTCGGTAAGGGCGGGTAGGTTTGACTCCGCCAAGTCGTCGTCAATGAGATCTGTTGGCGTCTCGCGGTCGAGGGCGGAATCGGCTTCCACATGGATGTCCGACTCGCTATCGGCGTCGTCTTCGATCTGGCCGGCGCTGCGCTCTTTCCAGCCGCGCGCTTCCCAGACATCTTTTTGGCTTTGTACCTGTTCAGCGTAGTCGGTCGAACGGTTCGGGGAGCTCGGTTCAATGATTTCGGCTTCGACGACGCGTGCGGACCCCTTCGCACTCTTCGTGCGAGGAGTGTTTTTTTTGGGAGCTTTCACGTCTTTCGACTTCGCCACAAATCTCCTGCTTAAGCCAAAATTTTCGAGAGCTTTTTCTCGAGAGTCGCCTGAACCATGCCTTTTGCCGGTAGCAGCATCAGGGGCAAGTCGACTTCAATCGTGACGTGAGAACCAGGGCTTGTGGCCGCGACTTTCACATCTGCCGAAAATTTGGATCCTTTTACCTGTGCCGTATGGCCTGCATCGTTCGTCTTAATCTCGATTTTCGAGTCCAACTTCCGTAGATCCGGGTCGTCCGCGAGGAGCGTCTTCATTTTTTCAAACGCCTCGGATTGGCTGAGGTTGGACTTCGATTCGACTTTGAATTTGGGCACGAAACACTCCTGGTCAATGTGGCAGATTTCAAAAACCGCCCAATTTGAATTGGGCCTCACGACCTGCCGTTTTACTTATCGCTATTGCTTCTATAGCGCAGGCGAGGGGTTTGGCGGATGGCGTTATGCCTCACGTTGCTGCCCAGCTCGACAAACGCTAGTTCTGCAACTCCAAGATTATCGCGTTTGCCCCCTATCTGTCAGGCACATAAGTATTTGTTTGGACTTCCCAAATCCTTTTCATGATTGGCTTTTTTTTGAACTGGAACTATCCTGCCGACTTCCCCATCAGGCTTGCCCTTCATGAAGGAGTTTTGTTGTGTCTTCGACGAGTACCGGTAGTTTTGTTTCAGAAATCAAACGCTCGCATTATGCAGGTGCGCTTCGCGCCAATAACGCGGGTCAAAACGTGGTCGTCATGGGGTGGATTGATGGTCGTCGCGATCACGGTGGTCTGATTTTTGTCGATATTCGTGATCGTGAAGGCACTGTTCAGGTGGTCCTTGATCCTTCGCGTCCTGCGATGGCGGCTGCGAAGGATCTGCGTGCGGAATTTGTCGTGGCGATTCGTGGACTCGTGCGTACTCGTCCCAGCGGCATGGCCAATAAAAAACTCGCAACTGGCGACGTTGAGATCGAAGCAGCGGAGTTGGAGATCCTCAGCGAGGCGAAAACTCCTCCGTTTCAGGTCAACGACGAAACTGTCGGCGAAAACCTGCGACTCAAGTATCGCTACCTCGATATTCGTTCGCAGCGTCTCAGCGGCTTCTTGCGTAAGCGTCACGAGATCGTCCGTTCCGTGCGAAACTTCCTTTCCGAAGAAGGTTTCACGGAAGTCGAAACACCGATCTTGTACAAATCGACCCCCGAAGGTGCGCGCGATTATCTAGTGCCTTCGCGAGTTAACCAGGGTTCCTTCTACGCACTCCCGCAATCGCCGCAGACATTGAAGCAGCTTTTGATGATCGGCGGTATGGATCGCTACTTCCAAATCGCTCGCTGTTTCCGCGACGAAGACTTGCGTGCGGACCGTCAGGCGGAGTTCTCGCAAATCGATATCGAGATGAGCTTCGTCGACCAAGACGATATCATCGCGGTGAATGAACGCATGGCCCAGCTGCTTTGGAAGAAATTCCGCGGCGTTGACCTCGGTCCGATTCCGAAGATGAAGTTTATCGACGCGATGAACCGCTTTGGTTGCGACAAGCCGGATATGCGTTTTGGTCTTGAACTTCAGGACCTGACCGATAAGTCGCGCGGTACAGGCTTTAAGGTCTTTGATGACGTCTTGGCGAAAAACGGCGTCGTCAAAGGTTTGGGTATTGAGCAGGCTGGTGAAATGTCACGCGCTCAGATCGACAAGCTTGTCGACATCGCGAAAAAAGCCGGTGCCAAGGGATTGGTTTGGATCAAGGGCGATGTGAATGGCGCGCTGACTTCGGCCGTGTCAAAAGCCCTGCCGGAAGACAAGGTAAAAGAGCTGCATAAAACACTCTGCCCGTCGGGTAAGGGGCTTTCGCTTCTCGTCGCTGACGGCTTCGACACGGCTTGTGCGGCGCTTTCGGCGCTTCGTCTGCATTTCGGTCGTGAGTTGAAGTTGATCGATGAGTCCCAGGACAAGTTTTTGTGGATCGTCGACTTCCCGCTGTTTGAGTACGATGCGGAGGGCGGTCGCTGGGCGGCTCGTCACCATCCGTTCACGTCACCGCAAAACCAGCACATGGAAATCCTAAAGAGCGGCGATGAGAAGCGATATGGAGAGATCTTGGCGAAGGCTTATGATCTCGTTTGCAACGGTCATGAACTCGGCGGTGGCTCGGTTCGGATTCACCGCAGTGACTTACAGGCCTCGATGTTCAAAGCGCTAGGCCTTTCGCTAGAAGAGGCCAAAGAGAAGTTTGGTTTCTTTATGGAAGCGCTCAGCTATGGAACTCCTCCACATGCCGGTATCGCGTGGGGCGTAGATCGTCTGACGATGATTCTTTGCAACACAGATGCGATTCGTGACGTGATCGCGTTTCCGAAGACGGCAAAGGCGACCGACCTTATGGCGGAAGCTCCCAACGCTGTTTCGCGTGACCAGTTGATCGAACTCGGCATCCGCCTTGCGCCTGGTGTTGGCGAAACAGCTCCGAACTAATTTCTGTCGCGCACGCGAGCGACAGATTCCGTGGTCACGACGAGTTCTACTTCGTGGCCGGTTTTTTTCTTTTTGAGTTCTTGTAACTGCTCGCTATTCAAATCGGACTTTTTTATTTCATAGACGAGGCTCTTGGTTTCGATGAGGTATAATTCCTCCGTGAAACCCTTTAGCTTTCCGCGAATCGTAAAATGCCCGAGGCAAACGAAGACTGAGTCCACAAGATGAGCGTGAATGCAAAACAGGCTGTGAAAACGGCGGTGGTTTTTTTCATCGGCTGACACCTCGTGGTGCAGAACCGCCTCGTTGTTCGACTTGAAAGCCGTCGGAGTCAGCCGCTGTGGGTGGTGCCGCCAGTACTTTCAAGGGTTTCACTTTCCAATAAAGCGACGAGCCTCGACGGTTGTTCACGCAGTCGTTTACCTTTGGGCAGTCGGGGTTGCCGTTAGAGGTTTTGTCGCCCAGACATTGAACGGAAGTTTGTGTGATCTCAAGTCCGGTAAGACTGCCACTTGCGGCCAGCCGGATGACCGTTCGGTTGATTTCGTCGTCCGTTAGTTTTGACCAATCCGACTTATCCAGCTCTTTTAAAACGGCCGCTTTCAATTTCCGGGTTACCGGTGTGCACTGAGCCGAATAGAAGCAAAAGATTTTTTTGGAGTCCGAGCGTACCTCGATATCCTGTTTCGGGTCATCGCATTGAACGACTCCAGCCTCCGAATAGAACGAACCATTCATGACCATTGTTCCGCAAGCGAACTCAGCCAAGGAACTGGCTTTCGCCGTCGAGACGATGGAAACCATCGGTAAACTGAGTAGCAGAAGTAAAGCCGGCCGGATCGGGTCAAGCGAAGCATGAGTGCACCTACCGCTGAAAGTTGTAAATACCATGCTACCAGTCTTGGCGGAGCTCGAGACAAACCTCGACTTCGTGAGTTTGGAGTTCTTGATAAAGGTCGAGAGCGTGCATCGGTCTTGTCGGCTAAAGGTCCGGGTCCTTATGTGTGTCTTAAAATGAGCCGATAAAAGTCATGAGAGCGGGGCAAGGCGCATGATGCGCTTTAAGAATCCGCCAGTAGCAACGATTCGATTGAACCAACAGGAGGTTGGGATGGAAAAGATCAGCGGTATTTTACCGAAATCCGCACGAGTGTCATCGGTCGATATGAAGGACTCTGCACCAGTGCGGCCAGGTACGCCTTCGTTTGGTCGACCAGAAGGAGTTTCGTCGCTTCGCGAAGCGGCGATCGGGCAAACGGCTTCACGCGCAACAAAGATTCAATCCGAACGCATGGATTGGAAAACCAAAGATATGCAGCAAGCGGCAATGGCGCGCGAGCTTTCAGACAATTTCTTTCGCTCCCGGGTGGCTCAACCGGAAATCGCCGAATCAATGGGCAACGTAAGCGAGCCAGTTGCGACTTACAACGCCGAAGCGGTTTCAACACCCGTGACGTATGCGCCGATCAGCGGCTTTGCGAACACGGATAGCGAAGCTGCTAGTGAGGCTCCAAGCGAGCTTTATCCGCGTGGCAGTTTTATCGATGTTCAGGCCTGATTTTCACGCCTGGTAAACCGTCGAGAAACAGAATCCCATTTCTTCCAAAGAGGCGACTTTGCTAATCGATGCAAGTCGCCTTTTTCCGTCTTTCGTTCGGTCGACGGTGACGATGTAGTGAATGCTCGAATGGATCAGGGCTCGAACCGTGGCCGCTGTCCACTGCGGGGCTCCCATTTGCACCAGCATTTCTAATCGGAGCATGGCTTCACGGGCGTTTGCGGCATGCAGGGTTCCCCAGCAGCCTTCGTGGCCGGTAGCGAAGGCCATCAAGAGATCCTTTGCCTCGGTGCCGCGGACTTCGCCCATTACCAGGCGATCAGGTCGCATGCGGAGAGATTGTTTTAAGAGATCCCCTAAGCCGATCTCCGTGTCGTCCGCATGTCTTGCGGTTTTGGTGAGAAGTTTGAGACTTGCCGGAGTGGGAACGGGAATCTCATCGGTGTCCTCTAGTATCAATGCGCGTTCATGCTCGGCAATTTCGTTGAGTGCCGCGGAAAGGGCGGATGTTTTTCCGGACCCAGTGGCACCGATCACCAAAACATTTTGTCGTTTAGCTATGAGCTCTCGAACTTGCTGAATCCCGCGCTCATTTGCCCATTCCGAAGCAAGCAGCTCTTCTAGAGTCCAGCGACGATTCCGAACTCGGCGGAGTGTGAGGCAGGGGAAATCGCCGACGATGGGAGAAGCCACGACATGAACACGGAAATCGGACCAGCGCCCGTTGGCAAACGGTTTGGTCTCATCCACATTTGCTTTTGCCGCTCGTAGAACACGATTGAAGCAGCTACGGTATGTGATGCGATTGAGAAAGCGGTCGCCTAATCGTTCAAGTCGGCCACCGCGCTCCACCCAAATCGAGTCGGGAGCCATCACCAGAATTTCAGTTACGCTTTCATCGGTTTGAACTCTTCCAAGTGGGCCAAATTCAAAAAACTCTCCGACGATTCGGGCGCGACTCGGCTCATCGAGATTCTCGAGGCATCGTTTTAGGCAGTTGTCCAATGCGACATCACGTTCGCGTTCAAGCCGATCGAGGATCGGGGTGTGTTTGAGGCTTGGGATCTCTTGAATCGCCTGAAGAGTGCGTTCTGCGTGCTGCAAGAGATCCGCCGACTGAAGGGAGCTGAGTGTAGTTGTCATTGTGACTCCCCTGAAGCGCCGGGAAAACTGATCTCGGGTGTTAAAAAAATCACGAGTTCGGTGACGCGATTGAGAAAGTCGTGGCTTTCAAAGAGAGTCCCGAGGATGGGAATGGAGCTGAGAAGTCCGAGGCCTGAGAGCGATCGTCCTTCTTCTCGTTTGATCAGCCCCGAAAGAGCCACGGTCTGTGTGCCGGCAAGGTTAAACTGGGTTTCAATGCGATTCGAAGTGACGCCCGGAATGTTGGACTTTGATGGCATGGAGCTGTCGATTGCCGAAATCTCGGTGATGAGCTGAAACTTCAGTCGTTTCAGTCGATCAGCACGGGGTTGCACATGAAGGGTGATGCCGTACTTTTTCCACTCGACGTTGCTGGATCGGTAACTCGATGTCTGAATTGGAATTTCTCCACCTGCAAAAAACTTGGCTTCACCACCGGAGCGACAAAGCAGATTGGGCATCGCGAGAATGCGGCCTTCACCACGCTGCTCGAGATCTTCTAGCTGAGCCGTGATGGAGCCGACATCAATCACCGTGGGCTGGCCACCGAGGACAAAAAAGTCAGGCCATTTGATTCCGAGCTTTTGCACGGTTGAGCGGCGTACTTCGGCGATGACGACTTGAGTGCGGATCATCGGCTCGAGATCATTGATCGAAGAAGAGTGTTCGATTCGGATTCCAAGAGTTGAAAGTTGAAGACTATCCTGCGCGGACATCTTTTCGCGGTCTTTGTTCGTAACAAGTTGAGGACCATTTTTCTCGATGTGAAGGTAGTCGCCGGCCCACGCGAGATGGCGAAGCTCTTGATTGATAGCTTGCCTCAGCTTTTCTCGCGGCAAGACCTCGGCTTGCAGCTGCCATGGAATCTGATTGGCCCGGGCGATCTCGGTCAGTATTCTCCAGTCTTCCATTCTTAAAAGTTCACCGCGTACGACGAGAACGGGTAACGCGGAAGTATCCAAAAACAGCCCGCGCGTTGTTTTTAGAAAGTCAGAGAATCGTTTGGCCGTTGCCGCTGTTTTGCGGTCGGTGACGTAGACAGTCTGGTCGGGTGAGGCGGTTTTCGATGCGAGAAAGCGTAGTTTCGCCCGTCCGATTTTTTTACCGGTAAGAATGACGCTTGCGCCGACCTTGCGGGCTCGAACCACTCCGCCATCGCTGATATGAATTTTGGCCGATTGAAGAAGATCCAGTTTGATGGACTCTCCGATTCCCAAGATCTGAGATCCTTCAGCCGGTTTGTTTGGCTCCGGCGCGACGGCCTTTGCTTGGAATCCGAGCAAGAGAAAAGAAAGGCCGATGAGAAAGAGAAGTAACATCTGGGTCGTCGAGAGTTTTTGATGGCGCACTTGAGTCCTCCGAGGGGTTGCTTCGGAGGACTGCATTGAGCACGAGCTGCGCCGTGGATAGGTGAGTGGTCATCAAGGTCTGGTTCTCGCTGAAGTGTCCGTAGGCCGTAAGCCGGACATCGAGATTTTTTGCCGAGAACTAGTTTCCGGCGTCTTGGTCGCGACCAAGTAGGAAAGAGACCAGCACAGATTTGTTTTTGGATTCAATCTCGAGCTTCGAGTGATGAAGCTTCAATAAGGCGTTGCAGATGCTCAATCCCAATCCTGTGCCGATGCTGTGATTGAGTGTGTTTTCATTCAAGGTAAATGGCTTAAGCAGAGATTCGACTTTCTTGGGGTCGAGCTTGGCGCCATTGGCTGTGTGATTCTCGATCGACACGCGAAGCAGACCATTGCCTTGGGAATCGGCTTGAACCTTTACTTCCGAGTCTTGGTCGGCGAATTTCGCGGCATTGTGAAGCAGACGGCGCATGATATTGCGTATGATTTTTTCGTCGGCAAAAAACTTTTGGTTTTCAATTTGAAAGCTCAAGGTCACATTTCTGTCGTTGAGCAGTTTTTGAATCGGCTCGGTAATAAGCGAGTCATTGATCGTCGATTTGGAAGAGATCGAGCGCAGGTCAAGCTTGGTCTGCTGGGTTTCGGCCGAAACGAGTTCCAAGGAATCGTTGATCATGTCTTGCAAACGAAGCGCTGCGGTTTTGATGCGGCTCAAATAGCGTTGTTGGTCGAGATCGAGTTTTGTTTCGGCCAATAAGTCCGTGAAGCTTAACATCGTCGTTAGAGGCGTCTTTAACTCGTGGTTCACCAAAACCATGAACTGATTTTTGGCTTGATCCAAAGTCTGAAGCTCTTCGAGAGCGGCTTGTAGCGCCTGGTTCTTTTCGCGCAGCTCTTGTCCGAGTTCATAGCGTTCGACAGCTTTGTCCACTGTGTTGACGAGATCCACGGGGTCCCATGGTTTGTTCACATAGCGATAAATCTGACCGCTGTTGATAGCTTCGATGACGACTTCAATGTCCGCGTATCCGGTGAGAAGAATGCGAATCGCATCCGGATGTGTCTTGAGTGATCGCGATAAAAACTCCACGCCTGTCATCTTCGGCATACGCTGGTCGCTGATGATCAAAGTCACCCGATTTTGGTCGAGAACCTTAAGTGCATCCTGGCCCGAGGTCGCCTTTAAGACCTTGTATTTCGTTCGGAGCAAGCGCTCGAGGGCATCAACGTTATCAGCTTCGTCATCAACGCAAAGAATGGTGTGCTTCATGAAGTGAACATAGTGTAGGATTTAAACAGAGGAACCTGCAATACGGTTTCCTAGGAAAGCACAGTTCGACATCCAGGGAGGGAGGTCGGAGACTGAAGCATCTCGCCACTCGCAGGGCCATTTTTGGAATCTGTGATCGAGGTTTCAATCCCCATCTCTCGACGGAAGTCGAGTCTATGCACTCAAGTGTCGAATTTTTTGACGAATCGACTCGATCGAACTGGACCTGTATCGAGGTGATTCAAGTTGATCGTCGAAAATGTCGACACGGTTGAAGTGAAGGACCGTTTAAGTAACGAACGCTTCGGCTTCGAGGCGCTCAAGGAGATGACATGAAGCTCAGAGCATATTCAGCGCTCTTGATGGCATTCATCATGATGATTTCGTCCGCGTCTCACGCGCAGTGGGGTTACGGAATGTACGGCGGCATGCAGATGTGTCCATACGGATACGGTGCGGCGTCTGGTGCAAGCGATGAAGAAGATGAGATCTCGGAGCTGACAGAAGAGCGTCGTGAGCTTCGCCGTGAAAAACGCGAAATCGAAAAAACGTTCCGCCAAATCGAGCGCGACCTTGATTCCATGCGTGACTCTGTCAACAATGTCGTGAAATCAAACTGGGCGAGAGTGATTTTAGAGCACATGGACAAAGGCATGAACTGTTCGGTGTGCGGAGTTCAAGGGCGTCCTTCTGCGCAAGCTCCAAGCGGGCCACCGGCAGGTACGGGGCTTCGTCCTCCAACGACCGGTCCTGTTCTTGGTCGTCCTTCCGGCGAAACAACGCGCGAAACAGTCACTATCGTTGAAGAAGTTATCGAAACTCCTCCGGTTGCTACTCCGACGGCGACGCCAGTGCCTCGTCCAACAGCGCGCCCAACGGCACGCCCGACAGCTCCTCCAATTCGCATCACTCCTCCAACGGC
This sequence comes from Bdellovibrionota bacterium, assembly GCA_963170185.1. Lineage (GTDB taxonomy): Bacteria > Bdellovibrionota > Bdellovibrionia > Bdellovibrionales > JAMPXM01. Next base: position 40,925 of record CAUJGS010000070.1, read on the forward strand.
GACTCCTGCTCCGACTCCGGAATACATTCCGGTTCGTCCAGTTCGCCCTCGTCCAACTGCGGCACCTCGCCCAAGCTCGACACCACGTGGTGGCGCCTCGCTTGAGAGCGATGGCGGCGGTCGTATGCCGGCGAGTGTGACAGGCGATGAGTCACAGATGTCGCGAGTTCCTAACCGTGGCCCAGCAAACGAAGTGTCAGCGGGCGCTCGTGTTTCTGGTCAGCAAGCGGATTACTCGGGCTTTGAAGACTTTGGTGCGGACTTTGGCGATGAGCAGTTCTCGGCGGATGGCTCGCCAACACTCTGCAACCCGGCTCACCAACCATACACGATGAACGCGTGGCGCGCGATCTGTCGTGGTGAAGGCAAAATCGATCAACGCGTCTGCCGCGACCGCTACTTCCAAAAGGGCGGTTCAAAGCCTGCGGAAGTGAGCGCTTGTGCTCGAGCACTTGATCGCTACCGTCGTCTCACTCAAGAGATGACTAAGGCGCAAAATCGTTTGGCAAAAATCGAAGACGAGATCTCGTCGATCGGTTACCGCATTGGCGACATCAAGATGGAACGCCGTCTTGATCGCGACATGGAAGCGGATTGCCCAGCGGGTGACGGAAGCTGTTATGAGCGTGGTTCATCGCGCTCGAGCCGTTCGAAATCAAAAGGTCCCTCGCTTGGACAAACACTCTTGGCAGTTGGTCTTGACGCGCTTTCAATTGGTGGTTCGATTTACCTAGGTAAACAAGCCAACGAATGGAACGCACGTACAGGGCATCAAGCCGTTCCTTACGTCGCAACAGGCTTGGCTGGCGGAGCTTTCTACCCGTATCGTACAGCCGGTCTTTATGGCGGTATGTATGGCGGTGTAAACGGGGGCTTCGGATGCTCACCTTCGATGGCGGGCGGCGGCTTCAATATGGGCCCTTACGGTATGATGGGTCCATACGGAATGGCCGGTGGTATCTACGGCGGTATGAACGGTCCGTTCGGTTATCCAGGAATGTCGGGATATCCCATGTACGGTGGCGGTATGTATATGCCGGGCGCCGGTCCTTGGGGCATGAACGGTCCTTGGGGTGTCGGCGGATGGCCGGGTGGTTATCCAGGCATGGGTGGTTTTGTCGGCGGCATCGCGGGCGGAATCGCTGGAGGCTTCGCAGGTATGGCGGGCATGGCTGGAATGGCCGGTATGGCTGGAATGGCCGGCGGCTATATGGGAATGCCAGGCTACATGGGTGGTATGGCAGGCATGGCCGGTATGGCCGGTATGGCCGGTATGGCTGGTGGCTTTGCTGGAATGCCGGGCTTCGCAGGTATGGCTGGAATGGCCGGCGGTTTCGCAGGTATGGCGGGCATGGCAGGCATGGCCGGAATGGCCGGCGGCTACATGGGAATGCCTGGCTACATGGGTGGCATGGCCGGAATGGCTGGCGGTTTCATGTCTCCATGGGGAATTGCAGGCGGCATGGCCGGTGGTTTCATGACTGGCGGTATGATGGATCCAACGATGATGCAGCAGCAGTACCAGATGCAGCTAGAGATGCAGCGTCAGTACACCGAACAAGCGGCCTCACGCATGCGTCTGTATCAAAGCTTCATGTCCGAGTACATGCAGTTCCAGATGAAGTGGAATCAGTATTTCGGAAGCGGTTCTTCGGGCGGAAACTTCTATTACAATCCTAGTTTCGGTACGAACCCGGTTACCGGTGGCGGCTCGGGACCTGGAACGGGAACAGGCACGACTCCAGGTCGTACGCGCTAACCGAGCGAAGTAAAACTTCTAAACTTCGTAAAACGAACAAAGCCGCTCCGAAGGGGCGGCTTTGTTTTTTGAAGACGAAGTTTTCACCATCCAGCGCGGTGCACTGGTTGCACGGCTGCAGTCTCCCCTTGGCGACCGCGGTTATGTGAAATGATGAGAGCCGTCAGCGCAATACCGCCTAGGGTGGCCCACATCCAAGGCTTGATCTTCGGAAGTGGCTCAAGGGGCTTTTGGTCACGAAACGGATCCGGGTCAATTTGTTGAACGCCGAACTTTTTACCGAGAGTAGTGGCTTCGCTCTGTGTTCCCTCGTTCAGACCGCCTTGGAGCAAAGTGGCCCGACATTCCTCTTTGTCGACGGCAATCAAGCGCCCGACTCGCGAAGTGAAGTTGAAACTCGCGATACAGGCAGAGGAGTCCGTCATCAATGGCCGAGAGACTTTGAGGCGATTAGAGAGTTCGAGATCTTTTGTCAGAGGGCGAACTGAGTTCTCGATCGGCCAGTGACTATTGGAGATACCGGTTAGGCGAACTTCGAGGGAATCACCACCGGCGGCTTCGTAGATCAAGGGAAAGCGGCCCTGCGAGCGGTCATACCAGTGACCATCGACAAAGAGGCCCGCGATTTCATTTGGAACCTCGGAAAAAGAGACCCAACGAACAGTGATTCGACTTTCCATTTCCGCGAGCTCAACTGGAACCGAAGGAGCCAAAGAGTTCTTTGAGTATTTGAAATGATTCAAAGAGATGGCGGCTTTGATAAGGTGGGTCTGTCTTCTTTCGGGTCGCATACGAGCCAAGCGCTGATGAAACTCGTAGAAAGCCAAGCGAGCTTCGTCATTCCAGATCGATTCGGATTCTAGCTGAAGAAAAGCTTCAATGGCCGCTGTCGATCGGTTTGAGTTTGAGAGGGATTGAAACTGAATCCATTCTTCTTGCGCGCGAATGAGGCGAGACTCGAAGGTCGCCATGAGATCACGTGAAGCGGTGCCGTTATGTCCGACCGCCTCCGAGAGAGTCATCATGCCCATAGCTTGAGCGAGAGAAGACAGCTCCGTCGTGTCGTATGGAGACGGCCGGGATTGAATTGCGACGCCTATGTCATGGATTCGGCTTTCCTGTGCGATTGCCGATTGAGCGAACAAAGTCATGCCGAGCAGTGGGATTAAAAGTGAATGCTTCATAAAAGCCTTTCTTTGAATGGGCGAACTAGTTTGAGTCTGCAATTCCGTCTTCGTGAACAAGCTCGAGGCGGATGATGGCCGGGGAGAGGTCCTGTCTCGTGCGGCGCACCCGAGCGATGGTCTTAGGAGCCGTCGGCCTCG
>CAUJGS010000071.1 GCA_963170185.1 Bdellovibrionota bacterium
CCCATCTGTTAAACGAATGGAGTTCTCCGTGCCCAGCAAACAGCAGGCACGGAGGCTCCTTCAAGTTTTTTCTTATGCGATCGTGGCTGTGTCGATCACAAATCTGTAACGCACGTCACTTTTCACGACACGCTCGTAGGCTTTGTTCACATCGCTAGCCGAGATTTTTTCGATCTCACAAACAATGCCGTGTTTCCCGCAGAAATCGAGCATCTCTTGCGTTTCGCGAATTCCGCCAATCAACGACCCGGCAAGGCTGCGTCGGCCGCCGATCAACGAAAACGCACCCACCGGAACCGCCTCTTCAGGAATTCCGACCACGACCAATGAACCGTCAAGCCGAAGCAACCCAAGTAGTTGATTCCAATCGACACCGACGGAAACCGTGTTGATGATGAGGTCGAACTTTCCACGAAGCTGTTTGAACGTATCGGGGTTTGATGTCGCGTAAAACTCTTTCGCCCCAAACGCTTTGGCGTCTTCCATTTTTCTTGTCGAATGACTGAGCACAGTCACATGCGCGCCCATCGCCGATGCGATCTTCACACCCATGTGCCCTAAGCCCCCCATTCCGACGATCGCGACCTTCTTACCAGGTCCCGCCTTCCAGTGCGCCAGCGGCGAATACAACGTGATACCCGCGCACAGCAGTGGCGCGGCCGCGTCGAGAGGCAGATTTTCGGGGATACGAAGCACATAGTCCTCTTGCACGACAATCTTTGTCGAATACCCGCCTTGCGTCGCTTGCGAACCATCGCGCTCGACCGAATTGTAAGTTCCAGTCATTCCCATGTCGCAATATTGCTCGAGCCCCGCCTCGCAGGACGGACAAGTTCGGCACGAGTCGACAAAGCAGCCGACCCCAACACGGTCGCCGGTCTTAAACTTTTTCACATTCGAGCCCACCGCCGAAACCAGGCCCGCGATTTCATGCCCTGGTACCATAGGGAATTTCGAACCACCCCACTCATCTCGCGCTTGGTGAATGTCCGAGTGACAAATGCCGCAGAACTTGATGTCGATCACCACGTCGTCCGGACGAGGCGCACGACGCTTGAACTGATAAGGTCCCAGTGCCGATTTCGAATCAAATGCCGCAATCCCTTTAACTTCCATCGCCAACTCCCAAGCTAGTAACGCGAGAACTCTTCCGAGAAGATCTTTCGCTGTCCGTTTTCTCTCATAAAGTAGATTCGTTTTTGCCCACGCGCGACGAAGGCTTTTTTTCCACCTTTAAACGTCGACGAGTATTCTTGAGTGAAGGTCACAAGATCGTATTTCGGATGACGGAAATAGCGACGATTCGTCGCCTTCACGTCGATCGTCTCGTACTTGCGATTAAGACTGTCCTTGTAGGCCCGGTATTGATCGCGATTCATGCTCTCATATGTGAAGTCTTGAACGTAGGACCCGATATAACCTTCGATATCTTTTCCTGACCAAGCCGCCAGCCACTTGTCAAAAGCGGCAATTAAGTCGGGGTCCGTTTCCGGTTTCAAATGCTCCGGCTTGAGTTCGTCATAGATGATGACGGTCGTGATCGGAGTTTGAATGTAATTGGCGATGTCTTTGATGCGTTCATCATCGACCACGATACAACCGTCGGAATCTTGCGGCCGAGCCAGGCGTTCCGGGTCATTTGTCGAATGCAGCATGATATCGAACCCGGTCTTTTTTTGCCGACGATCAAATGTGTTGGGGTAATCGATGTAAAACGCCATCGCGCCAAACTTCGCTTTGAGATTCTCGCGGCCATAGCGGGCGGAAAAGCGGTAGATCCCTTCTGGGGTTTTCTGATCGCCCTCAAGCTCCTTGTCGCCCGAGTTCTTGCCGATGGTGACCTTATAGGTCTTAAAAATCTCCAGGCCATTGTTGTAATGCGCGAGATGCATCTCGTATTTCTTTTTATCAATCAGAACCACGGGAAGCTTGGAGGCGGAGTCTTGCGCGACCGCCTTCTCAAGAACAACCGTGCCCAAAGTCAAAATCAGCGACAAAACAAGAAGAAAACGAGCTAATGGAAATCGAGTAATGCCACACCTTCCTGGAAGCCTATTGCGATGGAATCGATTGTAGTGCTTTTGACGGTTAACGCAAGTTTCCCTATGATCACCCTATGAAAATTCGAACGCTTACGACCCCGATTTTCCGATCAGGTTCCAGTCTCCCGGACTTTCTCACGGGCGCCTTGGCACCCGTGGCCGAACATCTCGAAGGAGCCGTGCTCTGTGTCACATCAAAAATCGTGAGCCTTGCTGAAAACCGGGTCGTCAGTTCGCGGGAAAAGAGTAAAACCGAGTGGGTGAAATCCGAAGCGGATGTGTATCTCGGCGAAGTCGGTTATGGCTCACACCTGACGGTGAAGGAAAATCTCTTTCTCGCGTCCGCCGGTCTTGACGAATCCAATAGCGAAACAGGCGAGTTCATCTTGCTCCCCGAAGATCCAAACCGGTCCGCTCTTGAAGTTCATCGCCTGCTGGTGCGACATTTCGGGCTTCGCCGTTTCGGCGTCATTTTGACGGATTCACACACCAGCTTCCTCAGATACGGCGTCACGGGTGTGGCGCTCGCCAGCGCCGGTTTTCAAGCGCTTCGCGACCATGTCGGGGAAGCCGACCTCTTTGGTCGGCCTCTGAAAATGACCAAGGTGAATGTCGCAGACGGGCTCGCCGCGGCCGGAGTTCTGATGATGGGTGAGGCGCGTGAAAAAACACCACTGGCGCTGATCAATGAGCTTCCAAATGGAACCATCGAATTCCGCGAAGGCTCCCTCCAACAAGCGCTCTACGTCCCCTGCGAAAACGGCGAATTTCCCTCGGATCTTTATTGGCCGTTCCTAAGGCCCGGATTCCACAGGCCTTCTGGCAAGTGACCACCTCCAAGCGGCAACCGCGAAAGTCTTGCTTCGAGCTTGAAGCAAGATTGCCCAGATCTTGCCCAGATTTTGCTCTGACATCGGGGCATGCAGATAACAAATCTTAAAAATTCCGTTGCCTCGCTTGCTCTCGGGGCCTTGCTTCTGGGTGCGGTCTTTGGTTTCCAATCGGCCGAAGCGAGCACCTGCGACGCTCAGTTCACAAAAGTTCAGCGAACGGTCGAAGACATCTATCGCGACATCGCTTGGTCGACGTATCGCTACGGCCAGTGTCACCAAAACGTCTTGCGCCTTTTAAAGAAGTTCGAGGCCGAAGGCTTGCCTGTCGACCAGATGCAAATCGTGGTGCTCACAGGCTTTCACGGTGTGCTTCGCAACCCGCGAGGCGGCAACTGGTACTTTCACGCCGTGCTCAAGTGGGGCAACACGATCTTTGACTACGATTCGGCACGACACCCGATCAGCGTGGAAGACTTCAAGAGTCAGTGGCATCCATTTTTTGAACAACCCCTCATCAAAGCCCTGGTTATTCCGGCCT
>CAUJGS010000072.1 GCA_963170185.1 Bdellovibrionota bacterium
ACGAACATCGGGTTGGTAACGTTGCCGAAATGATGACCGAGAAAACCGTCGACAACATCGAGATCAAGTCCGCACTTATCAAATCCGCGATCGGACACGTCGTGATCGCGATTATTTTAATGGTGCGCGCTTACGTCTTCCCCTCAGAGCCACTTCGGCTCGAGAGTGCGATTCGGGTCGACATCGTGGGACTTCCCGAAAAAAGCCGCACACTTCCTCCCCCAACAGAGGCCCCCGCTCAGGAAACCACGGCGGCCCCGCCCCCAACGACAAAAGACCTTCCACCCATCGAAACGGCAAAACCCGCCGAACCGAAACCGCAACCGGTCGTGCTCAAACCTCAGAAGCCCGATCAAAAGAAACCAGACCCCAAAAAACAAGCACGCGATCAAGACGCGGCCTTGCGGCGCCTGCAAGCCTTGTCCAAGCTAGAGAGCCAAGCCAAAGCCGACGCTGCGATCAAGGCGTTGCGAGCAGCAAAAGATGCGCAGGCTGCTGTGCGCGGCAATCAGCTTTCAAAGGGCAATTCACTAACTGGTCTCACACGCCTTGATCACGCCCGCTATCTCGACGATCTCGAAGCTCGCATCAAAGGCAATTGGCGGCCACCCAAGTTTCTCTCCAATGCCAAGCTCCGCGTACGCGTCGTTCTGTTGATTGATAAATCCGGTTCAATTCTGAAACGCTCGATCGTTCAATCTTCTGGAAACAGCGTCTTCGACGAATCGGCGCTGCAGGCCATTGCGGCTGCGGAACCACTTCCGATTCCACCTGATACCCTGCAGGGCCTGCTCGCAAATCAGGGCGTCGAACTCGACCTAGAACCAAGCGGTTCGCGTTAATCGGAGTGACCTTACCGAGTTTCTTCGCAAAGATAGTCTCTGACAGGAGGACGAGATCGTGAACCATCTTCTCAAGCTTACTAACTGGGGCATCAACTCTCTGGTCGCGGCACTAGTCGCCGCGCCGGTCGTCGCTTTTCAAACTTTCCTCGCAAGCTCAGCTCAGGCTCAAGAAAGCGGCGCTTACATTAAAATCACGGACGCCAACTTTCGAAAAAGTCTTCTGGCTCTACCGCCTTTTCAATTTCAAGGCGTCGCTGCGAACTCTCCGCAACACCTAAGCGTCGGCAAAACCCTGTTCGATGTTTTCCGCAACGACATGGAAACAAGTGGCTACTTCGAATTCATTAAACCGGCCGCATTTCTCGAAGACACGGCAAAAACCGGTTTGAAACCGGTCTCGCAAGAAAGCGGTGGCTTTAAGTTCGACAGCTGGAAACAGATCGGCTCCGATTTTCTCATTCGCGTCGGCTATCGTATCACTGGGCAAGACTTAAGCGTCGACACCTACACTTATTTTGTCGGCCAAGAAAAACTTGTTCTCGGGAAAACATACAAAGCCAAAATCGGCGACGCGCGAACCATCGCGCACACGTTCGCAAATGACGTCGTGAAAGAACTCACCGGCAAACAAGGAATGTTTCTCTCGAAAATCGTAACCTCCCGCTCGACACTGAAGGGACAAAAAGAAATCTTCATCATGGATTGGGACGGAGCGAATGCTCGTCAGGTCTCAACCCATAAGTCGATTGCTCAATCCCCATCCTGGTCGTTCGACGGAAAAATGGTCGCGTACTCGGCATTCGCCTATCACGCCAACGAGAAACGCCGCAACCTCGACCTCTTCACATACGACACGACAAATGGACGACGATTCCTGGTTTCCTATCGTCGCGGTATCAACTCAGGCTCGGCATTTTTCCCCGGAGACCGCAGTCTGCTTCTGACCATTTCAACCGCGGGCAATCCCGATCTCTACAAAATGTCACTCGATGGCAAGAACCTCGAACGCATTACCAACGGCCCTCGCGGCGCTATGAACGTCGAGCCAAACGTCAGTCCCGATGGTCGCCAGATTGCGTTTTCGAGCGATCGCAACGGTCGTCCACACGTCTTCGTCATGAATTCGGATGGTTCAAATATTCGCCGCATCACCGTTGCCGGAACCTACAACTCGGCCCCTCGCTGGTCGCCAGACGGAAAACGACTCGTGTTCGCAGGATACGACAAAGGACACTTCGATCTCTTCACCGTCAACGCCGACGGCTCCGACATGATCCGCCTGACTTCAGCGAAGAAGCCAAATGGCAAGATGGCCGACAACGAAGATCCAAGCTACTCTCCCGACGGACGGCACATCCTCTTTGTCAGCAATCGCACGGGTGCTAATCAGCTCTATATCGTGACTGTCGACGGCGAAACAGAGAAACGCATCACGTTCGACAACCACCAGTACTTCAAACCCCACTGGTCGCCATCGTTTGATTGATGGGCCATGCCGTAAGCATCCCATCTTTAGAGCACTACACGGCCTCGGAGCTCGAGGCCGCAAAGTCCTGGCCAGCCGTCGACCGCTATCTCGGATTTCTCGCAAGAAACCCAAAGACTGATTCTCACACAGAAGCCCCACAAGCGAGTGTCGATAACGATCTCGCCAAAAACCTCAGACTCCGGCGCCATCGAGCGTGGACCGAGTCGGCACTTGCGCTGTTTCACAATCGCGCGACCGATCGCGATGTCTGCGCTTATTGGAGCCAAGCAGCGACACGTCACATTCGAGAGGCGGCTCTTGCCTGCGGATTCAAGAGTCTCGGTATCTCAGTGCTCGCACTGGGAAAGCTAGGTGCCGACGAGTTAAATCTCTCTAGCGATGTCGATCTTATCTTTCTTGCCGACGACGAAAGAACCGACGAAGCACTTGAACAACAGACACGTGCCGCGAAATCGTTCATTAAACTCTTAAGCGAAACCGACGAGTGGGGCTTTTGTCATCGGGTCGACGTTACGATTCGCCCTGGTGGCCCGCAATCGCCACTGGTGCCGACAATTTCGCAATTTCAAAACCATTACGGCTATCACGGCGAAGTTTGGGAACGCCTCGCACTGATTCGCCTTCAACCGATTTCCCTAGAGAAAAACCGTCCGGAAGACCGACTGAACGACCGAGAGTCCGAAGTTCAAAAGTTCTCCAATGGCTTCTCATTTCGACGGCACCTCGACTACTCGGTTCTCGAAGAGCTTCGACTCTTGCTAAGTCGCATTCGTTCTGAACATCAACCGCGCACGGATGGCTCGCTTCATCTTAAACTGCAAGCCGGATGCATTCGTGATCTCGAGCTATTTACCCACGCTCTGCTTTGCATTCACGGCGGTCGCAGACCCGAGCTACGCACTCGAAGCACAGAGGACGCCCTTAGTGGCCTAGCGAAGGCCGGCTTAATGTCTCACGAAGAGTGTCAGTTCCTGATTCAGACCTACTGGAAGTATCGCGGCATCGAAAACCGCCTTCAGGCTTTCGCCGACGAGCAGACCTATAAAGTCACTAACCCGGAAGACATTGTCGAAATTCAAACGCGAGCGTCGCGCGTGCAAGCGCTTTCTGAATCAAGCTTCCCACCCCTCAAGACAGCGACACTTCCAAGCCTCGAGCACCTCGTGGAATCAGGATTCGATCTCAACACCGCAACCGATGCGCTCAACGAACTACAGGCTTCAAAAGCCCTTTCGAAAAAATCAGAGCGAGACGAACGCGAACGAACGCTCTTTTTGTCCGAGTTCCTTGAGGACCTCGCCAAAACCGCGGGCGACCGCAATCTGGGCCTCGGGCTACTCGTTGACTTCGTAAAAGCGACGCGAGCCAAAGCGACTCTGTTCTCGCTCTTGAATCGCGAACCCACGCTTCGGCGACAACTTGTCCGACTTTTTTCTGAATCCCCTTGGGCCGGAAATATTTTGAGTTCTCGCCCGGAGCTTTTGGATTCGCTCTTGTTGCGACAGGACATCAACCTGCGGGAAGAATTCGAACTCAACGGCGACATGGCGCAAGCCCTAGAAAACCTCGCCGAGCGCCGACTCACCGGCGAACTCGTCGCGATTCTTCATTTCCTGGAAACGCGAGACCTCGAAGCCTGTACCGAAAACCTCACCAACCTCGCCGATCAAATTGTGGCCGACCTCATGTATCTCAGCGCCAAAGAGATCGGCTGCGAACCTTTAGGGGTTGTCGCCCTAGGGAAATGGGGAGGACGAGAGCTGGGCGTGCGCTCGGATCTCGACTTCATTTTTTTCACGTCCTCTTCGCCGACGGCGGAACAACAACGTCTCGCTCGACGATTTTTGAATCGCATGACAGAAGCACATCGCGGAGGTTCGCTCTACGCTGTCGACATGCGACTACGCCCCAGCGGACACGCGGGCCCCATGCTCGTGCAAGAGGAATCCCTCGTCACGCATCTCAACGGCCAAGCGGAAGCTTGGGAGCGACAAAGCTGGCTACGTGCACGCTCAGTTCCCGGACTTCCGCACCCGATTCCACCCTCGATCAAGTCCACGATTCTCGCGCGCGGCCTCTCACCCGAAGACAAACTTCATCTCTCCGAGATCGCACTGAAGCTCTTCAAACCAATTCCAACGAAATCTAAACGGACCTTGGTCGATCTCAAACTGACACATGGAGGACTTGCGCCGATCGAATTCGCCGCTCAGATCGCAATCCTTCAGGATGGAACCGCTCTTGCCTCGACCATCGGAACCAATTCGCCATCTGGTCTTGAGACCTCGACACGCAGCATGGTTCAATTTTTAGAGGAGCAGTCTGTCTCCAATCGTGAAGATTGGAAGCAGCTTGGACCGCGCCTACGCGAAGTTCACGGATGGATTCGAAGCTTGGAACAAGCTGCACGGATCACCGGAGACAGCACGGGCTCAGTCCTGCATCTCGAGTCGAGTGAGTTCACGCGATTGGCTCATCTGGTTGTGAAAGATCAGACTTCAAGCGCACCAGTGAATGAGACTCTCGCAAGCGAGATTTTGGCGACTCTCGATGAGGTCGCAAAGTCTTTGCAACGACTCGGTCGATAGCTGCTCTCGGTTTCGACTGGAGGATGCCTTGAAGGCGAAGAGTCTGCAGCGTGCGATTTTCGATTCATCTCTTACACTGATGCTGATCTCAGTGCTGACCTCTCTTGCTCAAGCTCAATACCCCGATACTCCGCCAGCACCGGCACCAGCACCAGCACCAGCACCAGGATCAACAGTCCCCGTGCCGGCACCTAGCGCAAACCCCTCTACCGGAAATTTCAGCGTGCAGGTTCCAAACACGGCCCCTGTCCAAGGCGGAATGCCGATGGGTGTTCTTCCTCCCACTCAAGGTGTGCAAAACACAACCGGCCCGGTTATGGTGGTTCCAACCGTTCTACCTCCTTCATCAGGGGCGACGTTTGTTCCCATCCAACCCGGTCAGCAGAACACAACGGGCGGCACGGCGACTTATCAATCGCCTTACAACTCACCCAACACAGCGCCACCTCCCGCAAGCGCGCCACTGCAATCCGAAATCATCACTTTCGATGAAAAAACAGAAGAGCGCCCGGTACTTGTCGTGAAAACTTCCGAAGGCGAATTCAAAGTGAAGATGGCGGCCGATGTGAATCGGCAAACCGTTCAGCACTTCATGGGTCTCGCCCAAGGCAGCAAAGAGTTCATCGACGTGCGAACCGGAAAAAAAGTACGCCGTCCGTTTTACACCGGTCTTAACTGTCACCGCGTACTCAAGGGCGTGTTGATCCAGTGTGGATGCCCTTTTGGAAACGGCCGAGGAAATCCTGGCGTTTTTGCTAAGGACGAACGCAACCCTGGCTTACGTTTCGACAGACCGGGGATTATCGCGATGGCTCTCCAGCTCCGCCCACAAGGGGCCATGCTGGAAGACGCTGCCGACACCGCCGGCAGCCAGTTCTTCATTTCGCTTTCAAAACTTCCCGAGTTCGACGGCAAGTACGCGATCCTCGGGGAAATCACCTCGGGCATGGACACGATTCGCAAGATCGCGTCGACACCCACTGGCCCGACGGATCGTCCAATTAAACGCGTCGTGATCTTCTCAATCGACCCAGATATCACGGCTTTGCCAGTGGCGCCGGTAACCCCACTCGCACCGGCCATTCCAGCGGCGGACCCTATGCTCTCGCCAATGAACAACTTGACTCCCGGCGGGATGGGCGTCGATCCATTTGCGCTACCGCCACCAGGTCCCTAATTTCCTTCGCGTCGATCTCTTCGACATGTTCCGCCCAAGGGCGCCACTCCTTGGGCTGAGCAGACAAATTTCGGCACAAGGCCGTCCACAAGATCGACGCCGTCTTAAAATAAACACAAGTAATTTCAATCATTTGCGTGGCGCCCCACGATTCTCCAAACCTTCTCGTCTCTTGCCCATTTGAACCCGAGATTTGCACGTACCTCGAGAGCGGAGGACTCGTGCGACATTCTATATTCGTAAAATCATCAGTGGCGTCGCTCAACTTGCTGAGCTTTGCACTAGTTCAAATCGCAAATCCGACAAACGCATTTGCTCAACAGCAACAAGCGGCGGCAACACACGCTCACGGCGCGCCACTTGTTCCGGTGACTCCTCCGCCAACAACTCAACCAGTAGACGTCTTCTCATTTCGCAACCCAGACACCGGCGAAAAGGTGCAGGTTCAGTATCAACCCAGCCCTCGTGAAACTTTGCGAAAGTACAAACCTTCTCAAGTTCGCAAGATGATCTCCGAAGGTTTTCCCGCACGCCCCGGAATCAAAGGCATCGCCAAAGAATTCGCGCTCGATTTCCCTGCCGAGTTCATTGCCTTTTCAGGCGCGTTGCTCTTGAGTTCCTCGATCCACGCCAACAACGACCCAGCATCGATGAAACACTTCATCGACCAAAACGTTCTCGATCCGGCGGCCTACGTGAGCTTTGCCGGTTTCCTCGTCGGAAGCCGCACATCCCACGCCGCACTTCGCGCAATGGGCATGGCGTATGATCCCTATCGAAACGCGCCCGACTACCGTCTCGACACGCCAACTCGCCCAGGTGCGATCACCGGCGTGACAATGGACTCCTCGACCGGCCGTCTTGACCTCACACGCGGTCCCGATCGTCCCGATCATTTCAACACACGTGTCGTAAAAGTCCCCGGCGCTCCAACACGCGCGCAAACACGCTTTGCCCCTCTTCTCGGTCCTATCGGACTCGGCGTCGGGATGACATTTAGTAACGTCATTCACGAGGTTATCGCCGATCAGGACATTCGCGCTTGCTCGAAAGCCCGCAGCACGCCTTCCATGCCGCAAGCGCAGGCCGACGAGATCTGCGACAAAGCTTGGGAAAACTGGGCGCTCTCTAAAAAAGCAGCCGATTACACTCCCGACATTCTCGCGATGGGATCAGCAGCTCTGATCCAAGCTTATATCGTGAACAAGTCCATTGGTTGGGGCGTGAAGAAAACTGGCGAACAGCTAACCAAAGCGATGAGTTCGATCAGCACCAAAACCGTTACGACAGGCGCTGAGAAAATTATCCCGTTCGTTTTCCGCGGATACCGGCTTATCACCGTCGTCGGTCTTCAACACCCCGTCGGCCGCTTTGCCATGACTGTCGGGAACATCGCGATCTTCATGGAGATCGTCCACCCAATCACGCCTTGGTTCAAAAAACCGTTTGAAAGTGTTCGCCAAGGCGCCAATCTCGCCGGCGAAATTCGCTCTCTTCGAAACGAGCTTGATCGCGCCGAAAAGAATGCGTGGAGCTGGAAACCGCAGGTCGTGTGGTGGTGTGAACCAAACGTCAATCTGCGCGATCCGAAAGTCCGAGAAATGCGCTTGAACTTCGGCTGTCCGGAATCGAAAAACTTAAGTCCGTCGGCGCTTCTCAAAAAACACGCGGAACGCCAAACAAAGTGGCGCGAAATGGTGCTACAAGAGGCTTTCCAGGCGCATAGCAACTGGCAAGACCACGTCGGCAAATTCGCCACGATGTATGCAAACGCGACCGGGTTCTATGAACAGATGATCCAACATCTGAACTACCAACGTTTCGACAAGCGCGCGCAAACCGCTCCGAGCAGCCTCTTCTTGCCGGCACCTTTTTACGGGATCTCGTCGGACGGAACCGACTATAGCAACGAGTCCAAACGAAAAGCGGTCTCGGCGGCTCAGGAGTGGTTGGAAAAATATCTTCAGTCTGGAAAGCGGTTTCACTCTACCGAGCGAAGCGTCCTGCCGGAAATCCTGTTGGGATTAAAAGCAGCCGATCCCAAGTCCGATCTCAAGGCCCTGGCCCCGATCCAAGTTGGAATGCGCAATCTCGAAGGCATGACGGCCGAGCAACGAGCGGACTTCGAGGTACGTGTTCGTGAATCGCTTTTGCACCGCTCAATGCTCAAGCTACGTGAAATCCTTGAAAAGGATCAGCTGTACACGGACCGTCATTCCACGTTCGGCTCCGAATCTTACGCACGCATGGCCGAAGGCAATCCGTTCATGAAACTCAGAATGCTCCTCGGCAACCCCGAACCATTGCCAGCAGGCATGGCCTTCGTACGCGGTAGCAATGACGATCCGAATGTCATCGAACAAGAAACCAAGATGGACCATCCAGACGGCATCGGTCGCGCTCGTACGAACTCCATGGCCGACTATCTTTTGACCTCAATGGTCTGCGGACCCGAGATCGATCCGCACTTCTCAAACGCTGACAAGATCAAGATCTACAATCAAAAGATGAAGGAAACCAAGTTCGAGGAGTCTCTCAAAGAGCTCGGCCTTGGTGGACGGGCGCAAGACGCCTCGGACCCTGGTGTCATGATCGCCGTGAGCGAATATAAGAATGAGATCACGGGACTTGAAACCCGCATCATGCCCCGATGGTCAGACAACTCTGTCGCGACAGAGTTTAGCGGATTCGGGATGAGCTTCCGTCCGCCTCGTATCGTCGATGGAATTCCACAGGACTTCTGTAAGAACCTTCCACCCAACGCCTCGACCGACCATGTTTGGTTCGATATTCACAAAGCGCAATGGAAGATCGGCAGCGAAACTTACCAAGGTATTCTCGACCTCGTTCGCAAAAAAGCCCGCCCCGCGATCGTCGGCACATCGGCTCCACCCGCCGACAAAGAAACACCGTGGGAAGATCCATTCAACACTTGGTGGACAAAAAATGTGGATCATCACATCGAACGTATCGTCTTGGATCTCCGCGCTCGCTACAAAGCGATCGTAACGGACATCTACTTACCAGCCCTACTCGGCAAACAAGAAGGTTTGCTGGCACGTTACCTTCGCCAGCTAAATGCTCCACTCAAACTCATTGGATGGGATGTTAAGCTTGGGGCATTAGAGTCCATCAACGCGGAACTTGATCTCTACGTCGGTGTCCTCTCCCGCACGACCAAGGCCAATGCCGAGGTCCTTAAAGCGGCCGCGGGCTTAAAACAGGAATTCCAAAGCATGGGCGCGCTGGTTTCGGACATCAGCTATGTCGACAAAAAAGGGACCGAGGCGAGAGACTCAATCGAGACTCAGCGTTTGGCCCTTGCGGCTCAGCTCCAAGCTCTTAACGACGCCGTTGAAAACGTCGAAAAGTCAGCGACAACTGATACAGAAATTAAAGCGGTCAACACCCAGACTTTGCGAAATATCCAGGGGTTGGTTGGCGAGATGGATTCCTATTGGGGAATCATCAGAGGTATCCAGGTATTAGGACAATAAACCAGCCTTGTAGATCGGTAAGACAGTCGTGAAACAGATTCAAACCCTCACGATGAAATATCGAAATCTTTCGGCTGATGCTGCATAATGTGATCGATTAAATTTCGAGGTCGCTCTCGAGGAGGAACAAATGAAGAAGATCATGCTCGTGACACTGGCTACATTGTCAGTCTCTGCTTTCCACAACCAATCCGAAGCTGCAGGCGCTGGCCGCGGTTCACGCGCCGAAGGCGTTCGTGCTCGCGAAACAGAAGCCGCACGTGGCCGAGCTGCAACTGC
>CAUJGS010000073.1 GCA_963170185.1 Bdellovibrionota bacterium
GTTTTCGCGACTCAGGGTTTTGCTCGTTGATCAATGTCTGAAGAGAATAAAACACACCGTCGGCGACCCGATCAAACGGCACAATACCGTACTCTTTTTCGAGTTCAAACCCACGCAGACGTCTTTGGACTTCATCCTTTAGAACATTGAGGTCGATTAAAACCTCGGGGTTTTTCTCGGCCGTGATCAAAGCCTCGAGTTTTTCTTTCCAAGCTTTGTTATGCTCTTCTAAACGCTGCTGGAGGGTGCCGTTGCTGACTGTCGCTCGGGCGTCGTACTCCTGATACCCGAGATCTGAACCGATTTCCGGAATAATTTCCGAGATCGAGCGCGAGTACTCTTCCGCTACCGCGTTGCTTGTCGCGATCCAAGCCGGCTGACTCGACTTGTCCTTTGAAACCGACGAGCAACCCGTTAAAACCAAAGCCGCCGCAGCCGCTACACAATACCAACGTGTCCCGGTTGTCATCTTACCCGCCATATTGCCCCGCCTTATCTTCTTCGACTATTTGTTCTGATTGCGCTTTTGAAGATCGCGCCAAGATTTGCCTTCGCGCGCCTTGCGATCGAGCTGATACGCACCCACCGCCGCTTTATGCTGAGAATATTCTTTCGAAAAAATATGCGTTCCGTCGTTTTTCGAAACAAAGAATAAAAACTCCGACTTTGCTGGGCGCACAGCCGCGACCATCGCCTCCCAGCCCGCATTCGCAATCGGCCCCGGTGGCAGAGCCGGAATGACATAAGTGTTGTATGGCGTCGGCGTCACCAGATCCTGACGAGAGATGTTGCGGTTCCAAGAACCCGACTTCAACCAAACACCGTAGATCACCGTCGGATCGGTTTGCAGCCTCATCCCTTTGCGCAGGCGATTGTGAAAAACCGAACTGATCAACGGACGCTCTTCAGGCGCACCCGTCTCTTTTTCAACAATGCTCGCCAACGTCACAATTTGGTGTTTCGTTAGCGGCGTCGCTTCGGAGTTTGGCTGAGGGATTTTCGCAAACTGCTCTTTGAACTTCGTCACCATCTGCCGAACCAAACCGCGAACACCAGAAGCGCGTGTCACATAGTAGGTTTCGGGAAATAAGTATCCTTCCAAGGTCGGCAAATCTTCGCCCAACGTCTGCTGAATAAACTGACGATCTTGAGTCACGCGCAAAAACTCGTCGCGTTTACCGATGCCCACTCGTTCGACAATACTTGCTATCTCAAAACGGTTAAGACCCTCTGAAACCGTGACGACGTATTCAATACTGCGTCCGCTTGCCAGAATGCGAAGAATCTCGCCAGGAGCCATATTTCGCCGAAGCGCATACTCTCCGATGCGCATCTTGCCACCGGCCGCTTTAAAGCGCGCGTAAATCCGAAACTTCTTAGCGTCTGTGATAAGCCCGTCGGACTCCAGTCGTCTTGCGACTTCACCCAAGGACTGTCCGCGATCGACAGAGAACACGATCTGCGCGGAGTCCGTACCGGCCGGAGTTTTCACAAAGCGGTAGGCCTGCCAAGCCAATAGACTCGCGACGACCAAACCAAGCACTGCAAGAGAAGCCAGAAACCGAATAACCGAACCCTTCAACGAATCTCTCCCACGCTCACTTAATACTTAAGTCAGAGGATCAAAACTCAAACCCGGAGGCGCTGCCTTCGGATCAAATGGAGTTGTGTCCTCATGACTTGCCACCGGAACCGTGCAGTAGGTTACTGCGAAATCCGCCGCCGGACGATCATTACCGGACTTACCCAGACCACCAAACGGCAGTTTCGAACTCGCACCGTTGGTCGTGCGGTTCCAGTTCACAAGACCGGAACGCGCACGGAACAGGGTTTCTTCATAGATCGAACGGTTCTTAGAGAAAATCGACGTCACCAAACCAAATCCCGTACTGGAATTGATCTTCAACGCCTCATCGAGGTCCTTGGTTCTGTAGATCGCGACGTTGGGTCCAAAGATTTCGGACTTTTGATAAACCGAGTCCTCGCGATACTTATCGACCAGACAGATAGAAGGCGTGACATAGTAGCCTTTTTTATCGAGATCCAAGGCTTTGCCACGCATCAGGCGCTCGGCGCCTTCGCGACTTGCGATTTCCTGGAAGCGAACATACTTCTCGACAGCGCCCGCATTGATCAGCGGACCCATAAACGGGTTGTCCTGCCAATGACCGATCGTGAGCTTCTTTGCGGTTTCATAGAACTTGTCGATAAACTTATCCGCAATCGAATCATGCAAGATAATGCGGCTGGTGCACGAACAGCGTTGGCCGGTCGACATAAACGCACCAATCGTCGTTTCATAGATGGCTTTGTTGAGGTCCGCATCGTCCCAAACGATTGTCGCATTCTTGCCACCCATTTCCAGGGCGAGAATCTTCCAGTATTGCTCGACAGTCTTTTGCTTGATCTTCAAACCTGTCTCATAAGATCCCGTGAACAAGATCCCATCGACGTTCTCGTCTGCAACCAAGCGCTTTCCAGTTTCGCCTTCACCTTGAACAAGGTTGAAAACGCCTTTTGGAAACTCCGCTTTCTCAAAGAGCTGCGCCATCAACTGACCGACCATTGGCGTAAGCTCCGATGGCTTAAACACAACGGTGTTGCCCGTAGCAAGCGCCGGCACGATATGCCCGTTTGGCAAGTGCCCAGGAAAATTGAACGGCCCAAGAACCGCCATCACACCCCGAGCCATATGAGTCACAACGCCATCCACGCCAGGAAGAGCGTTTGCGATACGCTCTTGCTTCACGAGACGCATCGAATGATCCAAGGTGATGTCGATCTTGTTGATCATCGCCTTGGCTTCGCCGGCCGCGTCCCATTTCGGCTTTCCGGTTTCGCGTGCGATCGTTTCCGTCAGCTGGTCGGCGTGCGCCGTGTAGACTTCTTTTAGTTTTCGCAGCAGAGCAAAACGTTGTTCCTGTGGAAGTCGCGCCCACTTTGGAAACGCCTCACGTGCCGCCTTTGTCGCCATCGCGATATGCTCGTGTCGATACTCAAGGTGCGAGATCACGTCTTTCAAGTCACCAGGTGAAACAGATTTAAACTCACCGTCCGCGCGATCCGGTTTTACGAAACGCCCATCGATGTAATCACCAAGAAACTCTATCGGTCCCATTGCACTCACCTCATCCGACTTCTGAAATAGAAATCGATTCGCCTTCACTTACTTGCAGAGAATTCATCGCCGGTGCCGGAAGCGCCACTGCCCCGTCACCTCGTTTATCAATGGCCGACCACACCGCACGGAACTCGCCGTCGCGACGAACACCCACAAGTGCCCCGCCCGTGAACTGCGCCCGATCGCCCTGCTCGACCAGCTTCACAGGGCGCGTGCTTTTTACGACCGAGACCTTGTCGACGTCAGCCCCGTAGTGAGGTCCACCGTCAAACGGATCGACCTCATGAAGATACTCAAAGCCGATCGACTCCAACAAATGCTGCGCGGCTCTTGTCTCTTGCCCGACGCGGCCAAGATCGACACGCGCACGCGAGTCGAGAAGCGCGAGATAGATGTCCTCTTCCGGAAAAAGGCTCGAGATGAATTCTTTGTTTCGCTGGCTGATCAAGTCCGCCTCTTGATAAGGAAGCCCCGTAAATCGACGGCCCAAAGCTTCCCAGAACTCACTTCGTCCACCGTCTCCCAAGGGAGGCGTGAGTTCGCAGAGAACGCGGCTTTCAAATTCATCACGGAACATTCCCATGTAAAGAAAACGAACCAAGCTGATCTGCTTACCAAGCTTCTCGGGACGGCGTCGATAACTGCGATCAATAAGAAGACCACCGATTTCGGTCGGGCCGTTCATGTCTTCTTTTAGCTGTAGAACTTGGTGGATAAAACCAATGCCAAGGTCTTCGCTAAACCGGTTTCGTTTCACGATCTTGAAATAGTAGTGCGGGACGTCTTCCGTGCCGTGTTTAGCAAGAATCAGCGAACTTCCGACAATGGTTTCCGTCTCCAGGTCTTCGCAAACAAAAAGATATTCGGCCTCTTCGCGCCGAAGATCGCCCGCGAACGAAGCGGTGGAACGCTCGATCTTCTCGGACAGAATTTTTTTGTCCGCCGGCAGATTCAAGAGCGAGAATTGGCCCGCGAGGTCCGTGAGATCTTTCAGGTCTTCTAGCCGCGCACTTCGCAAGACAAACTTCGAGCCCGACGAGGCCATCGCCGGCTGATGAAGACTTTGTCGATTGATCTTGTTCATACGCACATCCGGTCTATGACACGGCGATAAAACTCGATCGCCAGGGTTAAGTCCGAAATTTTCACACATTCGCTTGGAGTGTGGGAATTGCCGACACCCTGCCCCGGGCCCCATACCAAAGTCTCGATTCCAAATTTCGCAAACACGTTCGCTTCGTTTGCTACAGCCTGTGTCGAGTGCGGCGCATTAACGCCCAGCTCGCTTAAAACACCTTCCGCGACTTTCAATAAAGTCGATGCCGCCGCTAGGCGAAACGGCGCTTTGTAGTCTCCAATTCGAAACACGGCACCCTCGGCCGCACATGCCTCGCGCAGAATCCGCATCCAGCTTTCGTATTCGTCCTGAGAGACCGTCGGCGGTAAACGCACACAGCCCGAAAGTTTCACGTGGTCTTCGTAGGTGCGAATCATGCCGATATTGAGCGTCGGTTCACGCGGTACAAACTCCGCATCCGGAAAGAGTCGAAAACGTTCTTGCACCCGTCGAATCGCCGAGCGCACCCGCACCAGCTTAAGTGCCATCAAATGTTTCAGCTCCTCGCCCGATAGTTCCGAAACAGAGTCGATTTCAAGAACGGCCTGCGAAGCGACAGTATTGAAATTCACGCCGCCCTCGATTTCGATCACGGCAATTCCAGTGGGAAGTCGCTCGAGAGCATCCAACATCTTTTCGATCGCGCTCTCTCCATACTGAGGGGCTGAAGAATGTGCCGCGCGTCCCGCGAACAAACGGCTCTGCGTGAGCACACTTTCACCAAGAAGATGTTTCTCGCGGAAACGCATTTCAGCATCCGAAAACGGAACTTCGATTTCGACCGACGCAAAACCCTTACCGGCAATCACGGGACGAAGCTCCGTGGGCTCGCCGACCAAGATCGCAACCGGTCGCACTTTCTTTTTTCGAATGAGACGAACCGCACCGGCCATTCCCAGCTCTTCGCCAAAGGTTCCCACTAAAACCGGCGGGATACGCCACACACGATTGGCGCGCGCGGCCTCAGCCAAAGCGTAGAGCTTGCAAAGAAAATCGAGTTTCACATCGGCACTGCCGAGTCCGTAAATCACATCGCCCTCTGGCGTGGGATAAATGCTTGCGCCAAAGGGATTTTGGTCGGTCTTCGCCCAAAGGGCGTAAGCACCCGGATCTGGCGTGTCGAGGTGCGTTTCGAGAACAAATTCTCCAGGCGCGACGTCCATCACATCTTGAGAGGGCGCCGCCAGCGGTCGAACGATGACATTGGCCTGATCAAGACCATTCCAAGATTCCAATTGAAGTTCAGCGTGAAGCCCCAGGCGACGAGCCAATGTAGCTGCGTATTCTGCAATCGCCAAGCAGCCCGCGGCCGGACTGCTGTCGATTCCAATCATCGCTCGACAAGAATCGACGAAGTCCTGAGGCAGACTCACAAAAAGACTCCTACGCCATCATTTCGTGAATCGACTTTTCCAAGATCTGGCTCGCTTGCGCGATGTCCGCATCCGTCATCACAAGAGGCAAGAGGAATCGCAGGCGATAGGGATCACGACCACAAGAAAAGGCGATCATGCCGTTCTTGTAAAGCACCTGCAGAAGCTTGTTCACTTTGTCTTTCGAACCATCCAGAGGTGTAACAGCGATCATAAGACCCATACCACCCGCCTCTTGAAGCTGGCCCTTGCAAGTCGTCTCGTTCAAACGATTCAACATTCCGACGAAAGCGTGGTGCAACTTTTGAATCTTTCCGTCCGCACCGAGGTACCCCTCTTTTGTAACGATATCCAGCGATGCCATGCCGGCCGCGAGACTGGCCGAAGAACCCGAGAAAGTTCCGGCGATCAGGCCTGGCTTTGGGTTGTACTCTTCCGTGTAAAGCGTCGCGCCCGTCTGCAAAGTTTTAGCGATCGAACAGATGTCGATGTACTCACCGATCTTCAGCGTCTCAAACGCAAACAACTCGCCCGTTCGCATGAAGGTCTGAACTTCATCCGCCCAAACAGCGATGTGCTGTTCTCGGCAGAACTCAAGAATTGGCACAAAGAATTCGCGCGGCGCTGTTCGATAGCCGCCTTCACCAAGCATCGGCTCAAACACGAAGCACGCGATCTGCTTCGGGTTCGCCGCAACGATCTCTTTGAACTTGCGAAGCGTCTCTTCGCTAGAGCGCGGGTTTTTCTGGTCGTACCAAGGGATGCGAAGTACTTCGTTGTACTCCGGCAAACCTTCTTTGTAGGCCGGGTTGTCGGTGACCTCCGCCATCATTGTCGAACGACCGGCGAACGCGTTTTTCATGCCGATCACGAGTTTGGCCGGCGAATTTTTTTGCCGAGCCATTTTCAATGCGTTTTCATTCGCCATCGTTCCGCACGTGGAAAACCAAACATGGCGAAGACGGCTGTTTTTAGATGCCAGTTCCACCAATTGCTTGGAGAGCTTCACGTACTCGTGATTGGGCTCGAGGTTCCCCTGCATGACCACGTCGGAAAGCGCACCGCGCACCGCCGCTTCGCGAATTTTCGTATGACCATGTCCAAAAAGATGAACACCGATACCGTTGATCAGGTCCATCTTCACCGAACCGTCTTCCACCTCGACGTAAGCCCCGTGCCCAGCGCCTGTGCCAACGAACTGATAGTTCAACGGACGGCCACGATACTTCGCGATTTCGTCAAACACGCGCTTCCCATGATCCAACGCCTCGGCTTTCGGCGAGGACGCCGCCGTCAAAGCGCTCTCCTCGGCTTCAACCGCCGCGACGAGTTCCGAAATCAGTTTTTGAATCTTTGTCGAATTGAGAATGCGATGACCCGCGAGTTTCGAGTTGTCCAAAGGAAGCTCCTGTTCGTTTCGATGAAGTCTAGCCTACTCCTAGGGGCCTTCACTCGCAACCAGACCCGATCGAACCCAGCCCAAGAAACCGTTGCTCATGAGCAGCGGTCCTTTAAACTAAGTTCTGCATGAAGTTCATGGGTCGATTGATACAAGTCCTAGCGCTTTTCGTAGGTTTCCACCTAGCTGCGTCAATTGGCTCAGCGCAACCCGAGGCCCTGTTTTCACAGGGCGCCAAGAGTTTTCGCGAAGGCAAACTCGAAGAGGCAAAGAAGAGCTTCCTCGCCGTCGAAACCGAGCACCCCGGCCACACCGACACACTCCTCAATCTCGGCCTGATCGCCTTCAAGGAAAAACGCATCGGCGCCGCGATCGGAATTTGGCGAAAGGGTCTGGCGGGCGAGCCCACAAGCGAACCCCTGTTTCAAGCCATCGCATTTGCTCGCACAAAACTAGAAAAGCAAGACATGCCCCGTGAGTTCAGCGGATGGGAAAGATATCGCGAACTTCTTCTTGTGAGACTTTCGCCCGCCTTGGTTCTGCTCGCCTCCGCATTTTTCTTACTGGGTTGCGGGTGGCTTTGGCTGCGTTGGATCGGAGCGCGAAAACGAGCGCATGACGAAGAAACCGCGGGCCCACCACCGCCTCTTGGCGCCATCGTGTTTTCCATCCTCTTCGTATTCATCGTCGGCATCTTGGGCTCGATCGCGATCGATCGAAACGATTTACGTGGCACCGTCATCGCCTCAAAGGTTGCCGTGCTTTCTGCTCCTGAACTCGAAGCCACTTCGTTATTTGATCTCTTCGAAGGCCTCGAGGTTCTTGTTCGCGAAACTCGCGACGTCGAAGGCAAATCATGGCGCCGTGTCACCTACCCAGGCGGCCTTTCCGGCTGGGTCCCGGCAGCCACGATTTTCGCAACCGACGATCCGGCCGATCGCGCATTTGAAAACACATCGAGCAAGGTGAATCCATGAATTTCATCTGGGACAATATCTTTCGTCGAAATTCCGACCAGTCGATTTTCGCGATCTTGCGAGAGTCCTACTTGTTTCGCGATCTCACGGATTCCGAAGTTCGTTTTCTCGAACGCTGCGTGCACATTCGACACTATCACACCGGCGAATCTGTTTTTCGTCAGGGCGAAGTCGGCGTCGGCATGTACCTTGTCACCAAGGGCCGCGTTGAAATTTACGTGATCGATCCCGACGCCAAGGACGAACGGTCTCGCGAGATCTACATCACACAGCTTCTTGCCGGCGACTTCTTTGGCGAGCTCTCGCTCGTCGAGGAAAACGGGCGCCGAACCGCAACCGCGGTCGCTCGTGAAGAAACCATTTTGATTGGCTTCTTCAAACCCGACTTAAACGAAATTCTATCGAGACGACCGGCCATGGGGACAAAGATCACTCTGCGTTTGGCGGAGATTCTCGGCCGCAGGCTTAAAGAAACCACGGAGAAAGTTTCCGAACTTCGTCGGGTTTTAAAAGATCTCCGCTCGCCTCCCGAACAGTCGGAATCGCCGACAGAACCGCCCTACCCCCCTAAGGAAACTGTATGATCGACCCACGGTCGGCCTACATCATTCGACGTGAACGCCGATGGCGACTCATCAGCTTCGTCTCGATCTTGATTTTTTCGGTCTCGCTTGTGCTCTTCATCAAGGGACTACTGGCTTCAACCGTTCTTGCCTTTGTGATCGCCTACTTATTTGCGCCCGTCGTCGACTTTCTCGAAAGAAAAGGCGTTCGGCGCACATGGTCCACATTCATTCCGTTTGCCGCGGGCGGAGTTCTTGTTGGGATCGGCCTCACATTGGTCCTGCCATTGGTGATCGAACAGTCGCAGAGCCTCATCGAGCGCCTGCCTCAGTATCAGCAAGATCTCGCCTCGCGCATCACGGCCTTCGAACAAAAGTACAGTGTCTACTTCCGCATGGGACAGCTGAACCTCTCAAAGGAACTCAGCGAATGGATGGTCGAAAAAACCGGCGATCTCTCGGTCGCGTTGCCCGCGATCGTCTCGCAGTCATTCACGATCTTGCTGCTCGCACCGTTTTTTGCCTTCTTCATGTTGCAAGACGGAAACACCATAGCGCGATCGCTCTTGAGCTACGTACCCAACCAGCTCTTCGAAGTGACGCTTAACCTTCGACACCAGATCAACGATCAGCTTGGCGGCTTCATTCGCGCGCGCTTTCTCGAAGCCGCGATCGTCGGCGCCGTGGTCTGGATCGGGCTTCAGTTCTTAAGCTTTCCATTCGCGACGGTTCTTGCGATCTTCGCCGCTGCGATGAATCTGATCCCCTATGTCGGACCTATCATCGGTGCCGTACCCGCCGTGCTCATCGCCCTTGTTTCGATCGAAGCCTCCGCCGGCAGCACGCAAGGCGTAACGCTGTTTCTCGTCAGCGCGATTTATCTCATCGCCCAGCTAATCGATGTCGTTTTCGTCATCCCGCTTGTGGTCGCAAAAATCGTCGATATGCACCCCGTAACCGTCGTCGTCATGATCATCGCCGGCGCTGAAATCGGCGGCATTCTCGGGATGATGATCTCTGTTCCAGTGGCCAGCGCCGCCAAACTTACGTTTAACGCCGTATATTCGCACCTGACCAACTTCCGCGATTAAGGGTGTCTCTGGGGGCGTCTCTGGGGGGGCGTCTCTGGAGGCATCGAAAGATTTGCGGCGCGGAGTGACGCGGTGAGATTCTGTCTGGACGCTACGCCAGACGATTGACAAAACACCGCTCCCGCCAAAGACTCGCAGTTATGAAAATCTTCCGAAAACTCAAAGACTTAACCACTCTCACCACGATTGCGTTCTGCGCTTTGGCTCTTTCCGGCTGCGCCTCGACCGAGCAGATCGATTCCTCGACCGCGGAAGGTGCGTATCAGTTGGCCGAGCGCTACGAAAAAGACGAGCGCTTTGAAGAGTCCGTGATCAAATACACGGAAGTAAAAAACAAACATCCCTACAGCCGCTTTGCTTTGATGGCCGAACTGAAAATTGCCGACGTGCAATTCACGCGCGAGTCCTACATCGAAGCGCAGTACGCCTATCAGACATTCAAAGATCTCCATCCCAAACACCCGCAAATCGACTATGTGACCTACCGACTGGGGCTCTCGTTTTTTAATCAACTGCCTTCGACCATCGATCGCGACCTGAGCCTGGCGGAGAAGGCCATCCTCTACTTCGACGAAGTCATGGCCTCTTACGCGACTTCGCAATACGCCAAAGAAGCCGCGGGCAAAAAAGCGGAAGCACTTAAGATGCTGGCGGAAAAAGAAATGTACATCGCGGATTTCTATTTCAAAAAGAAACAGTACGGAAGCGCTCTCGGCCGCTATGAAACCGTGTTGAAAACCTACGCCAACATCGACGGCATGGCTCCCGTCGCTCTGCTCGGCGCTGCTCGCTCGGCAAAAGAAACCGGTGATCGCGACAAGGTTGGCCGATACGTTCAGACTCTGATTTCAAAGTTTCCGCAGTCCAACGAGGCCGCAAAAGCAAAAAGCGAGTTGTCGGATGTACGATAAAGTCCTTTCCTTAGACGAGCGTTCGCGCGCGGACCTCATCGAAACAGCCCGTTCGTTTTTCCGCGAAAACCTATACTCCCAGGCCGAGCCGATCTTGCATCAGCTTGCTGTCAGTGGACTGGGAAAGCCCGCCGAGCAAGCCGAGGTTTGGCACATGATCGCGGTGATTCTTTACGACCGCGGCCGCTTCACGAAAGCCATCAAGACCTTCCGCAAGGCCCTTGAGATCGATCCGACTTTCACTGACGCCAGTGTCGGCCTGTCGATCATCCTCAACGACCTCGGACGCTACGAGGAAGGCCGCCAGGTTTTCCAAGACGCGCAAGCAGCGCTCAACCGCAAGAACTTCGACCAAGACACCCTTCTCAAAGAGCGTCTCGCGGCCAAACACCACGAACTTGCCGACATGTACTTCTCGCACAAGCGCTGGGACGACTCGATCGATCAATACCGTCAGGCATTGGCAATTCTTCCCGCGAAGACAGACCTACGGCTGAAGGTCGTCGATGCGCTAGCCAGCAAGGGCGAGCTCGGTCAGGCCTTCCGCGAGATCCGCCAAATCGTGCAAGAGCAGCCGATGAATCACAAAGCTCGATTGAAGTTTGGATTCATGCTTTACCAAGCAAAAAGAGTCGCCGACGCCATCGACCAGTGGGAGACTATTCTCCTGCGCGACCCCGAAAATCCGCAGGCAAAAGAGTACCTGCGCATGGCGCGCGATTCGGATGAAACATTCACGGAGCTTTGATCATGGCGAAGTCGACGAAATCTAACGGTGGTTCAACTAGCGGAACAGGCAAAAATCGCTCGCACCTGAAGGACGAAATGATCGCCTTCATGACAGCCGAAGACATCCAAAAGCTTGTCGTTAAACTCGCCCGCCAGATCGACGCCGACTATGCCGGAAAAGACCTCATCTTCATTTGCCCGCTCAAAGGTAGCTGCATCTTCCTTGCGGACCTCATTCGCAAAATCGATCGCCCCCTTCAAGTCGACTTCGTTCACTTGGGCGCCGTCGAAAAAGGCGGAGCGATTCGCATGTTGAAAGACATTTCCGTGAACATCGCAGGCAAGCACGTCATCGTCGTCGAAGAGATCATCGACACGGGCCGCACGTTGCAGTTCCTAAAACAACGCCTGCTCGCATCGTCACCCGCATCACTTAAAATCATGACTCTTTTGGATAAGCCCGCGCGCCGCGAACTTCCGATCAAGCCCGACTACGTCGGACAAACCATCGAAGATCGCTACATGGTCGGCTACGGCATGGACTCCGAAGAAGTCGGCCGCAACTACGGCGCCATCTACTACTTCAAGCAATAAGTACCGCCTTGTTTTTTTATTTGCAGGGCGTCTAACGCCGCGCAAAACAAAAAAAAAGGCGGGACCGCAAGACGGTTTAGCCGACGAGATAGGTGTG
>CAUJGS010000074.1 GCA_963170185.1 Bdellovibrionota bacterium
CTTGAAGCCCGACACCATCGACCATGACCTGCCCCTTTACAACCTGCACCCAGAGATGGCGGTGAGCATACGTTTTCAAAGTCTTCTCGCCTTCGTCTTGAGCTTTGGCCGCGTACATGTCGACGTCTTGGTTCATAGAAACTGAACCATGACGACCGTCCTTCGACGCCACAAGGATCAAATCACTGCACGAGAAGTCCGACGAGAACGACTTCTGTTCGTAGCCGGGCTTGATCCCCATCTTCTCCGGAAGAATCCAGATTTGCAGAAGATGTGCGTCGCGATCCTTGAAGTGATTGTACTCCGAGTGTTTCACCCCGGTGCCCGCGCTCATGCGTTGCACTTCGCCTGGCCGGATCACGGCTTTGTTTCCCATCGAGTCCTTGTGCTCTAGCGCACCCTCCACAAGATAGGAGATGATCTCCATATCGTGGTGAGGATGAGTGTCAAACCCCGTGCCGCCTTTGATCTTGTCTTCGTTGATGACACGAAGGACGCTGAACCCCATGTGCGCTGGATCATAGTAGTAGCCGAAAGAGAATGTGTGTTTCGAATCAAGCCACGTGTGTTCAACATGGCCACGTTCCGCTGATTTTCTTACTTGGATCATAGTGTGACCTCCTTCTATGAGCCCAAGATACGCTTTCATCATGATAGATAAAATTTTTATTAATTTATCAAAATGATAGATATAATGGATCATCTTTCTAGGAGGCATGAAACATGACACTGGATCAGCTTGAAGCCCTTCAGGCCATCGCCGAAAGCGGAAGCTTTCGGGCCGCGGCCGAGAAGCTGGCGAAGTCGCAACCAGCCCTAAGCATCTCGATCAAGAACCTTGAAGACGAACTCGGTCTCATGATTTTCGATCGCTCGCAGTACCGTCCAACGCTGACTCCGGCGGGTGAAGCCTTTTTGGCATCTGCACAAAAAACCTTAGAAACCGCTCGCTACACGAGGCGAGTCGGAATGGAATTGGGACATCAGTCCCTAGAGCCTGAATTGAGAATCTCCGTCGACCCTCTGGTCTCCACGAAGTTTCTTCGTCAAATCGCAGAGACCTGCACCAAACCATCACATCCGGTAAATCTGATCTTAGAAAAATCCGTTCTACACGAGAGCCATGAGCGTCTGCTCAAAGGCGGGCTGGATCTCGCAATCGCTCCCAAGTCTCCTAGACAAAAAGGCATCGAGAGCCTCACGCTAGAACATGTCGTCTTGGTGGGAGCCACGGTCAAAACAGTCTTGAAGCGCACCAAATCTATCGCGACTCTTCCACAAATCGTGATCGCCGCAACACAGACGGATGAGACCTTACCTAGCTCGACCCTTTCCGAAGAGAGTCACAAGATTTTTGCTCCCGACCATTTCACCAAACTACGACTCATCGAAGAAGGCCTCGGTTGGGGGCGAATCTCGAAGACCGAACTCAAGCGCAACCGCGAACTCGCCGAAGTCGATAAAACACTCTGTCCAGATGTCACTTTAGAGCTCTGCTTGCTCCGTCCCGCAAATCGCCCTATCGGCCCCACCGCTCGTGCGATCTGGGAGATCTTTCGATCCCGCCTCAAGTAAATAGCTGACGAATTTAGACATCCCTTGGCTCGAGAAGGCGACGATTGGCACTTCGCCTTCTCGTCCTGCATGGTCCACACGATATTAGGCCCTTCCAAAGGAGGCCGAAATCGGAACACGGCTTGCTCTTAAACGGGACTTTATCGAAGGAGTCCTCATGAAGTGCCGTGGCTTTACGTCTCTCTCAGTGTCTGGTTTTTTGACAGTTCTCACGGCGACTTCTGGCTTCTTGCCGGCCGCCATGGCGCAAAGCTCGGCAGCTAGTTTCGCCAAAGGAGCGGCGGCAAGAGTTCTGTTGCCCGCACCTGCCGGTGAATTTGAATCCTGCTACATCCCGAAACACTACGCCGAATACGCGGGCTCCGAAGATGACCGCAAAGAGGAAATCAAACTCTGCCGAATGTCGGGCTACGATCTCGGCGAACTTAAGATCGAGATGAATACGCCTGCTTCAATCGACTCAAAGCTTTTCAAAAAACTAGACACCAAGTCGATCGTCTTTTGTCCGAAGCTCAATAGCACGGTTCCCGCGACCAACTTCATTGACCTCCCGAAGGGTTGGAAACCAGAAGCGGCGCAAGAAGCCTTCTGTAAACTCCGTGCCGATGTTCCGGTGAAGCTGGACGAATTCTATTCACTGGAAGCGAAATTGAAAAGCACTCTGGGTGGCGCTTCGACAAGATCAGTCATCGCCTACTACCACTTCTCCCGCCTTCTCGACACAGGGCGAGTCGCACCGGCTGTTTTAAGAACTCTTCGCCGTGGCTCACATGAGATCGTCGTCGGCCACGCCAAAGCCGCCCTCGCGGGAGGAACAGACTACATCACTCAAAACTGGAGCGCCTTGGAGTCGACAAATCAACGAGCAGCCAGTGGGCGCGCCAACAGCGAGCTTTATACGGATGCCGGCGCGCAGATTTACGGCGCATTGATGGAAAATGAAAAAGGCGAAGAAAAACACACCGAAGTCAGCGGCGTCGGCGACTTCAAAACACGCTATCAGCGCTTCATGACTCAGCCCCCCTTCATGCGGCTTTCAAATCCCGACTCGGCCGTCAACATCGCTGGTTCAAATCGTATCGAAAAGCTTGCACCCGTTATCGTGGAAATGCGCGACATGGCGGGCATGATCCTTCTCGATACTTTGCTCTCACAAGCAGATCGCATCGGAAACGTTCACTACAAGATCGCGATCATCGAAAACACCGCTAACGGTGCGATCGCCAGAGAAATGAATAAAGAAGAAAAAGCCGCCGCCAAAGGCGTTCTCGCCGCCGTTCGTGCGCCGCTATACAAACAATCCCAGGCCGCTTTTGAAAAAGGCAACACGCGCGCCGCCGCCAATCTTCGTGCACGCGCAGACCGGATCAAAATGACAGAGAAGATGGTTGTGGATGGCATCCGAAAGCTAGATCCTTCGCGCAGCCCGATCGTGGCCAAGATCATTATCATGAAAGACAACGATGCGGGTATCAGCGGAAAAAACCCGATGCGCATGCATTCGGCTCTCGAGCAGGTTCGCCATATGGACCCCGATATGTACCGTCGATTCCTTTTGCTGGCCGACGAAATCTTATCGGATCGCTTTAAATCATTTGCGACAGATACTCTCTTATTCCGCGCGAAAGATTACGAAGGCACACCGACCAGCCTAAAGGAAAACACACGTCACGCGCTGAACGTGTTAAAGACGGCTTGTCGAAATGGTCAATTGAATTTCGATCTGACAATGAAGTTCGATGCGCGCGGTGTTCAGATTCCTCAACCAGCCCCATCTTGTGACTAGACGTATTTTCCTAGCGGCCACCGCCGCTCTCACGCTGATCGCGACTGCGCTTTCGCCAAGCCCTGCATCGTTCGATCGTGGAGTATTATAGCCTGCGTGGAATTGAACAAGCGGCGTCGTCACCGACATTCACTGTGCTGGCTGGTCCCATGGCGTCCGGCAAGTCGACACTCTTGCAGCAAACGAAACCGTCGAAAGTTACCTCGCCTATTTTGCCCAGAAGATGCGCGACGAAATTGCCCTGGCTAAAAACTCGATCTCGTACTTTGCCCCGAACAATATCGACCATGTTGTTATTCAATGCGACGTGAAAAAATACGTGCAGTGATCCAAAAACACTAACGCCGGGCTTATTCCCGGCGTCAGCTATGCCAATTTCTGGATCGAGAACCGGCTGTTAGGGTGGACCACGCTCACACACTGATCCAAGTTCTAGCAACGGGTACAATTGGCTTTTCATCCGCACACGGCCCCCTTATTTTTTGCCTGCGACGAGTTTCGAACCTCTTACCGCTGTCCCGCTCTAAGAGCGTGGCTACAACGCCAGGCTAACTACCTATTCGGCAGATTCCAGCAGGCCTTAAGTCGTAGCACTGTCAAAAGTTACGACATCTCAAATTGAGCTCAGCTGAACCGCAGGAATGGACTCGGTATTTCTCAATCCCAAGAAGAAAAAGAATTTTCGAAACTATTTTGCTTGCTGCTTATGATTGCACACGCCTCGGTCAAGATGGATGATGAACACATATGAAATGTCCAGCATGCAGCAATCAGACGACGACTAAAACCGTGGCCGGAATCCAACTCGATGTGTGCGAAGGCGGATGTGCCGGCATCTGGTTTGACCAATTTGAATTCAAGAAGCTCGACGAAAAACACGAGATGCCAGAGAGTTTTTTGAAAGCACTCGATGCCACGAAAAAGGTCGACCCCAAACATGGAGAGAGTCGCAGCTGTCCAAAGTGCGACGACATCGCCATGATGCGCCACTTCTACAGTG
This sequence comes from Bdellovibrionota bacterium, assembly GCA_963170185.1. GTDB lineage: Bacteria > Bdellovibrionota > Bdellovibrionia > Bdellovibrionales > JAMPXM01. The sequence goes on from CAUJGS010000074.1 coordinate 4,362, forward strand.
CAAAACGGCAAGTCGAAGTCGATCAATGTCCCAATTGCGCTGGCTTTTGGCTGGATTGTGGCGAACTAACAAAGATCCATACTCTCTTCGCCAAGGACACAGACCGCGAAGCCGCCAATGAGCGTTTTATCCAAGAGGCTTTTGGTGCCGAGCTGCATACGATGGCCCTTCAAAGCCAGGCGCAGCTCGCAAACGCACAAAAGATCGCCCGCATCTTCCGATTTCTTTTACCTAGTTACTATATTCCCGGAAAACAATCGGGCGGCGCATTCTAGGCACCGGCGCGTAAGCGCCCCTGGGGTACAGACAACGGTCCCCAGGTCACATCCAAGCGCCGTCCGTGCTTGGTCTCAACCTCTGATCGCACCGAGATCTCCTGCCAAGACAAGAGGGGCGCTCGAATCGTTTCAGTTTTCACAATGAAACTGGATTGCGACTTGCTGACAGACTTGGCTTCGATGTCCATCAGTCTCGCCACATCGACAAAAACATTCGAATTTCCGGTTTGCTCCCAACCCGCCACTTCTCGCCCGCCCAATCCCTGCCAAATGGGCCGAATCACACCAACGTCGGCGGCTGCTCGGATACGTATGTCCGTGGGAAACTCCACTCCTCTTTTGCGCCTCTCGTCTTCTAGGTGGCGCAAAGTGACCTCTTCGATCTTTGCCAAAATCGAAAAAGTTCGTTCTAGCTGAAGCGTCCGGTCTTGCGACTCAAGGAAAAACAAAAGCGCATCGCCTTCCATTTGAATGACTTCGCCGCCTGACTCCGTCACCACTTTCATCGCCTTCGACATGATTTCAACAACCAATGCTCCACCGATGCCATGCTCCGAACCGTAACGATAAAGCGATTCACTTTGCTTGAGATCGATCGCGACCAGGGTGCAGACGATTTGTTCCGGCATGATGGCTCGTTGGTGGAAGCTAGAAACCGGCGACCGACGAACAAAAATCTCCTGTCGGCGGTAGTCGTGAACCACAACGGCCGCAAGCCCCATGACTAGCAGAGAGTTCAAGACCCGAGAGTCAAAGTAGATTTCGTTTCCGTAAAGGTGAACGACCCACATCACAACCAAAATCGCGGACGTGAAGTAGAGTTTTGAAACACG
>CAUJGS010000075.1 GCA_963170185.1 Bdellovibrionota bacterium
CGTCGCTTTAAGCCCTAGTTTGTTTCATATTGAGATCCCGCTGTAAGCCGGTTCGCCAAGTCGAACCGAGTTGGGATAAAATCCTGATATGACTAGGGTTCCGTTTGCAATACTGGTAGCTACCGGCGTTCTCATCGTGGCGTTTCAAAACTTTTCGCACGTGCCTCGCGAACAGAAAAACCCACTGCCTGAATCGAATCCTCCAAGCCAGGCCGGACAAATTCCGCAACCCACGTTTCACCCCCAACGCCTCCGACATCATATCGAACAAATTCATAGCCAATCGCGAAGCTCTTCTGACAACGTCGAGTACGACATCCGAGAGTTCGCACCGAAGTTTCACGGTTCGTTCGCTAATCCGTCACCCTTCGCGACCGGCCAAATCTCCTCACATGCCGCGCTGCCAGAACGCTCCGACTTAAAGGCCGTCGGCCAACAGCTTCTTGAACAGGAACTTCGGCCAACACTTCGTCCCCTGGAGACAGAGTGGGTGGGCCGCGTAAATCGTTACCTTGCAGGCTTTGTCCCGGTCGATGGTGAAGATTGGCCAGATGCAGGAGGAAGCGAACAAAACGGCGACGACTCGGACCGAGCGCCCGCCGGGCAACCCTCACTCCCCGGCTTGCCACCAGGCTTTCCAGGGCTGCCGGGATCATCTGGTGAAGATCAAGGCGATTCGGGAGCATTCTCCTGGAAGACCTACCGCCCGCGCGACATCCGTCTCACCAAAGCCAATGAGATCTCTTTGGGTTTTGCACACCAAACACGGCTTTCTTGCGAAGTCGGTTCCGGCGGAAGCAAGATCCGCGTCTCACGCCCGCTTTCGTCCACAAGCAGCATCGACTTCAATCACGAAACCCAAGACAGCCGTAACTCCGTGGGTTTCAAACTTTCATGGTAAAAAGACGCCGAATTGGTCTCGAGCTTTACGGCGCGCCAATTGAGTGTCATACTGGGCCATGCAACATCAGATTTCACAACAACTCGAAAATCTCACACTAGCCCTCACGGAAATCATCTCAGAAACCAACGGCATCACTCTCGACGACACGTTGGAACTCATGCTCAATTCCGACTCCGTTCGCAAAGACTCGACAATGCACCGACAAGTTTCGGAGTTTCGAGGCCTCATTGCCGCTTTTCAAACCGATCAAATCGGAATCGAGACACTGCTTAGCCACAACGTCGCCTTAGCTCTCTCGGAATTCTTTCGACGCTTTCCCATTCCTTACCGAGACGAACACACCCATCTGACGGGAGCACTTTCGGCCGAGTTCATTTACCCTCGCCTCAAGAAGCTTCTTGAAGGCCCCAACAAAGCGATTTACGAGAAAAAGATCACCGATATCTACGGCCCGTCGGCGCTTCCAATTACATCCGAAGCCGACGTCGCAAAACTACTGAAGATCAAAGACAACGAACGCTTTAGTCGTTATCTTTCTATCCTGATGCTTCCAAAGCTGGTGCTAACGGACCGGGAAGCTCACGCAGATGCCGCCTACTCCATGGCAAAAACTCTCTACGGCCAATACAACGTCGGCTTCATCCGCCTTAAGTTCTCGCTCTCAAGAGCCACGTCTGACGAATCCGAAAAAGTTCCGGGCCTTGAAGACGTCACGGAAGAGGACGTCGTCTTGGGACTGTTTGAAGGTTTCATGCGCTTTAAAAAAGAGTGCCCGCATTGGAACTTCACGCTTTCACCTTCGTTTAGAAAAGAAGCCGGCTTTTATGACAACGTGCGATTCAAATCTAAAAAAGAGCACTTCCTTCATCAGGTAAACGAGATTCTCGCGCTCATCGATCGCTATCCGTTCCTGCAACCGGTGATGAACGAAGTCGACACCGTCGGAAACGAAGCCGAGCTTTATCGCAAAAGCCACTTCCTCGACATGAAGCTCGGTTTCCGAAAGCTCCAATACCGTGGCTTTAAAATCCGAAGCCACCACGGTGAAGTATGGAAGACCTTGCGAAAAGGCATTCAAGCCGTCGACAACGCCATGAACATCTGGCGCATCGACACGCTCGAGCATGGGCTTTCTTTGGGCATCAATCCGAACTTTTACTTCCATTCGCTTTACCAGCGCGTGCTCAAGTGGAACAAACGCCGCGAAGCCATTCGCCCCGGCACATTGGAGTTCAACGAAGTCAGCGAAATGGATTGGCAAGATCACTCACTCTTTGTTCGCGACAAGCTGATCAAGGGTGAACCGCTAAACACAGACGAAACTTTGCTCTTCACGAAAGCGAAGTTCCATACGGCGCGCGAAGTCGAGCTCTATCAGCACGATGTACTCAATCGCATGATCGACAAAGGTGTTTCTCTTGTCTCTCTTCCCTCTTCAAACAACAAGCTCTCGGCTCTCTTTGAGGACTACAAAGACCACCCCTTCTCCTGGTGGGAAAAAAAGAATCTCGAACTCGGAATCGGGACCGACAACTACGTCACTCTCGACACGAGCTTCATTCAAGAGCAGTTGATTCTGCTTTTCACGGACCCCTATGACTTAAAGATCACGAAACTGCTCATGGTCTCCACTGGTGAAATGAGACGGCCGTACATCTCGCACTTCCTCTGGGAAATGCGTCGCCCCCATCTCGATACGGCTAGCGAGAGAACTTAAGAGATGACGCCGTCCGCTTGTAAACACGTCGCTTTCGTTCTTGCGTTTTTTTCGACTTCAGCTCTCTCTCCATGCGTAAGCTTGGCAGAGGGAGCTCAAGCGTCTTTTGAAGTTCCGGAACGTCCTTTTCTGATCAAACCTTACATCGAAGTTCCAGGCCTTAATCTCGAGCTGCGATCTCTGACCTCCGACAAGTTCGTCAACTGGACCCCCAACTACCGCGCTCAAACCGGGCTTAGCGTGAGTTATCAGGGGCTCATCGGCGTATCCGCTTCGGCCAAGGGTGAAATCTCTCGAGAAGACGCGGCGCTAAAGGGTCGAAGCGACTACACAGATTTTCGCTTCCGATTCCCATGGCGCCGAATCTCGATTGAGTTTGGATATCAAAGTCTCAAAGGTTTTTTCGCGGAGAACACCCAAGACTTTGCACCCGGAAACGGGCAATACCTGCTCCGCCCCGATCTCATTCTTCAGAGCAAATATGTTGGAGTCACTTATACAGTCGAACCCGATCGCTACAGCCTTGCCGCTGTTTTCGATCAGAGCGAACGACAGACGACATCGGGCGGAACCTGGCTCCTGACGATGCACGCCGCCGACACGCTGTTTGAGGACCAAGGCGGAACTCCGTTGATCCCCGTCGAACTTCAATCTCACTTTCCCACCGAAAGCCAAATCACAAAGGGTGAGTTTCTCTCTATCACCATGGGTGGCGGCTACGGCCACCTGTGGACACTCGGAGAGACCGGCTACGTGTTCGCCCAACTCTTAGCCAGCGTTGGCGCTCAAATCGGGCGATCTTCCGATGCGACCCGGCAGTTTAGCGAATCGGAGACCGCAGGCTTCGCCAAGCTTGATCTCGGCATCGGCTCCAACGGCAAGGTGCACGTGACCGGGCTTTTACTGTCCATTGACCAAACGTCCAACAGAACTGCCGAAACCGAACTCGGAAAACGCAATCTGCTGGTACATCTTTTTTACGGCCTGAGACTCTAATTCGTGAAAACTTCTGATCGTAGGAACCATATGCTGAGAACCCGTCGTGCCCAACACCACCCAGATTCCAATTCCCCGTCTCTCGTCTCTCCGATGCGAACCCGACTTCTCGTTATCGCGGCGCTGTTTTTTTCCGCCCTCTCAGCCGGTTGTGCGCTCACAAAAGAAAACTCCTCACTCGAAACCGGCTCTCAGGCGGCAACTCGTCCCGCGCTGGCGCGGCCCGAAGGGCTTGCGATTTTACAAGGTCTTACCAACAACCACGCCACGCAGATCTCCGTCGTAGCACCAATGGACAAATCTCTCCGCGTGCAGTTTTCCGATCTCACGGCATCCAAACCCGTGACCGAGGTTTTAGAAATCCAGCACTCGATACCCGAGTCCAAGATCGGAGTTCGCCAGTTTCTTTTAAGTCGATTGAAATCTGGAAATACCTATCTGCTGACCGTGCTCAATGCCGATGGCCAAGAGATCGACTCCAGACGGTTTCGTACACTCGACATCGCAAAGAAGTCTGTCACCTTCGCCGCTGCCAGCTGCATGTCGGACCAGTACCTTGAAAATCAAAGCGGAATGTGGACAGCTCTTCGCGAGTCCAAACCCGACTTTCTCATTTTGCTGGGCGACAACAACTACGCAGCCGTCATCAACAAAGTAAATCGCAGCCCACTCCCTCTGAATCTTTTGTGGGAACGCTATGCCGAGTCCGCTCTCAGGCTTGATCTCTACCATTTCAAAGACCTTATCCCGACGGTCGCGATCTGGGATGATTTCGACTATGGAATGAAAGACGGCGGGGTCAATCACCCCTACGGAAAAGAATCAAAAAAAGCCTTCGACGCTTACTTCGCGCAGAACAAAACCGGCGACTATCCGGAATACGAAAAAGGCCCTGGTATCTCCGCCGCCTGGAAGTCGTTTGGTTTTGAATTTCTCCTGCTCGACAACCGCCTCTTTCGCACGGAGACCACGCACTTCGGAGAAGACCAAGAGCGATGGATCATGAACTCACTTAAAAAAAGCCAGGCTCCGACATGGCTCATCAGCGGTGACCAGTGGTTTGGCGGCTATCACCGTTTCGACTCTTATGAAGGCAACCACAAGGAATCGTTTAAAGACTTTCTTGCATCCGTCAAAAACACCAAGGCACGCGTGATGTTCCTCTCAGGCGACCGTCACTTAAGCGAAGTCATGAAGATCGAGCCCGAACTACTCGGCTACGAGACCTACGAGTTTACCTCAAGCCCCATGCATGCCAAAACCTACCCCTCCAACTGGGACACGATTCCCAATCGCCGACACTGGATGGGAGTTGCCCAGCAGCTCAATTTCAACTTCTTCGAAGTTCTCGCGCCGGAAAAAAGCAAGCGCGAACGCCAGATGAAGGTTCGCGCCATCGGGTTGGAAGGCAAGGTCTTTTACGAAGCGACCGTTTCGGTTCCGAGCCCTAGAAGGTGATATTTGCTACGGCGTAGAAGTCCGTCATCACGCGGTCTTGAAACTGCTGTTTCAAGTATTCTCCGGACTGAAACACAGTGGCACCAACTCCGTACTCAACACGCTCAGAAGACTTGAAGCTAAACGCTAGGTCGATCGCATCACCGACTGCATCGGAAGTCGAACCGCCGGCTGTTCCAACGGCGACAGAGTCCTGAGGTCGGTAGATCGGCGATTGTTTATCCAAACGCTGGTACAGCCAGTAGTCGAGACGGACTTTCAGCTTTTCCGTCGGCGCAAACGACATTCTCGCCGCAATCGCCTGCAAGTTGCGACGGCCGACAACTTCGTTTCGTCCAAGCGGACTCTTTAGCAAAGGGTACCAATCACGCCAGTGACGATCGGCTTGGTTGTACTCAAGCCCGATGCGAAGTTTGTAGAGATCGGTAAATGTCCAACCGGCACTAGCTACCAGCATAGATTGATAGGAGCTATCACTCAGATACCCCGCCGTTCCACGCTGTGTCGCCCACTCGGCCGCAACATCGGCGGTCTTTTCGAAGTCGGCAGCCAGGCGGATCCCATAAAGATGCCGTGATTCGTTGGCGCCGGCTTGTTGATTCGATTCATAAAACCCGTAGATATCAAAAGCCTTCAAACCCTCTAGGACATTCCACTTCGAATAAATCCCAGCCAGTTCGCGATCACTGCCGGTGGCATCTTTAGCCGAGTCAAGTTTCAACCCCAAAAGATCGACTTCCAGAAAGTCATCGGCGTAGCCAACTTTTGCGCCATCAAATGCGCGCCCTGCAAGTGGCCATTCGCCCGCCGCTAAAATGTATTGGTCGCCGTACGAAAGAATCATGCGGCCAGCCGACACTTTCCATTGCGGCGAGAGTGTCCACTGCAAATAGGCCTCATGCATATGGAGATTCTCATTGTACCCAATCACACCACTCGAGTCGGCTTGTGTGTACGAATAGTCTCGTCCAAAAATTTTGGCAAACTGCGGAGTCAAAACGGCCTTTAAGCCTTCTTGCGAAGCCCACTCGATTTTGGGACGAATTCGGAGTGAGAAAAAACCCGTTCTCGCAAAACTCGCCGGATTGCCAGCCGAGCCGTACCACTGAGAATCTTCATAGCGAAGACGCGCGGCCCCCGACACCTTAAATGGCGACTCCGACGAAGCAGATTCGCTCGCGACACCTGCCTCACTCCCCAAAGCCGAGCTCGAATAGGCAAAACCCGCGAAGGTGATTAGAACCGCCGAAAAAAGAACGAAAAGACTTTTCGAATCAGACTGTAAGAAGTGCTTCATGAAAGTATCATAAGCCTGGCACTTCACGCTGACAAGTATCACATGGCAAAGCGCACCATGGCAGATCCGTCCTGACAGATCAGAATCGGTATTGAACAGTCATGTTAAGAACGTGAAGGAATTGGTCATCCCGAGTCGCTTGATTAGAAACAACGCCGAGGTAACCGACGTCAAAAGCCAAATCTTCGCTCAAGGCCAGGTTAACCCCAACTCCCGTGCGCGACTGCACAAGCCCCGACTCCGTCGACGGACGCACGTCATTGAGATTGAATAAAAGCTCTTGCGAAACATAGGGCATAACGCTCTGACCGATTTTCAATGCCTCGTGTTGCAGCCGCACTTGAGCTCTCGACCGATAGACCGGAATCGCGACTCCGCGAAGCTCACGCAGCTCTTGCCTCAATCGCACGCTCACGCGAAGCGCTTCGACCTGATAGGAGTTCGACCACTGCAACCAATGCCGACGCTCGACCTGCTCGCTTTCTTCGTCGTAGCGAAACATGGTTCCTAAAAACAAAGTTCCTATTTTCGATCGATAAGTCAGAGCCGGCCGAAAATACCGTTCGTGCACAGCCTTTTGTTCACTCGAGGCACGAGCCGTGGCCTCGAGATACACTCCCAGATCTCCACCTTCGGCGAAGGCGCCTTGAGCCTGAAGACTCAACCAGGCTTGTGCATCCTGATCGTAAGCGTGGCTCGCCCCGAGGTTTAACAAAGTACCGGCAGCACCCGCCAACAAGAGAGTCCAAATACGCATCATCACAGGCCTCATTTTATTCCTACAGCCATTCACCACAAACGGGCGCCACGCTACCCGCTTCATGCCTTGAAATCAACGACCGTGGCCGGTCAATTTTCGCCTGGAAACCGCAGAACAAGGCCCGATGCGGTTTTGGCCGCTTCAATCTGATGCGGGTCAGTGACTTCTAGGTTTAGTTTTCGCTCGGCGCCAGCTAACAAGACGCCGGCCTCCAAACTTCTCACCGAGTCCTTTACTAGCTCAAGACCTTGAAACCCCAAACCGGCCAGCGCTTGGCGCACCTTCCCTCGGTTTTTTAAGACGACCTCAAATCGCGCCCCTCCGGTCGACTTCCAAGATCGGACAAACAGATCCGGTGCATGCGCTTGCTCTCGAACAAAAATCGAAGCACGATAGCTTAGGCGCAAAGAATCCTTTGTACTCGTGCCCAATGTCTCATCGGTCACAATCAAGCGGTACGCCCGTTCGAGTTTCAATTCCTTCGGTCCTCGATACTCGACAAGAAAAGTTTTCGATGACTCCGGCGGTAGCTGAATCCGACTTTCCAAAACTCTTAACTCCGACGTCTTGCGATTGATCTCGCGCTCGCCGTCTTGCCGACGATCCAAAACCTCGATGCGAAGGTTTCTTGGCACTTCGGTGAGGTTACGTAGCGTAAACGACTGGCTCAAGTTTGGCAGAATGAACTCCGCCTGCATGGGCTCCAGCGAATAGGCCAACGGTGTTTCCGCCAGTGCCCGATCATGCAAAGTGAACTGTGAAATCAAGATCGCGACGAATGCCAAGAGCTTCCAAGAAAGATGCATCCCTCAATTGTCGGCACGCTTAAGGGGCGGAGACAATCACCACGTACATCTCTTGCGCTGCTCCAGGCATTTCGTCTTTCTGAAACGCGGCGGGACCGCGGCGTTTCTGTGGCGCAGCCAAACGCACAACTCGCATCGTCAGTTTTGCATCACCCGGGGGCTCGATATGAAGGCGTCCACCGTCCTCGCGAACCGACGGAACCGAGGCCAAATACTCCAAACGCGCCGTCTCGAGCTCCTTTGTCGAAGAGGACTCAAAGCCCGATTGAAACAATGGTATCAAGAGCAGCAGGGCCAATAGTTCCACTTCTCTCTCTTCGGCCCCATTAAGCCCTCGCTTAAGAGCGTGGTCTCTCGATTTTAGAGACGGACCTTTGTCTGTATTCCAGCCCTCCGACTAGACGGTTAGCCAATAGCCGAAGGAGTATTCCTATATGAAGAAAACCGTTTCGATCATCGGACTTGCGACCACACTTTTCATTGGCTTTGGTGGCTCAAAGGGAAACGCCGAAACCACCGCTCGCGCCTTCCCACTCACCCAGCAAATCATGATCACGATCTACAAAAGCCGCGTCTCGGGTTCCGACCACGATGCGCGAGTGCTCTTTGATGGAATGAACGTCCCGCTAAGAGACAGCTTCTTGGGCCCAGGAAAATCCATTGAGTCGGCCGATCGCGGACTGAGCTGGGTTTGCGGCGACAAGGGGGCCAACGGCGTTCAGTGCACGCTTATGATGAAGTCGACCCCGTCCACCAGAGTCGGCTACAGCCCTATCCGAGTGCAGTACAGCGCACCGACTCAAGAAGCTCAGACCCTTTTTCCTCTTTTGCATCCAAACACAGCGGATGGTCATTTCGTTTACCAAAACGAAGAGGGTACCCTCAAAATCGAAGCAAGCCCTTCGCAATTTAATCTGATCTACGCAGAATAGTTACCTTGCTTAGGCGCCAAAGCTTGGCGTAAAACCATGATTGAACTCATTCTCATGAGTCGTCGGCGCGTGGCGCAGTCTGGTAGCGCACATGCTTGGGGTGCATGAGGTCGCTGGTTCAAGTCCAGTCGCGCCGACCATTTTTTGAATCAAGCC
>CAUJGS010000076.1 GCA_963170185.1 Bdellovibrionota bacterium
GTAACGAAGCCTGCGTTGCGGCCACTGGCTCCGTAAGACACTCGTGACTTTTCAACGACTGCGACCTTCAAAGTCGGGTCTTCTTTTTCCAGCCAGTACGCAGTAGAGAGCCCCGTGATACCAGCCCCTACGATGACGACGTCAAAAATCTGTTTTTCCGAACGCGGCGTACGATCTAGCCAAAATGATGTGCTCATTTTCCCCTCGGTATTTCGTAATACATTTCAATAGCAGTGCATTGGCATGGTGGTTTCAAACATCGCGTGCAGTTGTAGTCCACGTGCTGCCAATAAAGCGGATGTTCTTTGATAGGCTGAAAACCCATCTTCAAAAGATACTTGGTCGAAGAGCCCCCGGGGCTTTCTTTCCATGAATGACAAACGACTCCCTTAGCGCCCATCGAAGCCAATACCTCGACAGCTTTTAGAGAGAGTTTCGATCCCCATCCCTGACCCTGCACACGTTCGTCCAAGAAAAGCGACTGGAAGTAGCCCGTTTCAGAAAGCGTGTGCGGCCACCGAGACGGCGTAAGGCCTTCGCCCTTGCCATGACTCCATCTGCCAGGTGGAAATGTGAAACGAACACCGAAGATCTCGTCGTCCCGTTTTAGGAGGAAAGAACACATCTTCTGTGGCTGCCCATCGGGTGTCGAACGCTGAAAAATGTCTTGGATCTCTTCGTTCGAGTAATAGCCGGTCCCAATCGCCCGATCGGTGAATTCCTTCAACCGACCGAGATCTTGTTCCTTTAATGGGACCATTTCAAAACTCGACATAAGAACTTCTCAAACTCCCAATTGGTCGACCGCTTGGCGCAACTTTTTTAGCGCCTCGCGAATCGGCACCTGATGATTGCCGACAAAGAGACCATTTGAATCAATCCACTCGGCGTTGGGCAAATCCCCTTGAATGACATAGTTGAAATGCTGAACGACCGGGTTCTTGGCGAAATTGCCGGCCACGATCGGGCGGCACTCAGCGCCCGATTTTTGAAGATGGTTCGCCAGTTCCAGGCGCGTGATTTGGGCGGTGGGCTTTAAAACTAGCGAGAACCCGAACCACGAACTTTTGCCGATCTCCCGTTGCACCAGCAACCACGGATGATTGCCAAAGAGCTCGAGAAACTGTTCCGCATTCGCACGACGTTCCTCGACAAACTTCGAAAGTTTTTTGAGCTGCTCGATCCCGATGGCGCCTTCCATTTCAAGCGGACGCACGTTGTATCCTGGCAGAACAAATTTGAACGCTTCTTCAAATGGATTGTCGGATTTCACACCGGTCACATGATTGTGCTTAGGTAAATTCCTCGTCCAACCGTGCGCACGAATGCAGAGCAAAATATGATAGAGTTCTTCGTCGTCAGTGACGACACATCCGCCCTCCATCGTCGAGATATGGTGCGAGAAGAAGCTAGAAAATGTCCCCATCACTCCAAATGTCCCGCATTGGCGGCCGTCGAACGTCGCCCCCATGGACTCGCAGTTGTCTTCGATCAGAGTGATGTTCTTCCCTTGAATCAACTGCTGGATGCGTGAAAAGTCGTTCGGGTTGCCAAGGAGATTCACGGCCATGATCAGACGCGTGCTGGGATTGATCGCCTTTTCCAGCTCCGCCATATCGAAATTCAACGTTTCGCGGTCGATATCGACAAACCGAAGTTTTAAACCGTACTGATGCAGCGGAAAGTAAGTGGTGCTCCAGCTGACAGCCGGCACAATCACTTCGTCCCCGGCCTTAAGCGGTCGCTCCTTTTTAAAAAACAGAGCCGCCACCATAAGAAGATTGGCCGTCGAACCGGAAGAGCACATCACAGTGAATTTCGAGCCAAAGAACTCGGAAAAACGTTTTTCGTACTCCGCGACCTTGGCGCCCATCGTGAAGTTCCCGGATTTGATAACCGCTTGCATGGCGTCGTATTCCGCGGAATCCCAGCCCGATGTCGCCAAAGGCAAAAATACATTAGACACGACTTCCTCCGCGCTTCTCAGGATGCAAACTTAAGTAATAGTCGTAGGCGCGACGAATTCCCGCCTCAAGCCCGGTCTTCGCCTTCCAGCCAAGCGATTCCGCAACCTTCATGGAAACGAGCTTACGTTTCATGCCCACAGGCTTCGTGAGGTCGTGACGAAACCCGCCGGAATAGCCAAGAACCTTGGAAACGGCCTGATAGTATTCGTTGATACTGTAATCAAACCCAAGTCCGACATTGGTCATCTCCGGAAGCCGATCGAAATTCTCGATCGCGAAGAAAACGAAGTCCGCAAGATCATGCGCGTCCATGAATTCGCGTCTCGCCGTGCCGTCTCCCCAGATCTCAACACCGTCGCCACCAGTCTGAACAGCGGTGTGAACTTTGTGAATGGCCGCGGGAATCATGTGCGACGTTTGCGGATTAAAATTGTCGTAACGACCGTATAAATTGCAGGGAATCAGAGTTTTATACTGCAGATCGTGGTTTTCGCGATGAATGTAAGACAGGTATCTCGCGGCAAAGACTTTTGCGATCGCATAACCTTCGTTCGTGGGCTCTAGCTCGCCCTTAAGTACCAAATCTTCCGTCAACGGGTGATCGATCCCACGTGGATACATGCAAGACGTTCCCATGTTCAATACGCGACGAATTCTCGCCTTCTGGGCCGCGCCAAACAGGTTTCGGGCCATGTCGAGATTGTCGATCAGAAACGAAACAGGGTTTGAGATATTGGCCTGAATACCGCCGACACGACCCGCACAGTGAACAATGAGATCCGGGCGATGCCGAAGAACGTAAGTCTCGGTGGAGGCGCGATCCAAAAGGTTTAACTCTTGGCTGGAAGGCGCATAGATCTCGAAGGTGCGACCGGTTTCGCGAGCGTAGTCGAGAATATTTCGCCCGACCATTCCTGTGCCACCGGTCAAAAGAATCTTCATCTCGTTACCTCACCACTTTGAGCGCCGTGAACTTGGAATCGCGCTCGGCCAGCTGCAAATCAGCTTGCGCCATTTCCCGAACGAGTTAGGCAAAGGTCGTGCGCGGCACCCATTTTAGTTTTTCGCGCGCCTTGGTGGCGTCACCGAGAAGAGTTTCAACCTCGGTCGGCCGATAGTAACGGGGGTCGACGGCGACAATCAGACGGCCTTTGTCGTCGTACCCTTTTTCGTCGGCGCCATTTCCCTTCCACGTGATCTGCATTCCCATTTCGCTGGCCGCAGCTTCGACAAACTGTCGAACACTGTACTGCACGCCCGTGGCGATCACGAAGTCCTCTGGCTTGTCCTGTTGAAGCATCAGCCACTGCATTTCAACGTAATCGCGGGCATGCCCCCAGTCGCGTTTGGCATCGAGGTTTCCTAAGTAAAGACACTTTTCTAAACCGAACTTGATACGCGCCAAACCGCGCGTGATCTTGCGTGTGACGAACGTCTCTCCGCGAAGCGGCGATTCATGGTTAAACAAAATCCCGTTGCACGCGTAGATGCCGTAGGCCTCGCGGTAGTTCACCGTGATCCAGTACGCGTACATCTTCGCTACCGCGTACGGGCTTCGTGGATAAAACGGTGTCGTCTCTTTTTGCGGCGTCTCTTGCACCAAGCCGTAAAGCTCGGACGTCGAAGCTTGGTAAAAACGCGTCTTCTTTTCTAAGCCAAGAATGCGAATCGCTTCCAACACTCGCAATGGTCCAATGGCATCGGAGTTTGCCGTGTACTCGGGCTCTTCAAAAGAAACCGCGACGTGCGACTGCGCTGCGAGGTTGTAAATCTCATCGGGCTGAACCAGCTTGATGATACGCAAGATGCTCGACGAGTCCGTCATGTCGCCGTGATGAAGCTTGAGTCTTGCGCCCTTGTCTTGCCGATCGGTCTCGTGTGGATCGCGAAAGAGGTGATCGATGCGGTCAGTGTTGAACAAAGATGTGCGTCGTTTGATACCGTGAACTTCGTAACCCTTATCGAGCAGAAGTTCGGCCAAATAGGCGCCGTCTTGGCCGGTGATGCCTGTAATGAGAGCTTTTTTCATAGGCGTATAGGAGTAGGATTTCGGGCGTCATTTGTCGAGGAAATCAGTTGCCTAGCGAGGCCGCCCAAAGTGCGTGGTCTCGGAGGCTTTCCTTCAAGGTGAAATCTGGTTTCCAGCCAAACTCGGTCTCAATCTTTCTGAGGCTGGGTCTGTAGATATCGGGGCTCTGCATCATGTTGCCACGAGTCCCCGTCGGGACAACCAAGCGAACATCTGGCACCCGGCGCCCTACCTTAAGCGCGATCGCGCGAATCAGATCCGCGAGTTCTCGCATCGTGACCGACTCGCTTCCGCCAACGTTGTACGCTTCGCCGCTACGGCCGCGAGCCATCAAAAGCCACATCGTATAAACCAAATCGCGA
>CAUJGS010000077.1 GCA_963170185.1 Bdellovibrionota bacterium
GCCGTGGGCCTTTTCGGCTGAAGCGATTGGGAAAACTTCGTCTTGATCGCCGTGGATTGCTGTCAGCCGAATCTGCTTTGCGGAAAGAACTTCGTAAAAATCAGGTCGAAAACCTGATCCGACGGCGATGATTTCCGAAACGCCTTTGAGGTGTTTAGCGAGGTAGGGTGCGAAGAACCCACCTTGAGAAAAACCGATGATCGTCTTCGGAGTGTCTTCAAGGCCGTACTGTTTGAGGAGCATTTGAATTCCGGTGACGGCGAAGTCCGGTGAAATGAGCATGCGCATTTTGGCTTCGTCAAAGAAGTACCAGGAGTACGCCTCGCGCCAGCCCTCTTCGGTTTTCACTGGAACCGGGAAGAGGCCATTTGGCGCGAGCAAACCGACGTTCGCTAGTTCATCTGGCCAGCCTTTGGGGAAAAGGCGTCGCAAGAAACTTCCGCCGTGATCGGAATACCCGTGAAGAAAGATAGCGAGGCGTTCTAAATTCTCCGGCTGCCAATGGCGATAACTCATGGGCAATTTTGCCGGCACCTCCGCAAGTTCAAGAACGTTTTGCAGGCGAGGGTCTTGGATCTTGGAACTCGACACGGGGATATCACTCATATTATGATCATAATATGGAAAACGTGGATCGTCAAAAGACCTCAACCGCTCCCGCCGCGAAGTCTCCTCGAGAACAAAAAACCGGTTGGAAATCGTATTTCATGAACTTCTGGAGTTTTTGGCCGCCGTTTCTTGGTGCTGGGATCAAGATCGAAAACACGGAAGGTGGTTACGGGCCGGATGGCTGGAAGGCGATGGATATTCGTCTCAAATTGCGATTTTGGAACTCGAATTATGTGGGTACGCAGTTCGGTGGTTCGCTGTTTGCGATGACGGATCCCTTTTTGATGCTGATTCTGATGCGTCGCCTGGGAAAAGATTTTGTCGTTTGGGACAAGGCTTCGACGATTCGCTTTCGTAGGCCCGGCACGACGGACTGTCGGGTGCGTTTTGAGGTCTCGGACGACGAACTCGAAAATATTCGTCGCGAAACTCTTGAGAAGGGTCAGATGGACTGGGTGCGGCCCGTTCAGATTTTTGATCTCAATGGCAAGGTCGTAGCCGAAGTCGAGAAGACGTTGTACATCGCGACCAAAGAGTTTTATCGCGATCGCAAGAAAAGCGACTAGAGCGCTACTTGTAAGTTTACTGACAGTCGCAAGTCGCTGGTGTTGTGCACTTGATCATGCGGCCTTCGGCGCGAATCATGAGGTCGCGGATTTCGCCGTTGATCTCAGTTGCGGTACCCGCGGCCCCTTGCGGGAAGTAAGACGAATCAAACAAAAGTCCTAGGAACTTTTCGATAGCGACTTTGGTGCCGCCCTTGCGGTGATTCTCGTAGAGTTTATCT
The DNA here is from genome assembly GCA_963170185.1 of Bdellovibrionota bacterium. GTDB lineage: Bacteria > Bdellovibrionota > Bdellovibrionia > Bdellovibrionales > JAMPXM01. Next base: position 1,397 of record CAUJGS010000077.1, read on the forward strand.
TTGGCGGCCTTGTTGAGCTTGGCCGTGTCGGTGTCTTCGACTTTTGAGTGAGGGACGCCGTCTTCATCGCTTTCAAGAACCGTGAGTATCGTTCCCTTTGTCGTGAGGCGACGAATGCGACCGTCGGGAAGTTCGAGATCTTCGTTTTCTTCCATCGATTCACTCTTAAGCAATCGACCGAAGACTTGGCTTAAGTGGACCAGTGTGAGGTCCTCGGGCAGAGCCTCCTCGGGTTTTCGATTTGGCCAACACTGTGTCACGGCTTCGACAAAGTCGAGCGCCCCGTCTTCGCCGGGAAGGTGCGGTTCGGACTCTGGGTGGAGGTTGGGAAACTGGTTGGGGAGTGGTGTCGGAGTTGCCTCGGGTGGCGACTCGATGGTCGGTGTTGCAATATTGTTTGGATCAACGGGCTTTAGCGACCGACTGCCGAGCCATGCGATTGCGAGTATAAGAAGTCCGATAGTCAGCACGGTGCGCCGATGGCTCTTTTGCGGACGTCCTCCGTCGGGTGGACCCGCAGGTTGGCTGGAAGATCCGCCGACAGATTCGTTTGTGGAGTTCTTGTTCTCATCCGACACGGTGTTCAGATTAGGGGCTTTTTCCTAAGGAGGCAAATCCCTGCTTGAGCTTGATGAGAAGTCGGGTTCCAATGGCCCAACGGCAGTGCCGCCCAAGAAGCGGCCTGGTATTTCAATACTTCTAAAAGGGAATAAACATGTTGCAGTGGAAAGCATTTTCGACTTTCGCAGTTATCGGCGCGATGGCGCTCGGTCTTGCAGGTTGCAAATTGGTCGGGAGTGCAAATCTCGATAAGGATGAGGCGAAGGCGAATTACGCACTGGGCCTGGAAATTGGCAGCAATCTTCGTCAGCTGAACGTCAAAGAAGATCCGGCTGCGATTTTGGCTGGAGTGGCAGACGCGCTCGAAGGCAAAGAGCCGCGCGTGGCTCGCGACGAAATCCGCACGGCGATCATGAAGATTCGCGAAGGTGGCGCGGTTAAGGCGAAAGAGGAAGGCATTAAGTACCTCGAGAAGAACAAAGCCAAGTCTGGTGTGACAACGACGGCTTCGGGACTGCAGTACGAGGTTATCAAAGAAGGCACCGGAGAAACTCCGGCGGACGGCGATATGGTGAAGGTCAACTACAAAGGGACTTTCATCGACGGCAAGGTCTTTGACGAATCCAAAGACGCTCCGGCGGAATTCCCGATCGGTCAGATCATCAAAGGTTGGGACGAGGCTTTGAAACTGATGAAAGTCGGTTCGAAATGGAAACTCACGATCCCTTCGGAGCTTGCGTACCAAGAGCGCGGCGCTGGTCCAATTCCTCCGCACAGCGTTTTGGTATTTGAGGTTGAGCTTCTGGAAGTTAAAAAAGGAGCGGGAATGCCTCCTGGACACGGAGCAGGCGACGGTCACGATCATGGTCATGATCACGGCGCTGCCCCTAAGGGCAAGTCCGGCAAAGCTTCGGGCAAGTAATCGGAACTTATGAAGCTCGGCGAATCGCGTCTGTTCGAAAATCGGCGGTGGCGATTCGTCAGCTTTAACGCAGAGAATCTCTTTATCTACTTTGACGAGTCTCCGGATGAAGTCTATCCGCACAAGAAGGCTCGTGACCTAAGCGAAGAGGAGTGGCGAAAGCTCTCTCGTTCGACGGTTGAAAACAAAGCCTTAAGCCAAGTTCTAGAAATTGCGCGTTCGATTGATGAACTCGATCCCGACTTCCTCATGCTCTGTGAGGTGGGGGGAAGAGAGAGTCTTTCGAATTTCTCTCGGTATTTTCTTGAAGACCGTTACGTGCCTTATCTGATCGAAGGCAATTCGGATCGCGGCATCGATCTTGGTTTTTTGGTGAAGCGAAACTTGCCATTTAAGTTCGACATGATCTCGCACAAAAATCGGAAGCTCGATTTTTTGTATCCCCATGAGAAACAATCCATCGATGCTGGGTACACACATATTCGGTCAGGGAGAGTTAAGGGGCATCGGTTCTCACGTGATGTGGTTGAGCTTCGTTGTTTTGGCGAAAGCGATGAAGTGCCCGAGCTTATCATCATGCTTGTGCATTTGAAGTCGCCACTGGATCGTGACCGCATCGATCCGGGTGGGCGCGACCGCAGGCGTGCCGAACAAGAGATGCTCGTGAAAATCTATCACGAGGTGCGTGCGGAGTTTGCGGAGAAGGTGCCTGTGATGATCTCAGGCGATTTCAATGGCGCGATTTACGGTACTCTTGATGGTGCAGGTGGCGGTGTGCCGGCTGACGACGAATTCGAAGACATTCGTGGTACCGACCTCAAATGTTGTCTTGAGGTTGCGGGCGTACCAAATGATGAGCGTTTCACTTGGATTCACGTGCACAATCGTCGCCCGAACTTTTCTAAACAGCTGGATTACATTCTTGTGTCGCCGGAGCTTTTCCCGCGTGTGAATCACGACGAAACTTGGGTTTACCGGTTTCGCGATGAATCGGGTTTTTATCGAATTATCCCGCGCAATCAAAACGAGAAGAGACTTTTGCCGTCGGACCACTATCCTGTGGTTTTGACTTTGAACTCGGTGATTGAGCCCAGCGGCGAGAAACCGCCGCGCGAGTAGAAGTTTGTCGCGGCTTTGTTAGTGGCGTCCGAAAACAGCACGAGATTTTTTCTCTCGGGAACACATTCGGCCGCAAGTGAGTGCAGGATCGCGGTTCCGATGCCTTGGTGACGGCGCGAGGACTCGACAAAGACCAATGACACTCTTGTAAGACTCCCTGCCGCGGGGTCTTGGTATTCGCCACTGAATGCCGCCATTCCGATCGCACGTCCCTCTTTTTCGAAGAGCAGAAGGCGATTGCGATTCAGCCAACCGACGGCTTCGACTCGGGCATCGGTTTTGAGATCCTGTGAAAAGGCATCGGCGAATTGAATCACGAGCTTGCGATCGCTTTCCTGGGCACGGCGAAGACCGAGATCGGGGTCAATGGGTGGGATCTTTGCCCAGTGTGGTCGCCACCATGCGGTTTGCCGGGTTAGCGGTGTACCTTTGGTGTTCATGTATTTTAGGAGCTGAGGTGTAGCGATGAGGGTTTGTGGTTCGAAGCGTTGATCGAACACGGCGAGGTCGATTTGGCGGATGGGAATAGTGAATGCGTCGATGGTGTCCGAGTCGAAGCCATCGACTTCGGGACAGGCTAATACGACTCGGCCTTGCGCGAGGGCTGCGCCCCAAACGGCGAAAGGTTGGCTTGCAAGTTTGAACCAGAGGCTTGATGTGCTCGGGTGTTTTGCGAGGGTTAGAATCTGGTGTTGAGTGACAAGCCACGAGAGAAGTCGTTTTGGCTCGGGAATGATGGAGCTTGCGTGTTGGCGCATATCGGAAAGCCATTCTTTTGGGTCTTGGTACCACTGAATGGGGTCCATATCGTCTCCGTCTTGCTTTCCGATCCAGTTACCAATTTAACGCAATTTCCTTGGCTATGTCATGGAAGACTCTAGTAGCCTTGTAAGAACATGAAGAAGCGAATTGGTTTGATGACGGGTGGGGGCGACGCCCCAGGCTTAAATGGCATTATTGAAGCGACGGTGCGTGCTTTGGCACATCACCCGATTGAACTCGTCGGGATTCGCGATGGCTTTGAGGGGATCTACAACGGGTCGACGTGCAGTCTGACTCCGGAAGTCGTGTTGAATGCGCACGCGTCGGCGGGCACGCTGCTTGGGACATCCAACAAGAGTAGCACCAAGGGGCGCGAAGAAGAGTTCTTGAAGGCGTTCAATGCATTGAAGCTTGAAGGACTGATTGCGGCGGGCGGCGATGGCACATTTGAAGGCCTAAGCCGAGTTATTAAAGGTGTGAAGCTGATTGGTGTGCCGAAAACGATCGACAATGATCTTCAAGGTACGGACGTCACATTTGGATTTGATACGGCCTGCGCGGTTGTTTCCGAAGCTGTTGATGCACTACGTGCGACGGCCGATGCGCATCGCCGCGTGATTGTGGTTGAGGCGATGGGGCGCACGGCGGGGTGGCTCGCGCTTGGTGGCGGTTTAACTTCTTATGCGGATGCGATTCTGATTCCGGAAAAACCATTTGATCGCGACGCTCTGAAGGCTCACTTGCTGAAGCTTCGCGCCTCAGGGCAACGAGGTGCGATGATCGTCGTGGGCGAGGGCGCCTTTGCAAAAGGCGAATCGGCTCGCATCGCGTTTCGTGTCGAGGGGAGTCCTCAAGCGGATCGCTTTGGCGGGATCGCCGAGCAGATTGCACGCTGGGTGGAGCAGGAAACTGGTTGGGAGTCTCGGCACGTGGTGCTTGGGCATCTTCAGCGCTCGCGCCATCCGACAACAACGGATCGTTTCATCACGGCCGCGATGGGCGTTGAGATCGCTCGCATGGTGATGGAAAATGCTTGGGGAAATGCTGTCGTGGTTCGCGACGGACTTGTTACGCGCGCACCGCTAACCGACATCATGAAACCCGCTCGCCTTGTCGACCCCGAACACCGCTGGGTCAAAATCGCCGAAGCGCTGGGGATTTATATCTAAGGGCGGGTGGCGAGTTCGCTCTTCCTGTTGGTAGATTCAATTGTCGTATTGGTGTTCTCCCTGCGCCTGGCTCCTATGCTATGGGCCGAGTATGAACGTACGTATCGTGTTTTGTTGTTCTGAAGATGGGATGAACCAGGTAAGGCTCAATACAAGCATCAAGCTGCAGGCTACGACGACAATCCAGCCGGGAGGACGTTTTTTGTCGGGAGATGCGGTCAGTAGTTTTACGAGCCAATTTATTTGAAACTTTTTTGCCAGAAAGTGGAGCGCTATGATCGTGAGTAACGACACGGCGCTCAATGCGAGAGTCATACCTATATCTACGAAGAAGTCTTTTACCAAGCTGGCTCCGTGGTCAGGGGTTCAGTGGCTCCATATCGAAGACATTTATGAATCGTGCGCACTAGCTCTGACGACGTAAGGCCTGCGGCGCCTTCCGCGAGATTTTGGAATTTTTCGTGATTTGAGAGGAATATTCTAGAAAATCGGCTCTTCGCTTGGGAGACCATTTTACTTTAGACTTTACCTTAGTTAGCTCGCGTTTATATTGTTCGTCGCAATTAGATGCAGCTGTCAGCCATGCAAGAGCTTTGATAGGATTCGTCTTTCTATATTCGAGATAGAGGTTCCACATCACCATGCTGTCTCCGGAGGCAGCCGACGTTTCTAGAAGGGCTCGATATAGGATGCGGACACCCCGCAGATTTTGTCGTTTGGTTTCCAAAAAGACCGAAAGATCATTTAATGAATTGTTGTTGCCTGCCAGCCATGCAGAGGTTAGGAGGCCGGCTCCTAGGTTTTGAAGGTGCTCACTTTTCTGGTTACATAGTGCCAGTGCAGCCATCCAGATGAACGTATTATCAGCTTGGCTTCCGATTTCCCTCCAGGCCTTGAGTAAGATGCGTTCTGTTTGTGCCTTATCAAGCTTTACCCCATTTGCGAGTCTAGCGACTTGCTCGTAAAAATACTTTCGGCTTGCCCCGGTAGTTTTTCTATTTTTACTCAAGGCCTACTCCTCCGAGATCTATGTCTTGTGCAGGTTCTAAAACCGTTGCGCGCGTTCCCGTTGAGTCGGCCAAGCTGACGGGGTTAGAGTCGATGTATGCGTATAGGTTGTTTTGGTCACCCTCAAAGAGTATCGGATCTTTACTGAGCCATCTTCCTATTTCAGCATCGTAGTCACGTGCACCGAATCTCACAAGCCCAGTTTGGTGATCGTAATGTCCGCCGGCAAATCCGAATGGTTGGAAGCCTGGATTGCTATCTGAGAGCACTCTTCCAAATTCATCATAGTGGATGATCTGTTCAGCTACGCCACTGTCGATGTTGACGACGGCTTTGATTGAGCCAAGGTGATCTTTTGCGAAGAAGTAGTTTGTTCCACTTTGCAAGATGCAGTCATGACTGTGGCCTTGAGTGGCGTAGATGTTACGAGGTCTCAACGCTCCGTTTGCCGTATGTGAGAGCGCGGTCTTCGTTGGCGCAGGTGCTTCAGTGACTATACGTCGGTATCATATAGTAGATTAGCACAAGGATGGCAGGTAGTGCGCGAAGTAGCCGTTGACCAAGAGCGATCTGAGTATTTGTGAGAGCAATGACGACGGTCATGAGCATGAATGCGAGACCGATGTTTCTGTTGCAGTCGAATTGAGATGAAATGACATTCAAAAATTCTTTGAATTGCTCATTGGCAATTTGTGTTGGCGGGCGATGGCCTCTCGCGACAGCAATGATTCGATATTCCGCATAAATGAAAACCGTCGGGAAGGCAAAATATCCCCAAGGCCATGCTCGAAGTCGTTTGTAGAGATTTTGAATCATTCGTGTCTCCGGTGTTACTGTTTCGGACGGTTTCCGTAGAGGATATCTCTGCGGACTTTGTCTGTGATTGCGTCTATGAGTTGGTGACGTGCTTTGCCACCAAAAACACTTTTGGCATATCCTCCTTGCGCATGAAGGGCTTCGTGGGCAATTGTTGAAGCTAGCCGTGAGTAGAACGCACAATCGGAGCTGGTGCTCGATCTGATTTTTTCAGTATCGACGGTTATTTCATTATAGAAATAATTAGTCCGTCCAAAAACCTGATCGTCATCGCCATCTGGCAAAGAATCCTCTTTCAAATTGTATTCACTTGGAATGTTGAACAGATCGCCGTAATGGAGGCGTAGAAGATTTTTGGCTCTCTCGATTTCTTCCGGAGTCAAGCCACTAGGGTCAATATAGTTAATTGGGTCATTCTTTGTATATCCGTACAGATTTGCATCTCCGCCATTAAGTAACACAGGATCTTTACTTACCCATCTACCCATTTCCGAATCATAGTCACGCGCACCGAATCTCACAAGCCCAGTTTGGTGATCGTAGTGTCCGCCGGCAAATCCGAATGGTTGGAAGCCTGGATTGCTATCTGAGAGCACTCTTCCAAATTCATCATAGTGGATGATCTGTTCAGCTACGCCACTGTCGACGTTGACGACTGATTTGATTGAGCCAAGGTGATCTTTTGCGAAGAAGTATCTGACTCCGTTTTTGATCATGTAGTCGGGGCTGTGGTTTTGCGAAACATAGATGAAGTGACTTCTTAGCGAGCTGCCAGGGTTTATTTCGGCAAGCAGTCTTCCTTGAGCATCGTGTACATAGCCGGCCGTCATGATGCCATCGGTGGTTCTTATAAGGCGGTGCCCTTCGCCATCGATCATGTATTGAACGACTGTGCCGCCGGGGACAATGGCTTTTGTAAGCTGCCCGCGCTCATCGTAGGTGAGTGTAAGCTTCTCGCCGGTGACGATGTTTTCTTTTTCGAGAAGCTCGCCGTGCGGAGTGTAAGTGAATCGCCAATCGCCGCTTGTGAGCAGGCGATCGTCTGCATCGAAGGTATTGGTGGTCACCGCGCCATCACGATTGACGGAAGTGCGATTGCCGCGAGCATCATAAGAATAGCGCACGTCTGAACTAAAGGGACCGTTACGAGTGACTCGCGCCAATTGCCCGGAAGGGTCATAAACGTAGTTCGAAGTCTCTACGAGACCACCAATACTTGTCGAGCGTTGAGTAATTCGGCCGAGTGCATCTCTTGAATACGATTCATCGCCGATGCCGTAATTAATGGAACGCCCGGTGATTTCGCCAAAAGAGTTATAATTGATCGATTCGAAGATCGGCGCTATCGATTTTCCGGTAACAAGTCTTGATTGCTGATCTCTTAGAACCTGGAGATCGCCAACTCCGAGCAACTCACGATCTGCATTGTGATAAACACCCACAATACTTCCGGCAACACGGATCTGGTTGAGAAGTAGACCATTTAAGTCATATCGGTAGCTGGTTTCTATGTTGATTGGGCCGTAGTAATGGCGTGCAGTTGGAAGCGTATCTTGGTACTGGAAGTACATCGTTGATCCGTCACTGGTAAAGAGATTCTCCACAAGCGGCTTAGATTGAGCGTAACTGACGCTGATATTTTGGCTTGGTGTTTCGATACTTGCAAGGTGTCGCTTCGCATCTTGTTGGTAGTGAAAGAGAATTTGTTTTCCATCTGCTCGCGTGACAGAAGCAAGCTCCTGATCTCTCGTATATTGAAGCGACATTTGATTTCCGAGTGGCGACAAATACTCTGTCAAATTATCCATGAAGTTTGAAGCAAGCCGGTGGAGCAGATTGCCGGGCAAAACAAGCTCGCTTAAGTTTCCGTCGAGGTCGTAATTGAAGGCTATATTTTCTAAGTTCTCGTTTGTCGAGGCCACGAGCTTTCCAGACGCATCGAAGCTTGTCTGAACGGTTTGCCCTAGGGCGTCTTCCATTTCAGATAAGAAGCCATTTTGATCATATCGATATTTGGAAACTCTGTTGTCTTGTCGAACTTCTGCGATCCGCCCTCTCGCATCGTAGCTAATGTCGACTGGAAGAAGGTTTCCGGACTGAACGCGAAGCGGACGAACTTTTTCATCGACGACAATCTGTATGAGTCCACCTTCTGCCGTGGTCGTGGTGTATGTGCGATCAACAGAGTTGAATACGGTCTGAGTAAACCCATAGTCGTTTTGAATGCGGTCTGTACGAACAAAACCAGATGGGATGTTTGCGTACGTTTTTGTTTGTTCTTGGCGGATCGACCAATTTTGCCCTGGGTTGAATGATTCGTAGTAAGTCGGGTAAGCAGCGAGGCCTAGAAGCCTAGAGTCCGGTGTTGCAATTGAGTTGGAGATCGTATTTGTGGGCGCCATGTGGGCACGCAGCCCTGACTCATAGCCATAGGAACGACTTATTTCGTCGCCGAGACGTTCAATGAGGAAGTAGTTGCCGCCACGCTCTTGTTGGTAACCGAATGTGGTCAATTTTCCTTCGGCCGTCCTGTGGAAATTAGGTGACATATACTGGTCGCCACCGGCGGGATCGTGCTCTGAGAAGAGCCGATTTCTCAAATCATAGGTAAAAATCGTGAATTCGCCGCGAGGTTTATAAAAGCGGCTCATCATTCCAAAGTCGTTGTATTGAATCCGATAACGTTCACCGGTAGGGTAAGTGATTTGGCTCAAATTTTCTGTATTGTCCGAGCCGTCAATTTCGATTGAAAATATTTGTCCGTAGGGTGATGTGATGGACGCGGGGGCGCCGTTGCCATTTCTCTGGATAGAAATTCTATTGGCGTCTCCGTCAACGATTGCTGTTAGTCGTTCGTCTACGTATTCGAATTCGTACTTGATCGAACGTGTTTCGGCATGAAGTGTTCGAAGATGTTTTCCTAAGTTGTCGAAGACCCAAATTTCAGAGGAATCCTCGCTTGCGAGTTCAATTGTACCGTTCTCTGCGCTGGTGAGGGCCGGCGCAGAAGTATATTCTCGAATGGCATTTCTTTGTCGTTCAATGAATATCAAAGAGCCGTCCGGACGGACTTCGACATCTGTTGGTTCATACAAATTTGTCGTTGCTCCGACTCGATTCATTCCGTTGAAGGGGACTTGGCCTGTTCCGATTAGAGCAAGGATATTTCCTAATGCGTCTACCGTAAGAATCTGATGGTTTGTGCGATCTGCAATATACAGCTTTCCATCTTGGGATACGGCAACAGCCGCCACGCTACCGATAGGGCTAATGGTTGCCGGTTCGCCTGCGAAGATTCCGCCACATGTACCCGTTCCAACGATCGTGGATACGGTTCCAGATGGGCTGATCTTTCGAATGGCACAATATGATCCGCTTTGTGCGACGTAGAGGTTTCCTTGGGCGTCTCGGGCCGTGTAATTGGGGAAAGCAAAATCGGCTTCGATGGCCGGTCCTCCGTCCCCGGTATATCCAAGGTGTCCTGTTCCCGCGAACGTTCGAATGACGCCGCTTGGGTCGACTCGTCTGATGACATGGTTTTGCTCTTCACTAACAAACAATGAGCCATCAGGATTTGCGATGACGGATCGAGGTCCGTTGATTCGTGCTTCTGTTGCGGGGCCTCCGTCACCCGAATATCCCGCTACGCCAGTTCCAACAACCGTCGTGATAATCCCGTTCCGATCAATTTTTCTTACTCGATGAACTGCGTAGTCGCTGAAGTAGATGTTTCCATCTCGGTCGACTGTCAAATCAACGGGCGAAGGAACGCCGGCTGCAGTTGCTGGCCCACCATCGCCAGAGTAGGTACTGCTGCCGTTGCCGGCAATGGTCGTGACTATACCAGTTCGCTTGTCGATTTTTCGAATACGTCCGTTGAGATTGTCGGCGACGAGGATATTTCCCTCGTTATCGAGTGTTAGGTTTCTTGGAAGGTTGAACTGTGCCTGAGTTGCAGGTCCGCCGTCGCCTGAGAAGCCAGGAGAGCCCCCACCGGCTAGGTGTCGTACGATCTTTGGCCTCGAATCAAGAAATGCAGAGCCACCGCTTCCCTTATGAAGCGTCCGGGAAGAGACGTCTAGAAAATGGTGCATATTGAAAGTCCATTTTCCGACGCTTTTGACAGCCCAGTTAGTTGCCAGATCCAACGGTGGCTGGAGCATGGTTTGGCGGTGTTCTGTTTTTACGGCAACGTAGTTAGCCTGTAAATAGGCATTGATATCGACTGGTTTTGACGGATCGGCCCAAGTGCTGTTGTTGCTTTCGATATATGGGATGAAGTAGTAAGGGACGGGTTGAAGATACTGGACTTTTAGAAGCATGAGTTGGTTTGCATAAAGTTGGCGGCCATAGAGGTCTTTGCCGTCCCAGGTAAACTCAAGTGTCGCATTCGGTTCGCGTGGAATCGATTCAGAGAACTCACGACCGGCGATATACCAGGTGGCTCGGATCTCAATGTTTTCTTCTGGAATCTCTTCATTGAGAATTTGAACTCTGAAAGTTGAGTTCTCGCCCCGTGAACCGCCTCGTCTAGAAGAATATGTGAGGCTAGCGCCTGGTCCTGGCAGATTGATGGACTCCGAAACGTTCCCTGAAACAATGTCTATGATGCAGCCCTTTTTGGTGGAGGCGCAAATATTCATATTGTTATTGGGATCGCCCGAAGTGTTGTTCGATGTGACATCGCTTCCGTTTCCGTTGGCGTCGTGAATCGAAAAATGGTTGAGGCGCATGCGCCAAAAGCTCTGTCCAGGCTGATAAAGTTCGGAAAGTTTCTCGAGTTCGGTCTCTTGAATTTGATGATGAGCGAGTTTTGCAGCACTAGCTGCTTGCCCATCGCCGAGGTCAAGAACGGCCTTCCCGGCTTCGTGGGAAAGAATGCTTATTACTATGCCGTCTTTTTCCGCCTCCCAGTACCCTTTAGATGGATTTAGATAGCCAAGAGGAATTGCGATTCCAGGTGGAAGAGATAAGAAGTTATCGACATAAAATGGAACTGGTTGAGAGAACACGACTTGCTCAGCGCCAAGAGCGATAGCTTCATCAGTTGCGATTTCCAATGCATACGTGTACGCGGTTTGTGGCGGTAATGCCGCAGGCATTCGTTTTGGCCCGTCGGGACCAACCGTAAATTCAGTCATACGGACGTTTAAGTTTTCAACTGGCACGGTGGCGCCGCCAGGCATCTGGAGGTGAGCGGTGGTGTTTGGTGGAATGAGAACCGTCGCTGTGCGTGTTCCTCGCTCGTCAGAGACTGGAGTGCCAGACGCGACTTGTGCGACATCTGAACCTGTTTGAAGAGTTGTGACTTTGGAGTCACGTTTTACAAGCCGCACTGGTTCCAGGCCATACATCGTTTGAAGCCTGGTCTCGATATCGCGAGATGCCGAAGCGTAGCCGTTTCGATCAAACTTTAAAGTCGTGAAACCACCAGAGTTGAAAGCGATATCAAACTTTCCGTCTTCGCGACTAATAGTGTATCCGAGCTCAGATTTTCCAAGTGAAGTGACCTTAACTCCAGCAAGGGGAGTGCCGTCTTGATCGAGAACTTGGCCAGAAAGTGTCGCGACTAGGTCTTCTCGGATCGCACTTAGCTGTACGTCTTTTTGAATCGGATTGGATCCTGAGTATAGAAACTCGATCGTCTCGTGAAAGGGCTGTGGTGCGTCTTGTGCCAGGGGCGGCGCAATCTCGACCGGGTCGGGTGGAAGAATCGGGGAAGTCACTTGAACGGCGACAACAGCAGTAGAAGTGCGGCCGCTTGGGTCAGTTACTCGAACTTCAACGTCGTAGTTTCCTGGGGACGAAAACTCATGGGATGTTTTGGCGTCGGCTCCCATGCGAACAGTGCCGTCATCAAAATCGAAGCGGTATTGCAAAGAATCGCCATCTGGATCTGAGCTTTGCGAGGCATCAAAAAGGACGACTAGAGGTGCGATGCCGGTTCCACTGGAAGCCAGAGTTAGGCGTGCTTCTGGTGGGCGATTGAAATCGAGACGGACTTGCCGCTGCAAAACAGTTTCGTTATCGGCAAGATCGCGCGCGACAACGATCAAGGTTTTGGGGCCTGGCGAACTGCTTGTGATCTCTCCGTCAAAGTTTCTTCCGTCACTTGAAAGTGTCATTGGGACTAAAGCTTCGCCTTGAAGCCGGGCGGTGACGGATGAGAGACGCTCGTTGGACTGCCCTTCGACGTCAAGCGCGAGGCCTTGGAAGATCTGACCTTCTTGCGGAGAGACCAAAAGAATTTCAGGTGGCGTGTGATCAATTCCCCGAACTGAAACGGTGATGAACGAGAGTGGTGAACCTTTTAAAGTAATTTTGAGACTATTTGATGCCTGAAGCGTGATTGGAACGAGTAGGGTGTTGGTTAGCTGAGGCAGGTTTTGCTGTGTAACCAGAACTTGTCCATTGAGCGCGATCTCAATTTGCTGTGGGCGCTCAAGCTCGACCCGAACGGCCTTTGCGATATTAGAAGCCAAACATAGTAGACGTTGCACAAGTGGAAGTGGCGAACAGTTAGTGGGACGAAGATCGTCGCCG
>CAUJGS010000078.1 GCA_963170185.1 Bdellovibrionota bacterium
AAAGGAAAAGGCCCGCCAGTCAATCTGGTTGGCGCTTTCGGGCTTCGTCGTTTGCTTGTTCTCGTCTGCGGCAAGCGCCCAGATCGCCAATTCCGACGAACGGCTTCGTGACTCGTGCCATGCGTTTTTCAAAAGTGTTCGCGATGCCGAGTCCAATGTGAGAGCGGTCGAATCGCAATCGGTGCGTATGGTTCGATTGGGTGGAAACCCCGATGTCGCTCTCTACGAAAGGCTCTACAAAGTCCACCTGGCAAAAGTAACGAGCGCAAAGGCTCAGCTTCGCCAACATGAATCGGCGCTAAGTGGCTGCCTTGCAAATGCGTTACGAGAAAAATCGCGAGGAGTAGAGGTAGGCGCCTCAGGTCAGGTTAGAGAACAGGTCAAGCCCAACTCAGCACCTATCGTGAACCGTCACGAAGTTCGGTCTCCGGCTTCGCAAGCCGTTCCGGTGTACGCGACTCCTCCCGCGTACACGCCATCATCGCGTGGCACTCAGACAGTTCGCTGATTCACTTTCCAGAGCTTAACGGTGTTTTCTCTGCCGCTTTTACGACTTTGATTCGTGAAAAGGTACTTGCTGGCGATTTGTCAGAGTTGGCGAACTAGGTCTAACTAGCGTTTCGCCTTCGAGATTCAAAGAGCAGTGTCAGCGTAGTTCCGATTTGCAAGACGGTTTCGAAATCTTCCTGAGAAAAGGCAAGACCATCGATCTTGTCGGAAAACGTCATCGCTCCAACCGTGGCTCCGGCCGCGGTCAGCGGAATGATCATGCATGCTCCCGAACGGTATTTGCCGTCTTTTGATCGTATATAAGGAGAAGAGGCGCTATTGAACCGTGAGTCGACTCGGACGTCCGGAATATTCAATGCGGATTGATTCTTTAAAGCGTAGCCGATGATACCGCGGTCGGCTGGGATCTCGTTTCGGGCAATGGAAGTTTGCGCTGGGCCGTGATGGTAGTCTTGAATCATGAGATGGGTGGAATCATGGGCGCCGTCGGGGAAAAGATAGATCGTTGATTTCTCGGCTTCGATGATTTCGCAAGTCATGCGTTGGATGTCGCCGATGATGAGGTCGAGATTGCGTCCCTTGGAAAGCAGGTGGGAAGCTTCGAGAATAAGGGCGTCGCGCTTTCGTTTTGCGGCGGCTGTTCGTGACTGTCGGATGTAGTCATATATCGCAACCGAAACGACGAAGAAGGAAAACCCTAGCGGGAATGCCAGGCTGAAATCGACAAATGAACGGCGAAATGCCTCGGGGATAAATACGTCGCTCTGACCGGCTTTTAAGGACACTAACATAGAGGAGAGCATGGCGAGCGTCGTTGCGAAGTATGAGATTCGATAGCTTAGACCCGTGCCGAGGTTCTTTTTGAGAGCGTCGATGACCGTCGCGACGGTCATTACGACGAGCCATAACGCGACGGCGATGGCTGTGGTACCCAAGATAAGATTGTATCGATCGGTGAACGCGCTTGGTTTGAGGTCGCCCTCAATCAAAAGAAGAAAGAATGTGAGCAAGGAAAGGGGTATAAGAAGGTTTCCAAATAGCTCGGTTCTGTTCCATTTTTTTAATCGAGAGAATGCGGGAGTCACAGTCAGAGCCGCCATCGTGACTCCGACGACCTTTAGAAGTCTCACGATTGGAAAATCAAACGTTTCGTTGATCCACGGGCTGAAGTAGGCAAGCTGACAGGTGCTGAATACCAAGATTGACCACAGGTAGTAAAACCCAGTTGGCAAACGACGCAAAAACATGAGTATCGTGGAGGCTGACAAAATCACGAGTCCGAGGCCGAAGTAGAGATTGCGTAGAACTTGAAATGACAGAATATTGCTTCGAACTTTAGCTCCTACAACATGAAAATCACCTATTCCAGTTCCTATATCCGATAGACGCGAAATCCCCGGGTTGAGAGTTGGTCTCGTAAAGGCCTTGATGAGAATCTCGTTGTAAGAGGCGGAATCCGTTTTTAGCAATGTGCGATCAAACGGATAATGCTGGAGATCGGTATGGCGCTCCGCGCCTCCGATGAAGTACTGATTGAGAAAAACTTGATGACGATCTCGGACGAGACCGATGACAAGCGAGGGCGTTGCGATGTCTCGCAGTTCATCGGCTTCGACTCGAAATCGATTTCGAATTTCATACTCTCCGATGAGGCCGTCGGCATATTGCCAAGATCGGCGTACATCAAATGGTCTCCATTCATCAGTACCTGCGGTTCGATACTCCCAACCGTGATCGAGGTTGATGGCGATGGAGGGTTTTTTGATAGATGCCGGGCCTCGGCTTGAAACGGATTCGTTAAAAAAGACACTGTAGAGAGCAAATGCTATGGTGCCTATCAGCAGGGCGGAGGCCAGGGACACACCCGTCAACAACGAGCCCAGGCTTAGTTTCGAAGAGGTCGGCAGTGAGCGAAATCTCGCCGCGAGAAAGCGCAGTTTGTTTGGTTGAGCTTCGACCGCTTCCATGTGTGGCACGATAACGTGAAAGAGCTCGGCTCCGCCGCGAATGTTTTTGAGCGCTGTTTTTCCCAAGCGCTTGAACTTGAGATGTGTGAGCCGGTCCTCGACTTGGTCGTGAACTTGTCGTGAAATGCATATTCCGCCGGGAGGAGCCATTGGCTCAAGACGGGCGGCAACGTTGACGTTGTTTCCGAAGCGATCTTTTCCATCGAAGGAATCGGCAAAAACTTCGCCGATATGAATGCCTATACGAATACGAACCCGGCGTTCTTCCGGAAGAAAGCGGTTCTTCTCGAAGAGTTTAGTTTGGATCGAGACGGCGCATTCGACGGCGTCCAGCGCACTGGAAAATTCGAGAAAAAAACCATCGCCCGTTGTTTGAAGCTCATTTCCCCGAAACGCATGGAGTTCGCGACGAACGATCTCACGCTGCTCGTCCACGAGTTCGCGTGCTAAGCGCTCATCCTCGCGCGCCAAGGCACTGTAGCCGACCATATCGGTAAACATGAGGGCGGCAAGTCGACGACTTTGATTCACTTTCAAAGGCTCTCCATCTCTTGCTCCTATCGGAATTCTCCTAGCTAATCTCGACGATCAGGACCTTTGGCCGGGGTCGAATTCATTGTTTCGCCGCGTGAGCTGGGACACACTTAGTGCATATGGAAAAACCCTCCGACATCATCGGCCGCGTCTTAGAAAATGTCTCAAAAGTGATCATCGGGAAAGATCGTCAGATTCGCGATATCATGGCGTGTTGGATGGCTGGTGGGCATATCCTGATTGAAGATGTTCCAGGCACAGGAAAGACGATTTTAGCAAGAGCGATTGCGAAGTCGTGTCACGTTCCGTTTCATCGTGTTCAATTCACGCCGGATCTCCTGCCGTCCGACGTATTGGGTGCCTCGGTTTTTCGACAAGACACCCACGCCTTCGAGTTTCATCCGGGACCGGTTTTTACCGCGATTCTTCTTGGCGATGAGATCAATCGAGCGACACCACGCACGCAATCGGCTTTGCTTGAAGCGATGAGTGAGCGACAGGTGACGGTCGATGGGAAAACTCATCAACTGGATTCGCTCTTCGTAACGATTGCGACGCAAAACCCGGTCGAACAGTTGGGTACATTCCAGTTGCCCGAAGCGCAGCTTGATCGATTCATGATGAAGATTTCAATGGGATATCCGGACCCGCAAGAGGAAATCCGAATGATGAAGGGTCACAATCTCGGACATCCGATTGAGTCGATCAAGGCGGTGGAAACTCACGAACGGTTGGCTTGGGCTCGAGACCGAGTGAAAGAGGTTGCTGTTTCCGATGAGGTCTACGCGTATGTGAGTGAAATCGTGGTAAAGACCCGTTCAGAAGCCGGCGTGCGAGTTGGGGCGAGTCCGCGATCAGCGTTGGCGCTTGTGCGTTGTGCGCAAGCCGTTGCGATGATCGAAGGGTATGACTACGTCAGTCCCGGTCACGTATTCAATCTGATAAAGCCTGTCTTGGCACATCGTTTGGTACTCTCAGCGGATGCCAGACTCGAAGGCAAGACGGCTTATGATATTTTAGATTCCGTCATCGCAAAAACTCCGACGCCGGTTCGAAAACAGGGATGAAGATCACTCGAAGGTCTTTTAAAGATCTCAAGGTAAACCGAGCCGATTTGTTTGGTGAGTACTCGGAGTTTTCGGTTTTTGATCGTCATAGGCATTTCATTCACCCGATGGTGATATACCTCGTCATTTCGATTCTCCTGTTTGCCGGTTCTATTTTTTTTGAGCAAGGCCGATATTATCTCGTCGGTCTTTACGCCGTACTGGCGGTACTTGGTTTTTCAAGAATCCGCATGGAGCTTGCCGCTAAAAAGATTCGCATTCGTCATCGTCCAATGAAGCATGTGTTTCGCGAAGGTGATGAGGTCGAAGTCACCGTTGAAATCGAAAACCGGTCGGCGTTTTCCCTTTCTGGCATTGCGCTCGAGGATCATTTTCATCCGGGGGAGAATCCAGATATTCGAATTGCAGTTCATCGGCTGGACTCATACTCGCGCATGCGAAAACGTTATCGCGCCAAGTGTGATTCCGGAATGGGACGAAAAACAATTGGTCCGCTTAAACTTACCATAGTCGATCCCACAGGGGCTTTTGAGTTTGATATCGTGTGCGAGGAGGACTTGAGTATTGAGATCCTTCCGCACATTCAGATGATTCCTGATTTAAAAATTCAACCACCGGCGGAGTCGCACCACTTTGGGATTTACGAAGTTTCCAATCGCGGCGCGAGTGTTTGTTTGGCTGGGATACGGAGTTACGACAACGGCGATTCGCCTCGGCATATATCGTGGCGCTTGTCGACAAGAGGGCGCGGGCTTGTTGTAAAGGACTTTGAGAAATCGGTGAATGCCACGGTCAACATCGTCTTGAATCTCGAACCATTTTGGCAGCTCGGAAAAGGGGCTGATTCCACATGGGAGTACGCGAAGGACATCGCATTGGCTATCGTCAGCCAGCAGGCACAACTTGGAAATTTCGTCAGTTTCATGTCGGGTGGTACTATCGTCGAACCGGGCACCGGTGAGAATCACGTCTATGAAATTGCCTCAAAAGTTGCGGCCTTAAGGTTAGACGCCGTCACAACCGAAAAGTCCGCGCTGTTGATCGAGCCCAACGAGTTGAAGGCCGGCTCTCTTGTGAAGTTCGAGCCCTTGTTCCTGCGCGGATCCGAAGTGTTTTACATTGTCCCGTTTAACGAAACCGAACTGGAACTTAGTGAAAGACCTTTGAGGCGACTTCACGCTTCGGGCTTTCATGTGAATGTCGTTTTTATCGATTCCGCCGCATTTTGGAGACGGAATATCAAGTCGATTCCCGCCTCGAACATGGTTATGGTCGATCTGTTTAAGCGTCTTCCGGAGGTAACAAAGTCGTTAAGGACGACCGGTATTCGCGTTTTCCTTGCAAGCCCGGAACGGACGTTGATTCAAACGTTTCATGCTTCGGAGAATCCGCTGTGAGTGGAGATCTCAAACGGCTTTATTGGAGATTTTCGACGACGATTAGCCTGGCACTCATGCTGGCGCTCATAGGATACTGGGTGTCGGCCGAGAGGTTGGGAGGCGGAGCGTGGCGTGGTGTATTTTATCTCACGCTTCTTGTCGCCACGTGTTTTGTCGTTCGTCTTAAGATTTTTAAGGAGAAATCGGTCTTCTTTGATATCGACCATCCGCCGAGCTCCTTTGGAAAAAAACGGGTCGTCGTGTTTGGCCGATCCGTTCGCGATGTCGAAATCGAAACTCAAGAGAAGTTGATTCTCGCTCAAAGTGGCGGTCAATCGTCGACGGCGCTGATCTACTTTCTTAGCTTTGCTACTGGTTGCGGTTTGGCCGCTTATATTTTGACGACTCATGGCCTTCTCAGTTTTTTCTCTTTTATGACGATGGCTTTTTTGTTCTTCGTGCAGTTCTATTCTCCGTTTTTACGGCAACTTGGAGTGCTTGTTTTCGTCGCGATTTTTGTCGGCTTCTGGGGGCTTCAAAGTTTGGACTTTGAAGGGCGGCCAGAGTTTTTGGGTCTTTTGTTTGCGATCGTGGCATTGGTGGTTCTCGCGTCTCAGTACCTGCGCGCCATGGAGCTTTCTCGACTTCTTCAAGGCTCAAAAAAGAGCGAGTTTCGACGTCGTGAGGAGTTGGGACTTTTGAGGAATTCGATATGGATTGCCGGGCTTTTTACCATCTCGGTTTGGGTGGCACAGGCGTGGATTCCGCATAGGAGCTTTGATCCTGAATTGATGCTTCCTGGTCCAGAGCCAAAACTTTTTTCGCCAAAACTCAACCGTTCCTTGGCCGAAAAGTTAGCGGATCTCACTTCGGGGAGTCGCAAACAACAATCAAAGACGAGTGGTGGTGCGCCAGGCGAAAGCGCCGGTGGGAACGCCGGCGGGAACGCCGGTGGCGGCGAAAGTGGCGGTGAGGGTCGCAGTGAAAGTGCCCGCAGATATGGAGGTTCTGGTGGCGGCGCGGGCACTGATGCGGGCACCGAGGCTGACAACAAGTCCGAAGGCGATGGCGGTTTCAGCCGGGAAGTCTCTGACGGAGGTGGCTCTTCGCAAGAAAGCCAGTCCGGTGTTCCGAGTCCAGAGCCTTTGCCGGCAACGACCGAACAAGCGGCTGGAGCGAGTTCTTCGGATCGAAGAGAGAGTCCGTCGACAACCAAAAGAGAACAAGCGGGCGGTGGGACCAAGGGTTCTGATGGTTCCAGCGGCTCTGGCGGAACCAGTGGCTCTGGCAGAATCAGTGGTACCAGTGACGCCGGCGACGTCAGTGGTTCCGGCTCGGCTGATCAGCAGACCACGGGATCGACTGGACAGAACGCCGCTGGCTCGGCAGAGCGGCACGCCGAGCCAGCACAGTCGCAGCCAGAAAGTGATAAAAGCGAAACGC
>CAUJGS010000079.1 GCA_963170185.1 Bdellovibrionota bacterium
TGCCACCCTCGAAGAGTTCGGTCGCAGCCACATCCAGCGCCAAGAAGACATCTTTTCCAGGCGTGTAGCCGGCTTTTGATATCGCTTCGTTCACAAGTTCCAAAGCTTCGCGATTGGATTTGAGTTTCGGCGCAAAACCGCCTTCGTCACCAACGCCCGTAGAAAGACCTTTGGAAGAGAGAATCTTTTTAAGCGTATGGAAGATCTCAGCTCCGGCGCGAAGCGACTCTTTGAAGCTGTTGTTCACCACAGGGGCGATCATGAACTCCTGAATGTCGAGGCCGTTGTCGGCGTGTGCGCCGCCATTGAGGATGTTCATCAAAGGCACTGGAAGACGACATGCCGAAACACCACCGACATAGCGATAAAGTGGGATGCCGGCCTCTTGCGCCGCCGCTTTAGCTGTCGCAAGTGAAACACCCAAAATCGCATTGGCCCCGAGCTTGGCTTTGTTTTCGGTGCCATCGAGTTCCAGCATCGTACGATCCAGGCCCTCTTGATCGAACGCCTCAAGCCCTACGATCTCCCCCGCGATTTTTTCGTTTACGCTGCTCACCGCTTGCGTGACGCCTTTTCCAAGATAGCGATTTTTATCACCATCGCGAAGCTCCACGGCTTCGTGCGCGCCTGTCGAAGCGCCACTTGGCACCGCCGCTCGGCCCATTACACCGGAAGCCAAGAGAACGTCGACTTCCACCGTCGGATTCCCACGACTATCCAAAATCTCACGGGCAAATACAGCGTTGATGATCGACATTTCCTACTCCTCCACTTAGCTCAACTACAAAAGTTTCTATTGGCGTTCGTCGCCAGACAAAGAATCAAAAAAACTGGGAGCCTTGTTTTTCGCAAGCGCTTGCTTTGTCTGCGTAGAGCGCTCGCCAACCTTGCTCACCACCGTCACCTGTCCCACCGGAACAACGGGCGTAAAAACTTCGGACTCAAGCGGCACGTCCGCCTGAAGCAAACTCGCGGCCCGACGAATCACTTCGGGAGCTTCTTGTGAAACTCGGTCCCAAGACGTTCGGCGAACCATCGCCTCGGCGTTTACCTTCGTGGACCCGACGACACCCGAAGCGCCACGCAAAACTGTGATCATCTGTTGGGCTCTAGCGAAGTAATCACCAAGCTTATAAATTTCATGAAGCGCGAGCTTCATGCGTGTCTCGTGCTCCCCAGAAGCTTTCACTGGCGCCATCGCCGGTGTCGCTCCCACGGCAGCCTTCATTTTCTGAAGTTCCGTTTCACGGTCCGTCAGCGCCCGACGAGTCGCCTCGAGTTCCCGTTGCGCATTCGCGAGATCCACGAGAATCGTGCGCAAAAGTTCCGGCGAAAGCGACGGCACTTCGTGAGACGACATATTGGTCATCGGCACAAACGGAACTTGGCGCTCGGAAAACTCGATCAAGACACTGCCATTGGACCAAGAGACATGCGAACGCGCTTTGCCGATATACTCGGGCAGAGCTTCGAACGCCGCGCGCAGATAGCGTGCCGTGTGCGGCATACGATCATCGGAGAAATCGATGCGAAACTCGGTGCGCTCGATCCCGTCGCTGTGAGAATGTTTGAGCCCACGAATCACCGGCTGCGGAGAAATGAAACTCGCCAAAAAGCGATCGGGCTGGTGATAGAGTTCACGTATTCCAGGCACGATACGAAGAACGCTGTCGAGAGCTCCCCAGGCACGAAGCTGTGGCGACGCATGGCCGACGACTTCGAAAAACGACTGGCCTGTTTCTTTCAAGATGCGGGGGCCGTAGAGCTCTTCGAGAGTCGCGAGGACGTATTCCAAACGATCGGCTTCAAGCCAAGACGAGGAATCGCGTAGGTAATGCAAAGGCCAGTCGAATCGCTCGTAAAGCGGTTCGAGATCTTCTCCGCGACGCTCAAGAAACTTGAGTGCCGCGTTTGTCAGTTTACAGCTCAAAAGTAATGGCGGTTGCACCGCCTGAGAGTTCTAGTGGAAAACAACTGGGAGGGAATGGAAAAATGCGGGCGCCAGCTAGAGGGATGCTATGCAGCATGCCGAACTGTGTCCCTGCTACCGGCTACGCTTCCCAGGAAGTGATCAGAGAATAACCAGAGGAGCAATCGGTCGGCAAATGGCTCCCCGGTTTGATTAAAAAAGCCGCATTAGCTAGCTTTTGACGTGCCGCCCCCACGATTCGGAGCGACAAACTTCGAGCGCGGAAACGGAATCTTATTGTCTTCAATTTCATGCATGAAAGACGGCAAAACACCCGAAGGCTCGATTTGCCCGGAAAGCTTTCCGTCCGGTCCACGCGTAAGTGGTCCCATCTTGTAGATCGGGCTCATGACAAAATTGAAGTCCTCATCAAGACCCAAGCACTCGGTGATTTCCATGATTCGACGGCTTCCATCCGAAAGACGTGAGATCTGAACAACCAAATGAATCGCGCTGCCGACCGTGTAGCGCATCGCTTTTTCAGAAATTTTCGCATCGCTTCCCATCGCAAGCGTTTCGATACGAACCATCGCATCGGCGGCCGTGTTGGCGTGGACGGTGCCAAGACAACCCTTGTGACCGGTGTTCATCGCCTGGATGAGTTCCAAACCTTCTGAACCACGAACCTCACCGACGATGATGCGATCTGGACGAAGGCGAAGAGCCGACTTTAGAAGATCGCGCATCGAAACTTCGTATTTGCCCTGTTCATTTGGCATTCGCGTTTCAAAACTCACGACGTGTTCGTATTCCAAATTCAATTCGCGTGAGTCCTCGATCGTGATCACGCGTTGGCCTTTGGGAATGCGCGAACAAAGCAAATTCAAAAGCGTTGTCTTACCAGAACCCGTACCACCGCTGACCAGAATGTTTTTTCCGAGAAACATACAAATCTCAAGAAAGTTAGCCGCATCCGGAGTGATCGCGCCAAGCTTGATATAGTCCTTAAACGACATCTTGGTTTGAAAGAACTTACGAATCGAAACGATCGTCCCGCAGCTAGCAAGCGGCTTTAAGACGGCGTGAATCCGCGAACCGTCTGGAAGACGAGCATCCAATCTAGGTTCTTCGTCGCTGATACGGCGACCGATTGAGTTGGCGATGGCGTTTACTGCCGCGACCAAATCATCTTCGCTACGAAACGCGGCATCGACGCGTTCGAGTTTTCCTTTTCGCTCGACGAAAATCTCATTTGGCCCGTTGATCAAGATCTCGCTGACCGTAGGGTCTTCGCGAAGATGCTGAACAGGGGCCAAATTGTTTATCACCGCTTCCGCGGCGACATTGGACATATTTCCCTTCGAGCTACTCATACGATCATTCACCCTCTCCACGCATAGCGGTGGCCGGCATTCTCACTGTCGGCGCCTGCGGGCCCGACGAGAACACGATGAATTTTCCTTCGACAGCCGTCTCAGGAGACATGAACGAGAACACACCTTCTCGGCGCGGCTCCAAACGAAACGTCTTCACTTTTCCAAAGAACGTCGCGTGATGTTCAGAGAATCCATCCAAGATAAAGCTCACGTTCTTTTCTTTTTCGTTCACGTTCACGACGTGCACCATGTAGCGGCCGTCTTTACGAACGCGAATCGTGTTTGGCACAAAGCCGCGCTCGGTATTGAGAATCACGATGTCTTGAGTCGGTTCGCCGGCATCGAAAATCTTGTCCACGAAAGAACGCTCTGGTTCTTTGCTCTCCGTCGGCACGGATGCCGGGTCCACGACTTGAACACTATCGGATTCCGCCGCTTTGCGAAGAGCCGCGGGTGCGCGATTCAATTCTTGTTTTCGCATCTGCTGCGTGCGACGCGAAAGATCCACCGACCATTGAGCGCTTGCCGTCGAGGAACCCAAGGCGACGACGGAGAACGCAATCGATACTAGCGCTGTGAGGATGAGGCTCTTGTTTTTCATATCCATCTCCCCTTAGTGAACAACCGAACGTGTGTGAAAACCTGCGTACTCGCGCGCCACTTCGACCGCAAGAAGCTCGAGCGTCGATGGGTCCATGCGACCGAGTTCGTTGAAAAGTTTCTGACGATCATCGCCGCAACCATTGACGATCTCGACGGCGCGACGAACCTTGAACGAGTTCTGCTCGATCGCCTCGAGATGCTGCGACCAATCGGCTTTGAGAACAGGATCAATGACGCCCAACTCATAGAGAGCGTCGAAGACGTACTGCAAATTGCCTTGAAGACCTTGTAGCACTCGCGCATTTGATTCTCTAAAGCTCATGGGAAACATCCTTCCTTGGCCAAATTCCCGATCAACCTCATCCATGAAATCGATCTCTTCCTCTATCTCTTCGGCACAAATCCGCCTCGAGTTGAGACAATTTAAGGTACCGCCTTGTTTTTTGATTTGCGGCGCGCCAGCCGTAGGGCCAGGGGCGAGGAATTACTTCTGAATGGATCGCCAGATCACAGTCGGCAGGCTCGAAGATCATGAAAATTTCAACAAATGGCCTTCAGGCCTTCGCCAAGCTTGAGCTTGATGAACTAGAAGCGTTGCCAAGACTTAAAAATGAAAGGAATGCCCATGCGCCTACTTGCAATTGGTCTAGTCACATTCTCGCTGGTATCGACAAGCTACGGCACCGAAGCCAACAACAACGATCTGGGCTCCTTCGACGTGGTGGGCACTCCTTGCCAAGACCGACTCAACGCCATCACAAACGGAACCGAGTCGGTGATCTCGATCACTCACCTAACCTACCGCCACGCAGGCGCAGCGCTGAAGCACTATCGTGAAGATGTGGTCAACGGCGAGGCCGACTTTGAAGTTCACATCTCGGAAGCGACGGAGTTCCAAGACGTAAACGGTCGCGTTCTCGGACGCAAAGTCTCCGTCACAGACGGCGGCGACGAGTCGCTCGTGGAATACTTCTACGACCACCGCCGTAAACTCGTATCGGCTTTCTGGCACAATCAGAGCCCCGTCCGCTACTGGTTCTGCCGCCGCTAAGCTACGGCAGGCGCGAGGGATCAACACCCCAGGATTTTAGAATGGCGACTTCATCTTCGGCCGAAGTCGCTTTTTTGAATTTGGCGCCGGGTTGGCCTTTCACACGTCGCTCGCACTCGGGCCAAGTCTTGTGCCGCATAGGCGTACCGCCCAGCAGGCTTAAATAGGAATATGCTGGTTTCTTTTCCTGCTTAGGCTTCGGTTCCGGCAAGGCCTCTTCCGGCGGGAGATCGTGAACCGCGACGCTGTAGTTCAAAAGCGAACCGCTGAAAAGACGAGCCCTTCCGGTCTTAGAAAACTCGACCGCGATTTTATCGACGCGTTCGTTGCCCGGAACGCCGATGTGACCGCGCACATAGCGCCACGTGATTTGGCCGCGATCTTGGCGAGCTCGCACTTCGCGCGCAAGCTCTTGCCAGAGCTCGCGGTTCACGACGTCGCCGCCTTCCGCCGTTTTCCAACCGCGCTTTTGCCATCCCCAAATCCACTGGGTGATCCCACGAATGACGTACGTCGAATCCGTGCAAAGCAAAACCGGCCCATCGTCATCACGCACTTCGCGCAGGGCCGCGATCGTGCCGTAGATTTCCATTTGGTTATTGGTGGTTTGCGACTCAGCCCCACCAAGCTCTCGCACACGACCGTCAGGCCTTACGACAATAGCGCCCCAACCGCCCGGGCCGGGGTTCCCCGAACAGGCGCCATCGGTGTAGATCAAAATACCTTTAAAAAAGTCGCTGGCTTGAGCCTGTTCCGTCATGCCTGAACTATGCGCCGATTTGGCGGCTCACGCAATCAATGACCAGGGCAATCAATGCCCGTGATCCTTTCCAAGCCCCCCTCCCTCGGCGTGCGCTTCGGGTAAATCTCCTAGCAGCGCGCGTGCTTCGACAGGCTGTTCAGAAATCGACTCACTCGGTAGACCGATCTGACTCAGAATCTGAGTCGCCTTCGCGATCTCCTGACCGGCGCGAAGAATACGAGTCTCAACGATGGCATTTTGCCCACGCAGCGCTTGGCGCCAAGCTCCCCCGCCTTGAACAAGACCACCATTCAATCGCGTCTCTATGCGATCTCCCGCGCCGAGACGACCGTCGCGCCCGCGTAGTTCAACCGAGTACCCTTGAAGAGTTCGTGCCGCCGCACTTGAGGCCACCATGCGCACACCAAGATCATATGTCGGAAGCCCTTGCGCCAATCGAAGCGATGGCAGCTTGTCGAAAGCCCCACGGCGGTAGGCTTCTATTTCTTGTGGCTTCTTAGAGTCCATGAAGTCAGCAAGCTCACGGTAGGTCACGCACTGCACTTCCGGACGCCCACACACTGCGAGCGCAAACTCTTGCATCGCTTCCCAGTACGCGCCGTCATTCCATTTCGAAAAATGATGGCCGATGTGAACAGGCGCACGATTGCCATTGTAGTTGCCTTCGAAATACTGAAGGTACGTTTCAATCATCTGGTTTTTGAATCGAGCCTTCTGCGCGGGGTTTGGTTTTGCCGCTGAATCCGCGACATAGAAATTGTAGTCCATCGAGAGCGTTCGTTTGCCAGTTCCTGCGATGGTAAGCGCCGCTAGCGGAAAATTCCAATGTCCGCCTTGAGCATGTCGCTCGGGCCAGTAGTTCGCTTTCGCGACCAGCGATGTGTCGTAGCGATAGCCTTTGGCACGGATCACGTCCCAAAGCCCTTTGCTTACACCCAATTGTGGCGCGCGAAATCCCGTCATCGAATCTTCTTTAAAGACCCAGCCGTTTGGAAAACGCGAACTTGGACGAACACCATTGAAATTGAAGAAATCAAAAATGATCGAATGAAACTGCGTGAACTCGCTCGACCATTCTTTTACCGTCCACTTGTCGCCGCTGAAGTGTGCGTTGGCGTGCGACGCGATCTCGTGCTCTTCGATCGCCGCTAAATTCGTTTGGTCGTAACGCGCCAAAAGATCGGCCGCATCGTCGCCCCAACCGATTGCGGAAACTCCCGCCCCGCGAGTTGGCTCGATGTACTTTTTCCGATTCGCTTTTCCGACGTAGTACACACCTGAAATGAAATACGTGAACTTGACCGGAGCCCCTTTGGCTTTCGCGCGCCTTGCGAAGTCGCGCGTTTCCTCCCACATCGGGATCGACGACGAACCGTCGAATGCGAGAAGCACAAACTGCGGCGGCCTTGAGCCAGACGCCGACGCCGACGCCGCTCCAAGCAGTGTTCCAGCCAATGTTCCCGACAATGTGGAGATAAGCGCGATAGAGAAAAGACGAGACACCGACATTACGACCCCCTCTGGTCAAGTAATGCAGCGCATCTAACATGCATTTGCCCAAAATAAAAGCACCCATAAGGTGCTTTCCAAGAGATTCATGTGCCGGTCATCAGGTATCCGATATGAGATACCCGATTTTGATACCCGGCAGCCTTAGCCGGCGGGATTTAGTGGTTATGACCACCAGGTCCGTGTGCATGACCATGTGCGAGCTCTTCTTTTGTCGCTTCACGAACCGAATCGATTTCCACTTCAAACGTAAGATCTTGGCCCGCCAAAGGATGGTTGCCGTCGATCGTGACGTGCGTGTCCGTCACCTTGGTCACCATCACGACTTGTGCGTGGCCATCGCCAGCGTCCGCATGAAAACGGTCGCCAACTTCGACGTCTTTTTTAGGAAGGCGCTCGCGAGGAACTTCGACGATCATTTCAGCTTCGACTTCGCCGTAGGCCTCGGCCGCTTTAACCGTCACTTTTTTGCGATCACCGGGCTTCATCGCCTGAATTTCACGCTCAAGGCCAGGAATGATCTGGCCGACGCCTTCGAGAAACATCAAAGGATCCGAGCCGAAAGAAGATTCGAGTTCTTCGCCTTTCGCATTCGTCAGTTTGTAGTGAAAACTCACAACTCGTGGATTCGCGCTCAAAATCATCTTGTCTCCCAAAGCAGTACGGCCAGAGGCTGTTACGACACTTACAATATATTTGCCGCCAGCTCGGCGAGTTCGGAGCGCTCCCCTTTCGAGAGGGTCACGTGAGCCGAAATTCGCTGCCCCTTCATTCGCTCAACCGAATAGGTCAAACCGGAAGTGGCGCTGTCGACGTAGGGGTTGTCGATCTGATACGCATCTCCGGTCAAGACGACTTTTGTCCCCTGTCCAGCGCGCGTCACAATTGTTTTGATTTCATGGGGCGTAAGGTTCTGGGCCTCATCCACAATCAGGTACTGATTCGGGATCGACCGACCGCGGATATATGTCAGAGGTTCGATATTGAGCATTCCCTGATTGATCAGCTCCTGCGCGCGGCCAGCCGCTTTTTTGTCGGCCCCCATCAGGAATTCGACGTTATCAAAAATCGGCTGCATCCATGGATTCAGCTTTTGCTCAACATCCCCAGGAAGATAACCGATATCGCGCCCCATTGGAAAGATCGGACGGCTGACAAGAAGACGCTGAAAGCGGCCCTCGTCGAGAGTTTTAAAGAGTCCAGCCGCTAGCGCCATCAGGGTTTTACCGGTTCCGGCTTTACCCACAAGCGAAACAAACAAGATCTCATCGTTCAAAAGACAATCCATCGCAAATGTCTGTTCAACGTTTCGCGGGTGAATTCCCCAGATCGATTCGTTGGGAACCATGATCGGAACAATGCCTTGTTCCTTCTCGCTGAAACGACCAATCGCGGAATGATTGTGATTCGAACTATCGCGCATCACCACGTACTGGTTCGCCTTTAGCCCAAAGGTTTCCGAAGTGATGATCTTCTCTGCGTAAAACTCTTCGATGATCGAAGGTGGCACGTCGATTTCACGATGCCCCTGGTACATTTCATCGATCTCAACACGCTCGGGTTCGTAGTCTTTTGCGAACACACCAAAGACATCGGCGCGAATACGAAGGTTGATATCTTTCGTGACAAGCTCAACCGAGGCCTTTGGATACTTCGTTTGAATCGCCAGAGCCGTGGCCAAGATACGGTTGTCCGCCTTCTCGGGATCAAGCTCCTTGGGCATTTCGTGATGATTGACGTCCGTGTTGATGTAGACCGTGGACTTTGAGCTCTCAAGCGCTACCCCTTTTGCCAGGGGCCCGAGTTCACGAAGTTCATCGACAAAGCGACTGAACTGACGAGCGTTGCGACCGTTTTCACCAAGATCGCGCTTGAAGCGATCAACTTCTTCGATGACGGAAATCGGAATGTGAATGTCGGCATCGGTGAATTTTTTAATCGCTAGGGCATCGAACAAGATCACGTTTGTGTCGACGACGATTTTACGATTGCGGGCTCCACTTTCGATTTCTGCGCGTCCAGGTGCAACAACCACAGTCTTGGTTCCTCCATGCACTCGAGATGCCCTCGAGGTACGAGTCGTGGGCGTCTTGCCCACGCTACATAGATGATTGCAGACCAAGACCTGCGTCTTGTCGACGCAATTCCTAGACTCGACCGAAAGCTGGCGCGCCGCATCTGCGACCGTAACCGAAAAAAAACCCGCCGGTTCTGGCAGGTTTTTTAGTCTCCGTAACTTGTCTATACTTGTCTATTTCTTGTGCGTGCTTGCTGAAGTACGTCCTAACGACGAAGACCCGATACCATGACATCGCCATGATCCGTTCGCAGCGAAGCGCTGACGGTTTCAATGAACTTCACGAAGTGCTGAAGCGCATCCTGATTGGGCGTGTCCTTCACAAACCCACAACCGTGACGAGTCACGCCTTCATCATGAAGCGCACGCACGTTTGCGATAGAAACAACGAATGGGAAGTACGTGAACTGGTTGAGATAGACGCGCATAGCGACCTCTTCCCCTTCGCGCAAGCCCCCGCCTGAGAGGTCGAGATCAAACGCGATCCCATTTTCAGAGATATCGTAGATCGAAACACGCTGCAGACCTTTTTCCGGAACAAGAATGAAGGCGCCGATAAACTCCGAGAGAATTGTGCGCTTCACCTCGCGACGTTCCGACGAGAGAATCGCCTCACGTCGTTCCGTCATATCGACAATGTCCGCCGCCACGATTTCCGCCGTGACCGATCTACCCAATTTCGAACTCGGCTTTGCGCCCGACTTCACCGTCTTACGGCGCTTGGAAATATCGATCACATTCGACGTACGACTCATGAAAATCCCCCCTACCCCTATGACATCTTTTCGGTGTGAGATCGTCCTAACTTGAGTCATTTCGAGGACAAACCCGCTGGACCATTGTCGTGCAGCTCATCCCTCGACATTTTGAACATCGGGGTGTATTGTTATGAGAATCCATCGTACTTCCGGTGGGTTAAGGGGAATATGAGCCAGGACCTTCAGAACCACATCCGTTCAAAGGCTTCTCGCGATGAAAGCTCGGCGCAGATCGCGTCGGACAGCTCTCGTTTCTGGGCCCGTGTCTTTTTGGGCATCAGCATCAGTATCCTTTTACATCTTCTGACCACGCTCGCGACTTGGAAGTGGGCCGAGTACGTCGCTCAAGAAAAACAAACACCTCGTCGTATCCTTGTCGAATGGATCGAACCTTCGAAGGTGCAAAACAACGAATGGGAAAACCCTCAAACACAGATCGTGAGAAAAACAGAGCTGCCACCCGAGGCCCTCTTGCCCGATCGCGAAGACGTTCGTCGCCGCTTTCTTTCTGAGAATCGACAAACCGTGAAAGAAGAAAGCCAAGCCGCACGCAGCGGGCTCACGGAAAATCGCAGCAACAACGAATCGCGACCGCAAGCCGGTCGACAACAAGCCAGCCGCCCTCAGCAACAAGCTCGGCAAGCGACCGGCAAAGAAAAATCCCCCGCCCGCGATCCGCGCCGTCGACTACCCGAACTAGATGCTTTCGCAGGCGGTATCGCTTTACCAAAATTCTCGCGCGAAAACGGTAGCGGCAACGAGGAAACAAGTGCTCCGCATGAACTTCTGATGCCGGCCGACCCACGACGTCTTTCCGGCGTTTCGACAAGTGGCGAGCGCCTGCCGGAAGACGTTCGCATTGGAAACTTCACCGCGCTGAACACAGACCGGTTCGTCTACTACACGTTTTACGCTCGCGTAGAAGAGCAGATTCGCAATCGCTGGGTTCGTTATGTCAAAGCCGCTATCTATGGCGGTGGCGACGTCTCGATCGGAAAAAACGAGTTCCTGACAAACGTGGAGATCATACTCAACCGACAAGGCGAATTCGTGCGCGCACTCGTGCATCAAACTTCCGGCTCAAAGGATCTCGATGCAGCACCCATTCTGGCATTTCGCGAAGCGCGCATGATCCCCAACCCGCCCAGGGAAATGATTAAGCCCGACGGAACCATTCGCCTCTTGTACTCATTCAGTGTCGACAATTTACCGGCCGTCGCACGTGCTCCGACCGGCGGCAAAGCCCCCGAGTCCGACACCGAGTGACGACACGCTCTCCCGGCACAGACCTTTGTCTTGCATTCCTCTCATCTGGACGCGAGCGCCGAGGCGCTCTGGGGTAAAATGAAACTATGAAAACGTGTCTAAAATCCGTGATCGCGGCCCTGGCTTTCTCCCTCTTATTCGTGGCGCTTCCTGAGGTCGCAAAAGCCGGATTTATAGAAGTCGGAGTTTCCGGGAGTTACAAGAAATCCAACATCGGAGAAAAGGCCTACGACGAGTCACAATCGCTGACAGGATCTGTTTCCTATTACTTCGATGAAAGCTCGGCCCTGGAGTTCAGCTACACCGACGGCATCAACCGCCGCATGATCGGCGAAGGCGAAGCCAACGGCCAATTGACCAACATGTACTACAAAATGACCGGTCTCGACTTCGTGCTCACAATGGGAACTCGAGAGTCGACCATGCGCCCCTACGTCAAAGTCGGCGCGGTCTACATTCTTGAAAAACGCATCGTCAGCCAGACTTGGCTCAACAACGTCGTCTATAGCGCTGCTCCTATCGAAGATCCGCCAGCTCTCGTACCTAGCGCGGGCGTCGGCTTCAAACTGAGTCTTACCAAAGAATGGTCACTCAAAGTCGGACTCGAGGCATGGACGAGTCGTCCCGTTTCTCAAACTCCGATCACGATCGACTACGCCGGCCGAGTCGGTCTCTCGTGGCTTTTCTAACGGCGATGGCGGCGCTACGGCCGCTGGCCTTAATGGCGATGCTTGTGCTGACAACGGGCTGTCAGGCGGGCTATGTGCTTCGAAGCGCTTGGTCACAAGCCGACCTGCTCCTTAGCCGTAAATCGATCGAAAAGATTTTGAACTCTCCCGAGACGGACCGCGCGCAATCTCCAGAGGAACTCGCAAAACTTCGTCTCGCTCTTGAGGCAAAAGACTTCGCGGAAAAACATCTCGGACTAAAAAAGACCGGCAACTACACCTCGTTTGTACAGCTTGATCGACCCTACGTCTCGTACATCGTTTCCGCCGCCAAGCGCGATGAACTCACCTTTCACCGATGGTGGTTTCCCATTGTCGGCCATGTTCCCTACAAAGGGTATTTCAACCCGGAGCTCGCAAAAGAAGAAGCGCGCGACATGGAAGCCGATGGCTACGACACTTATGTTCGAGGCACGAGTGCATACTCCACGCTCGGTTGGTTCGAGGACCCCGTGCTCTCCAGCATGCTGCGCTACTCAAACTACGATCTCGTGAATCTCATCATTCACGAAACCGTCCATGCGACGATCTATATCAAATCCGAAGCCGACTTCAACGAGCGGCTTGCCACCTTCCTAGGAGATCTCGGCGCCGAACTTTTCTTCAAAACAAAAGAAGGGGAACACAGCTCAACCCTCAAAGACGCGCACGATGACCGCGAGGACGAGGAGCGATTTTCCGGATTTATCTCAAGAGAAATCGACGGCTTAAGAAAGTGGTACGAAGCCGAGCCAAACAAAGAGGCTCCGGATTTTCTGGAGCGCCGAAGAAAACGCTTCGAATTGATCCTCGCCTCTTTCGACAAAACGCTGGCACCGCAGATTAAAAACTCGCGCTATCGCGATCGCCTACGTCGTGATCTTTCTCCGGATGTTCTCAACAACGCCTCGCTGCTGGCTTGGCGACTCTATGTTTACGATCTCTCGGATTTCAAACAAGCTTTCGAAAAGCTCGGGAGCGATCCGATTCGCTTTCTTGAATTCGCCAAATCTCTAGAAAAAGAAGCAGCCCCCGAGGCCAAGCTCAAAGAGTTCACACGATAAATCAATTTCCATGTCGTCAAAATCTTGGTCAGTTTTCTGAAGCGGCTTTTCGGCTTGGTCGTTAAAATCTTTTCTCGCCCTTTTTATGTCGGCTTCGAAAACACGTTCGGAAAATCGCGCCAGAACCGATATAGCCACTTTAGAAGGGTTCCCGACCGCCGATCGCTTAAGCCGGATTCCTGCTTAGGCAGAGGGAATGCGTAAGTGTTTTACCGTGTTTTTGGCCACGTCATTCATTTTGGTCGGTTCGGCGCAAGCCAATGAACAGGCTGTGATTCGCATTCGCGCCGTCGGCGACACCATGCTCGGCAATGCCCCCAATAACCAAGTGCCAAGTTTCAACTTCTTGCAGGCGATCCAACACGAAACACGAAAAGCCGACGTCATGTTCGGCAACTATGAGGGCACCCTCTGTGATCGCGAACTCACCAGCCATAAGTGCAAATCCGGCACAGGCCTTTGTTTTGCGTTCCGCGGGCCGACTCGCCTTGCGCGTGATCTTCGCCAAGCGGGATTTCATATCCTCAATCTCGCAAACAACCACATCTTCGACTACGGACACGACTGCGCAACGGAAACCAAAGCCGCGATCGAAAACGAAGGTATGACGGCCGTGGGCCTAAAGTCCTCACAGCGCTCAAGCGACACCGATGTCATCAGCACCGTTGAGGCCAAAGGAAAAAAGATCGGCTTCGTCGGCATCCACTACAGCAACGCTTGGGGACGAGTGATCTCGATCAACAACACGGCCACTGTGCGCAAACTCGTGGAAACCGCACGTCGTAGCCACGATCTCGTCGTTGTTTCCGTTCACGCCGGAGCCGAAGGCCCGCAATATACGCGCGTTCCCTACACTCACGAAACCCACAAAGGAGAGAACCGCGGAAACATGCGCGAGTTTTCTCGCATGGTCATCGATGCCGGAGCAGATCTCGTAATCGGACATGGTCCTCATGTCTTGCGTGGAATGGAAGTTTATAAAAAGAAACTCATCATCCACTCTCTCGGCAATTTCGCTACGTACACACTCTTCGCATTTGATCATCCGATGCAACTGGGCGCGATTGTCGAAGTGGGACTCAGTGACAAAGGAAACTTCGTCGACGGGCGCATTATCCCGACCTATCAATACCACGAAAAAACAGCATCGGGACGCCGTGGACAAATTCGACTCGAGTTCGACCCAAAGGCACGAGCGATTTCGGAAATCCAACGCCTCTCGGCGATGGATTTTGAAACATATCCGGCTATCGAAGCCGACGGCAGCATGACGGCTCCACGGAGCCAACAGCCATCAGAACTGAGGTTGAAATGAGCAGGCTTTTAAAAGGCACGTTTCCCATTCTTACTGTCTTGGCAAGCGTCCTTGGCCTTTTGCCACAAGCCCGTGCCGCAACTCTTCTTAAGGAAACGCCCGAGGCGCTTATTTTTAATTGCTCAGGCTGCAACCCAGTTCCCGTCGAAGACTACGTGGTAAAGGGTGCGCTTCGTTTGAAAAACGAATTCAAAGTTCGCGACGGTGAGATCGCCGTCATCTACGATTACAACGCCAACTACGTTCACGTCATCACGCTCGAGTCAGGCTCTCGCACACGCGTGCAAATCCAAAAGTCCTATCGCTCGTCCGGTGGACGCGGCGGCGTCAGCAATCGTGTGAAATCCGGAGGCACTCCAGCCGGCGCACACGTGATCTACCGCAAACAGGGTGACGGTTTTCGTGTGGGACAGACATTTGATGCATCGAAATACGGCTACCAAGAGACCGTGCTGACGCCGACGACCGGCTACCAGGACTGGGAATCTGACATTGTCATGACTCGCATCCTGCGCCTTCGTGGTCTTGAGGGCGAACTCAACAACAACTCCGACAAACGTAGCATCCTCTTTCACGGCACGGCGGAAGAAGGTCTTATCGGCTACGACGAGTCCGCCGGATGTATTCGTCTTTCCAATCTCGACGTCGTCGATCTCTTTGATCGCGTGAAGGTCGGAACCCTCGCCATCATGGTCAACAAACATCCACGCTCCAATCGTATCGACCGGAAGCTTTTGGAAAAAGTCGACGAGTCCAAAGTTCCAGAACTGCGGAGAATTCGATGAACCGCATCTTACGACGTCGCGAGCTGAGGTTTGCTGCAACTCTTCTGCTGGCATTGGGCACCACAGGCCTCACACCTAAGGCTCATGGCGGCGCTTGCATTCCTCAGAACGCGCCAACTGTCCGACTTCTTGGCGGCGGCGACGTGATTTACCATGGCGCCCTCCTGGTGCAGGCCATGACAGAGAAAAAGGGCTTCGAGAGCCTCTGGCGCGATATGCAGCCCGCTTTCAAGCAAGCCGATATGATCTATGCAAACCTCGAGGGCCCAGCCGCTCGCAACGTCGGCCCCGACGGCCGCGACAACCCTCGAGCCTCAAGCGATTATGTTTCAGACGAAGGCACTTACTCGTTAGGCACCGAAGGCAAGAGCTACACCTTCAATTTCCATCCCGACGGTGTCAAAGCCATGCTCGCCTGGGGACGCCCCGGTACGCGCCTTGTGCTCTCCACGGCAAACAATCACAGTTTGGATCGTGGCAGCCTTGGCATCGATCGCACGGTCGAACTTTTGAACGACCTTGGAATCCCGAATTTCGGAACATTTCATTCCAAACAAAAAACTCCGGCCCATGTGATCGTCGAAGAAAATGGTGTCCGTATCGGTTTCGTCGGCTGCACGTATGGCTCGAACCGATCGGGCCCAAGCCAGCAAATTCTTGGCTGCTTCGACAAAGGCGCACCCAATCAGCGCGTTCTCGACGAAGTCCGCTACGCCCGCCAACAAGCCGATCTGGTGATCTTCACCCCGCATTGGGGTGCCGAGTACAGCAAGACCGCGCATGTTTCACAAAAGCGCATGGCGCAAGCCGTTCTTGCCTCAGGTGCAAGGATCATCCTTGGCCACCATCCGCACGTGCTTCAGCCCGTTGAAATTGAAAATGCCAATGAACCACGTCGCATGACCGTCACCGCGTACTCGATCGGAAACTTCGTCACCAACCAACACCCGTACGATCTACGCGACTCTCAGAAACACGAGGAACGTTTCCCACAACGTGTATCGGTTTTGGTGGCGCTTCGTCTGGCGAAAGTCGGAGGCGACGTGGAAATTCAAAGTCTCAAATTTTTACCGACATACATGACGACTTCCCATGAAAACCGCCGACAAGGGCGTACGCTCGTCCCCGCATTTCCCGAGCTTTACACTGGCAACGCGACTCTCAAACGTTCGGTGGAAAAAGCCTTGGGGCAAATTCAATCGATCATCCCTGCTTCTTATCTCGCTGGACGCGAACAAACTGAAGGACTCTTTAACGACTGCGGAAAACGCTAAGAGAAAGCGCAAAGAGACATTGCATGATGAACCTCACGTCTAGACTGACATCAAAAAATATCAAAGCCGTGCTGTCGACGGCCGCCATCTTGTTTGGCGCCACGCTAGCCGCACCCGCATTTGCACACGCCCAGGCCCCCATTGCTCCGGTGAAGTTTTCCGACGCCTGCTCGGGTGTCTCCCATGTCACGATCGGCGCCGTCGGAGACTTTTTGATGCATGACCCTCTTCAGAAGAAGGCAGCTCGGCAAAAAACATTCGCCAACCAATGGCGCAAGTTTCACCGCTACACCACGGCCGCCGATATCATGTACGGCAACCTCGAAACTCCGACAGCGCGCGGAATCACTCGCGACCAACAACAGGTCGCGGACCCCGGCCTTGTCTGGGACAACGAGGTTTACACGTCTTACCAATGGTTCAACGTACACCCCAAACTAGTGGAGGATATTAAAGCGACCGGCTTTGATGTCGTCTCGACGGCCAACAATCACGCATTGGATCGCGGCGCCATCGGTGTCACCAAAACTGTCGACGAGCTCGAACGCGTGGGCCTACCCTTCACCGGCACAAGACGCTCCGGCGAGACTCGTGACTGGCACACCGTGATCGAAAAGAACGGTTTTAAAACCGCGTGGCTGGCCTGCACGTTCATCTTGAATTCGGACTTCCTCAAAAAAGGCGACCGTGAGGGCCAAGTT
Organism: Bdellovibrionota bacterium; assembly: GCA_963170185.1. Lineage (GTDB taxonomy): Bacteria > Bdellovibrionota > Bdellovibrionia > Bdellovibrionales > JAMPXM01. The sequence goes on from CAUJGS010000079.1 coordinate 17,159, forward strand.
CTAAACTGCAACAACAAACAGGTCTTAAACATTATCAAAACGCTGGCTGCCGAAAACGACGCCGTGATCGTCACTCCGCACTGGGGGCACGAAAACCACGACGCTCCCGCGGCCTATCAGGTTAAAGCGGCCAAGATGTTTTTAAATGCCGGAGCCGCTTTGATCCTAGGGGCACATCCACACACCCTACAGCCCATGGAAAAACACGTGACACCAGATGGTCGCGAAACTTTCGTGATCTATTCGCTTGCGAACTTCATCAGCTTTCAGCCTGCGATGAAAAACAAGGCAACCGTGATGCTCTTCGTAGGCTTAAGCAAAGACCGCAACGGCCAAACTTTCATCAATGGTGTTCGTTTCATTCCGGCTTTCATGCTCAATCGCACGGGAAGCTTTATGGATGTCGAAGTCTTGCCGATTGAAGACGGCAAACCCCATGGGCAAGAGGGGCTCGAGCATATTCTAAAAATTCTGCCGAAAGAAAACATGATGCGCTACGGAGATGCCGTCGTTACAAACCCCGAATGCCGTCGCTAGCCGCGGAGGCCCTCGACTTCGAGGCTCCAGCTAAAGGCGAAAAAAACCGCCATCAAAAACAAGAGCCCACAAGAAGCGAGAAGAAGAAGATCCACCTTCTTCTCGCGCCAAAGTCGCCAGACCATGGCGCCAAACGCCGCCACGCACCCCAGTAAAATCTGAATCCAAGCGATGTCCGAGAGAACTTTCACTGTCGTTAAACCGATGCCCCACGCCTGATGGGTTGCAACCAGAAGGTGAGCCGCCAATCCAAGAGCTGCCACCATACCCAAGGCCATCTTCAACGACCACAGCCCGGCAAAAGTAAACTTCATAGTTTTCCAGAGGTGGAAAGCGCCTTTAGCTTTTCTGCCATCAGGGATTTTCCAACAAGGTATTGTCCCAATTTCTCGGGCCCCAAGATCGGCCGCATACGACTGATCTCCTTAAGGGGTAGCTCGCCGTATTGGCGCCAAGCTTTCTCATAACTCTTAAGCGCCGCCTCTCGCTCTTTTGCCGACTTGGCCTTTTCGATGGCCAGAAGCGTTCGCGAAAGCTCCTGGTTCACGCTCGCCTTCTCGCGATTTAAGGCACGAATAGCTTCGGCAAACGGCGTCTCCGTCTCCACTGAGAGCTTCAGCTCTTCCGACATTTTCCAAATAAAGAGTTCTTCCAAGCGACGACGCTCGCGCTCGACCAATTGTTCGGTCGTGGAAGCTAAGCTGGGTGCAGACGACGCCGCGACGGAGGCATATGGGCCACAGCAAATCGTCAGTAATAGAAAAGAAAGAGGAGCTGATTTCACGCTTCCCCTACTTTATCGAGGAAGCCTCACGCCCGCAAACAACGGGCGAGGCCAAAGCCCGGTATCAGGCTTGGCCATCCAAAGGTCTTAGTATTTTTTCGATTCATTCGCGGCGCGAGAGTTTGCGGCCAGCATACGTTGCACATTTTCGCGAGCCATAAGGTCCATCGAAAGGTCCGCACCCGCCTCGAAGGAAACTATGGTTTCCGCCAATACCACCGGGGCCGCCTCTCGGGTTGCGTCAAGGGCCTCGTTCTTCATCGCAAGACCCCGATTTTTCGGCATCACGCCGTCAATTTGAAGAGGCCATTTTCCCGTCAGCAAAAGTGCTAAGCCAGCAAGTGCCGCGAAGTGCCCGGCACGGGCGGCCATCCCCCGAGGAGCCGAGCGCATACGGTTTGCCGCATAGGCACGCTCCAAGAGACCTGGCAAAATACCTTTGCCATCGGTCTCAGACAACTCCTGCACACGAGCGTGATCTTGCACATCGCCCGCTTCAATCGCGTGATCCAAAGCACCCATGATACGGGTCTCAAGAGCGTCATAGTAGTGTCCGTCTTCGGGAAGCGCGACCTCACCGGAGTCCTTCAGGGCCTGGCGAAGCTGGCTCAAGATCTCCAATTCGTCTTTGATATTGGAATCAGCACCTTCGGAGCTTTTCAGCCAAATCTCCAAATCCTTTTCAAACTCTTGATCCAGCTCACCTTCGACAAGGTCCACCAAGACGTCCTCGGGATGCTTCGGCCAAAGTCTTTCGTGACTCACAGTTCTACCTCCTGTTGATCTTGAGATCCTCGGGCCAGGCCTCCACCTTGCGGTTCAAAAGGCGAGCCAGAGTCGCTCTCGCTGCTAAATAGAGAATTCCAGTTTTCTAAATCGCCGCCGGTGCCCATTTCGAGCTCAAACCTCTCACGAAGCTTCAAAAGCGCATGACGGTAATTGGCTTTTGCCGTGTCATAGGGGCAGTTCATGATCTGAGCGATTTCCTTGAAACTCAGATCCTCAAACACCCGAAGTGTAATCGCGATACGCTGACGCTCTGGAAGAAGATCGACTTCCGCACGCAGGCGTTTTGCGACGTCACCTTTTACGAGGTCGTTTTCCGCTCCTGCGGCTACGCCGCCTTGGAGCACGTCCGTCGTGAACTCTTCTTGAGGACGCGAACGGAAACGGTTTTTCGCCGTATTGAGACCGACCTGGTAGAGCCAGCTCTTAAAACTCGAGCGCCCTTCAAAGAGGCCGATTTTTTCGTAAGCTTTGATGAAGGTTTCCTGCACCACGTCCTCCGCCAAGGGAAGTTCACGCGTGAGTCTTAAGATGATTCTCAAGAGACCGCGCTGGTGACGACGGACCAATTCTGCAAAGGCTTTGCGATTTCCCGCCTTCACCTGTGCCACGAGTTCGAGGTCCGAATGGACAACTGACTCAGCAGCTTCACGGTTCGATCTCTCTACGGAAGATCGCTCCGCGGCAGAATTGGAATTTAGGCTCCTAAGGCTTGCGCTCATCACGCCTCCTCTGGACCGCTGTCACCGTGCATGGGACACAGCTGGTCGGAAACTCGGTTAAAGTCTAGACGACTTTTTCTATTTTTCTTTCCAAGTCGGCCTTAGGAAGGCGTCTCTAGTTGCGGGCCTCGTTTGGCTTTGAGGGGAGTTTAGGTGACTGGCGTCCCTTGGCCAGTCAGCTTCGCACCTCGACAAGTATATGTAGCATTTGAGGTGCCAAGCTCTGTCACTTCGTCGAATCTCAAGACACTCTGTCGAATTTCGTGTCCAGCTCGAAGCAAGAGTGAATTGAGTCAGAAGATTTAAGATACATCAGGAATCTGTTAGGACAGAAAATCCCCGATTCCATGAAGTCCTCACAGGAAGTGTCGAAAAGCTGGGCGCACTTTGATCCTTCGTTCTTGCTAATACCTCGATTCACAAATGCTTTGAGGACCGAGTTGATTCTATAGGGGAAGCAACGTGAGCTTTCTTTTTCTGACCACTTCTCAATATACTCCCGATCAAGTTTCGCTGGATGGGCAGCGAGATCACGAGGAGTTCACCGTCATTATGCTCGCACGCACCTTCACTTTCCTGGCGCCACTGGCGATTGCATTTGCCGCACTTTCCGCGAAGGCCGCGCCAATTGATCTATTTATCTCAACAGACTACGGGATCGATCAAAGTACTGGTATGAAAGGCCCGGTCCTCGAGAACCCGTCCGGGAAGGCCGAACTCGTCTTCTTTGAACGAGGCATTGAGCTGCACTTCGAAGATTCGAAATCCGTAAAACGCGCTGTTCGCGTGCACCTCGATTTTGAAGGATTACTAGATGCTCCCGAGCAAGCACGAAGACTCACTACCCAGATCTACGACAACATCCAGCTAAACGGTCCGCGCGTCATGGGAACCCTTTTGCGACAAGTCTCCGAGGCTGCCGCTGCACAAAAGCAAAACTTGGTCGTGATGTTGGACTCTCGCAGAAATCCGGGCTTCATCAAAATGGACTACGACCTTGGCTCGGTCCGCTTACTGATTTCAAATGGTGAAAATGTTCGTTTCCAAAATATGGTGGCGCAAACATTTATGCCGGAGCAGACCAACTCCGCTGAAAAAGCCGCAGCCAATGGTGAATCCGAAAAACCAACAGACAAACCGGCTCGAGAATCAGAGGGCCTAAAAAAGCCCTTAAACGGCGGAAAACCGACTTTTGTGTCGAATCAGCCGAAAGCTGATCTGGGACCTCAACCTTTGGTATCTTGCGAACTTCGCTTCACGCCGACGTGGTAACACGCAGGCCTTTGGGCGGCCTTAGGCGGATGTGACACGATTTCGACCGGCACGCTTCGACGCATAGACTGCGGTGTCGGCTACCGCAAACAGTTCTTCCCACGTCGACATCTCGGGTTGTTTGGCGGCAACGCCCACCGAGATCGTCACAGGAATTGTCTCCTGATTGTAGACGAAGGTGTGCGACTCAATCGTCTGACGTAGACGCTCACCAATTTCAACAGCCTGCTGAAGGTTCGATCCAAACAGAATGACGACAAATTCTTCGCCACCATAGCGAGCCAAAAAGTCGTCCGTTCGAATCAATTTTGTCGAGATCACACTGACGAGTTCTTTTAAAACGAAATCTCCCCCAGGGTGACCGAGATTGGGGTTGTCGTTGATCTTCTTAAAGAAATCGATATCAAAAACCGCGATCGAAATTGGAACTTTCAAGAGTTTGGCGCGTTTAAAGGCCTCTTGTCCGCGCTGCGCAAGCGCCCCTTTGTTGTAAGCGCCCGTCAGCGGATCACGTTCGGATTTCTCCTGAAGACGTTCATGTGCATGTGCTTCAAGACTTCCACGCTCGCGAAACTTAAAAAGAACGTTTCCAGTTTTTATGGTGTCGTTGTCTTTGAGTTTCACCGTCGTCATCGACGGAATAGCCTCATCATTGACGACCGTCTTGTTGGAACTCTCAAGATCCATCACGTAAACATCATTGTCTTTAAGAATGATCTTGGTGTGTGAACGCGAAACCGATTTGTCATCGACAAAAACATGCGACGTCATCGAGCGCCCGATGATCAGTTCACTCTTCTCGATTGGCCACTGCTTGCCGACGTATCCGGCAGGCCCCTCGAGCATCATGATAGACGGCGGCGTTTTGGTGGCTTCCGCCATACGACGATTCATCGTCGCGCCGCCGGAGATTACCGTCTTTTCAGATTCATCCGAGGAATCCGTGGCGTTTGTTACCGTCACCGACTCATCGTCGGAAAGATCGTCCGGATTCAAATCAACTGCTTCTTCAGAATCTTGTTTCTTCACTTTTCCCTGAGCCATCCCCTTCATTCTAGGGGGTAAGCCCCCTTGCGAACAAAGAGTGAGAGCCCACCTGACCATGAGTCCGGGAGCACAGCGTGAAACCAGCGTTGATTAAGACGGCTTGAGAATCGATTTCGCTATGAGCTTGCCGCGCTCGACTCCGGGCTGGTTGAACGCATTGATATGCAGAACTTCGCCCATCACCGCGATCACAAGCTGCCAGAACATGAAAAGTCCAGCCAAAGAGCGTTCGTCCAAGCGCTCCGTTGTAAGGCGTGCGGTCCTAAGACCGCTTTCGCACATCGCCTGCTCGGTCGCCTCTGCTTCAGCCTGAAAGAGTTCGCCTAAGGAGCGGCCCACCATGAGTTCTTGGCCTTCAAACAAAGTTCGTTCGAGGCGAGGTCCAGTGGTTTCACTCTCCAACACGCGCTGAAACCAGACGAACTTGTCAGGGGCCCCCTCGATAACCTGTTGAAGCAGTGAGTGTTGATCGCAAGCCCCGACGGCTGCAACCGGTGTGCTGACTCGCGGAGCCGGCCCACCAGAGAGGTTTGCCTTCTTCGCCAAGCTCTCGGCCCAAAGCTGCTGCCACCAGCCGCCAAAGTCTCGCAAGCCGTCGGCGTACGACCAGAGCATCGTCACCCATTCTTCGCGAATGAACGAATCCAACGAGAGTGCCGCGGCTTGCGCGATCGTCTCGCGACTCGCCAACGCCCAGGCGGCGCCTTCTTGAACTCGGTCCAAACGAAGCCCCGCAAATACCGCTGGAAGTAGCCCAACCGCCGTGAGAACGGAAAAACGTCCGCCGACATCTTGAGGAATCTCCAAAATCGGAACGCCTTCTTTGCGCGCCCAATTGGTGAGAGGGCTTTCTTTTAATTCTGAGATCACTGTGCTGACTGTGCTCAAGCGACGATGGCCCGACTGTCGAAGCTGCTGGTCGACGAAATCCGCCATAGCCAGAGTTTCGACCGTGTTTCCGCTTTTGGAAACCAAGACCCAATGAATCGTTCCCAAGTCGTTGCGACTTTTCAGCCAACACCAGAACTTTTCGGAATCCACATTGTCGAAAAACGAAACACTGCCTCGGCCGCGCGGCTTGGGCGTCGCCGAGATCAGCGCACGACCACCAAGACTCGAGCCGCCCATTCCGATGACAACCATGTGCGTGGAACTGCGCGACACTTCTCGCGCCCGCGACTCCACGGCATTTAGCGCCGAGCCTCGCGACATAACTCGGGTAAAACCCAACTCCGGACGGGTTAAAATACGATCAAACGCTGTGCGAGATTGCTCGAGCAAAGAGTCCTTCGGTGCAGTCGAAGCCTTAAGCACCCAAAGCTGGGAGTCCTGTAGACCCGTACTCTGATGCTGATCTGAACCCTGCTCTGGGCTCTGATCAAGAGACTGACTAGGAGACTGATTAAGAGACTGCGACATCCTCTTCGATCCTGTGGTAACCGCGCCATTCTTTCAAGCGCCCGCGTGGCCGACCGCCATCCTCTGGGTACTCGATGAGAACATACGTGAGTTTTGTGATCTTCCCTAAGGATTGAATATCTAACGAAGTGAGGTCTGTCCACGTTCCCGTATTGAAGTACTCCTTATTGAGCCCCCATTGACGGTATTGATAGACGTGCGAGTGGCCAAAGATGACTGTGTGAACGCGTTCGTCATTTAAGACTCGGCGCGCCGATTCACTGAGATCCGGGAAAATCGCACTCTCCGCTACCACCCTTAAGAGGCTCTGAAACGAAACGTGGCGTCTCGGATCACCGCGGAAGATAGCCTGCAAGAAATAAAGCGTGAGCTTAAAGAAGGCGTAAATCGTGAAGCGCGTTTCATTGAAAATCGCCCACCGAATAAGTGCGTTGAACGGCCGCACTTTGTCGACATGCGAGTGCCGATGTTTGATCTTCAAAACGAACTCGACAAAAAAGTGAGATCCAAAAGGCAGATTCAAAATCGGCTCTGGCAGATTGCGCTTTAAGAAAAAACGTTTGGGGTCGAGCCGGTTGGCCGCTTCGTGCATGTGACCATGCTCAATATGCACGCCATCAAAGAAGTACACGATGTTCTTGTACTTGATGTCGGTCCCGATCGCCTCGTTTAGCACCTGCCTTGTCGCAGGCCAGAGCATCGCTTGGTCGTGATTGCCAACCACGTACGTGATGGTGTGGTGCGGCTGACTGGCGAATGCCTTCATCGACTGGAACACGTCGTGATGCCCATCTAGAATCGAATGCAGCTGTTCAACCGCCACGGCTTCCGTGACAACGGTCAGAAAGTGCCCACGATAATCTGTCTGGAGAAAGTTGAGGAAGTCGCCATTGATGATGACCTCGACTTCGGCATCGCGGAACTCGCCCGACGAATAGTAATTGAAAAATTCGATCAGTTTTTTACCGAAATAGAATTCCTCAAGCGGATTCGTCGCGCCACCTTCTAAGGTGCGGCCCCTCCCGAGATGCAAATCTGAAATCACGACCTTGATGCGCTTCACTTGTTGCTTGCCCTGCTATTCAGCTTTGCGAGACCCCGAATCCTCTTCGCCCTCTAGCACTGTCAGAGCGATTCGCAAAGCTCGAACCGCACGCCGTGCAGTTTCTTGCCGCTCTTTGAACTGACTAAACGTCTCTTGCACCTGTGCCTTGGCGTGATTGAGTTCGGAGGTGATCTGATCAATTTGTCGCTTCAGCTCAAGAATCATGCGATCTTTGCTGGCCGCGATCGACTGACTCTCGGCTTTGATGATTTCGATGCGATGCTCGAGATCGCGCTCCCGCACTCGAATCTTGCGGAAGTTCGACTCCAAACGGCCTTCTGCGTCGTCAATGCGACTCTTAAGCTCCGAGATCTCGCGATCACGGCTCGAAATCTGGCCACGCAAGACCTTGCGCTCTTCCTCAGCAATTTTCTTAGCTTCCTGAGTATTCAGTTCGGCCGCCTCGGCATTCGCCTGCAGCTCATCCATACGACGGCGCAACGTTTCGCCAGCCGAACGCAAGCTCTCGTTCTCGCGACGAACACGCTCGAGTTCACCTTCGAGATCGGAAATGCGCTTCTGCGCGACGCGCAGGTTCTCGGATTGTCGAAGAGCAGCCTCGGCCGACGAGAAAATCGCCGCCCCTGGCTGTGCCTGACGCGACTGTTCGCGGAAGCGGGCTCCTGGCGAGTTCGGTCGAATCTCCGTCGGCATAAACTGTTCGCCTTCGGGATCCGCATCGGGATTGTCAGCAGATGTCATTCGAGAAATGACTTCTGTCTTTGCATCCTGCCAAATCGGTTTGGGGCCTTCGCTGTTTTCGGACACCAAAATCGGCGACGGCGTCTGAGCCGCGGCGATGGTTTTTTCATCGTCCGCGCTCACTGGCATCGTCGGCGCACGCTCGGTCTGAGAGTTTGAAAGTTCAATCGCCTTGATCTCCGGTGTCGGAGTCGAGTCTGGAAGCTTCGCCTTTGCCACCACGCCCGGTGGTTTCACAGGTGGCGGTTGCACGGAGTCAATCACCGGCTTCACGTCGGCTTTTGGCTCGGACTTAGGGCGTTCTTTCTTTTTATCAAAGCCCGGCGTCAGACGCTTAAGAACATCCTCGAGCTTTTGCATGCGAGCCTTGCTCTCGACGCGTGGCTTCTCTTCCTCGACTTCGATTTCCGACTCGATTTCGGCCTCGTAGGTCGGCGACGAAGCCGGATCGTCAAAAATATCAGCTGTGCGTCGGCGAATGGATTGCTCCATGCGCTCCCGCTCTTCTTCGACCGACACCGCTGCCACCCGTACCGGAGGCGGTTCTGGCGGAGAAGAATGACCGTGTGATTGCCCCTGTGAATGATCCGACGAATAGTCGTCCGCGACGTCGTCGGCTTGCTCCACGACTCGCGAAATCGATCGCTCGTAACGATTGGTGTGCTGGTCGTCTTCGAGATCATGATCCGTCACCCGCGCGACACGGGTTTTGGCCTCTTCCTTAGAAAGCGAGGCTTCTTCTTCATCAGCCGGAAGTTCGAACTTAGGAACCGAACGCGCCTCACCCCGAGGAACGACACTTAGCGTTTGTCCGCTTTGGCCTTCGTCGTCTTGATTTTCGATCTCGAAGTTCACACGTGAAGCATCGCCGGACTCAAAATTGAAAACAGCTTCATCGCCATCATCCGAAGCCGGAGGCGGCGGAGGTGGCGAATGGCGAACCGCAGAAAGACGACTCACCGTAGCTGTATTTGTCTGGCTATTTTTAAGCGCAGCGGACCCTTCGCTTTCATTTTCAAGAAGCGATTCGATGAGATCATCTTTTGGGGCCACCCGAGGTGGTGCTGGCTTTTTCAAACGGGACATGAGTCCTCTCTGATCTATCTATCGGGAAAATCAGAGCTTTTCATGAGCGGAACTAGCCCCTAAAACAGCGAAAACACGTGAAAAAGCCGCCCTTCGCCTAGGAAACCGCCTAAGCACCCCCTAGACGACCCCTAGACGACCGTGACAAAAGGCCAGAAACCTAGCCGTAGGTATGGCCTGCGGCTTACAGACGAGTAATGGTATTGAAGGCTTCGCCGCGCGATTGCAGCTTAGCTAAAGAGAGTTCGCGAAGACTTGCGACGCCGAAGTTTTCAACCGTGAAGCTCGCCATCAGGCAGCCGTTCACGCACGCTTCTTTCAGCGAAGCCAAATCAAGGCCGCGATCGGATTTCGCAAGTGTTCCAAAGAACGCTCCAGCAAATGTGTCGCCCGCACCTGTCGGGTCAACGACGTTAGCAATTGGGAACGCCGGCAAGATGAAGAAGCCTTCGGCTGTGCGAAGCACAAAGCCGTACTCACCGCGTTTTACAACGACGGCCTTTGGGCCCATCTTGATCAACTCATCGCTTGCGGCGATCGCATTGGTTTTTCCGGTGAGCATTTCCGCTTCACCTTCGTTGATCAAAAGCGCGTCGATTTTCGCTAGCACCTTCATCAGCTCGTCACGCTTCGAGCTGATCCAGAAGTTCATCGTGTCCGCTCCGACAAGCTTCGGTTTAGAAACTTGTTCGAGAACGCGAAGCTGAAGCGTTGGATCGATATTCGCCAAGAAAACATATTTCGAGTCGCGGTACGAAGCCGGAAGCTCGGGGTTGAAATCGCCAAAGACGTTGAGATCTGTCTGAAGTGTTTTGGCTTCGTTCATATTGCCGTCATAGGCCCCAGCCCAGTGAAACGTCTTACCGGCTTTCTTTTGCAGGCCCGTGACGTCGACTTTGCGATCCGTCAAAAGCTTCATGTCGGTTTCTGCGTAATCTTCACCGACGACTCCCACCACGCGAACAGGCGCAAAAAGGCTTGCCGCCAGCGAGAAGTAATTGGCGCTTCCGCCCAGAGTGCGATCCGATTTTCCTGCCGGAGTTGAGATCGAATCGTACGCAAGACTGCCGACAACCAAGATTTCAGACATTTGGAATTCCCCTAAAGTTTCGTTTTACCGTTCTAGACAATTGTTTCTAGTCAGTGACGGGCGCTTGTCGCTATCCCCGCCGCATCAAGCTTTTCTGGACGACCTTCGTATAGCGAAGTTAGCTGTCCACAAGCGGCAAAGATGTCGCGGCCCATCGTGCGACGAAGCAGCACGTGTGCCCCCAAGCGAATCAGTTCGTTTTGAAAGCGAACGACTTGTTCGGGATCTGGTCGCAGGTACTCCGTACCCGGGTGCTCGTTAAATGGGATAATATTGATCTTGCACGGAACGTCTTTGGTGAGCTGATAAAGTTCGCGCGCGTGCTCAAGCTTATCGGTCACATCTTTTAAAAGAACGTACTCCAAGGTCACATGATCGCCCGATGCCGACGCGTGGGCGCGACAAGCATCTAAAAGCTGATAGATGTTCCAGCGTTTATTGATCGGCATGACTTTCGAGCGTGTTTCGTCGTTTGGCGCATTTAAGCTCACCGCCAAGCGAACTCCCGCTTCTGTGATTCTTGGCATAAGCGGCACGATGCCAGAAGTCGAAACCGTGATCTTGCGACGTGAGAAACCGATACCGTCTGGCTCATGCAAAATCTTGATCGATTTAAAAACTTCGTCTGGGTTATCAAGCGGCTCGCCCATACCCATGAATACGATGTTGGTCACGCGAAGGCCGTCTTTTGCGAGGCTATCGCTAGCATGCAAAAACTGACCGACGATTTCGGAAGCTTTCAAACGACGCTTCATCTTTTGTTTTCCGGTGTAGCAAAAGCGGCACGCCATATTGCAGCCGACTTCCGACGACACACAAAGCGTCAGGCGATCTTTTGAAGGAATCAAAACTGTTTCAACGGTCATGCCTTGGCCGACATCAAAGAGCCACTTGCGTGTGCCATCGACGCTTTTAAGTTCTTGCACCGGCTTTGGCAGATCAAAATTAAAGAGCATCGGAAGTTCCGAACGAAACGCCTTTGAGACATTCGACATCTCTTCGAAATCATGGGTGCGCTTTTGATAAACCCAGTTATAGAGCTGCTTGGCGCGAAAGCGCTCTTTACCCATTCCTGACAAACGAGCCGAGAGATCTTCCAATGGGTAATCAAAGAAACAAACGCGCTCGGTTGCGGCCGTCTCGGGCATGACTTCGGGAAGCCCCGGTTGGGCCTCCAGAGCTTGCGCCACGGGGCCTAAAGTCGTTGCCAAATGCTGGGAAAGATCTTGGTTCAATTCGGATGTCGACATGAGGGCCGGAATCTAACACAGCCGGCCATAAAGGGCTATGTTTAAGAGAGGCCCCGGCACCCTGCCCCGGGTCAAAGCTCGCCAATCCCCTTAAGTCGGGTCTTTAATAGCCTTTCTGAAAAAAACTCATGCGAGGTTACCGGCCATGAACACCACACTCTCTAGAGGAATCTCTCTAGCAAAACGCTGCTTTTCTCTCCCAAATATGACCCTCACTTTGGCGACAATCCTACTTGGCGCCAGCTTCTCGGGTGCTGCGACGACACCCCCTCTGGAACTCTCGCCCTCCTCTTCGGCAATTCGAGAAAAAGGGGTTCCTGCCGAGTTTTATATCCGCCGAGCACTTGGCGATCGCAAATCACTCTTCCCAGGCGGCTCATCAAGCGTCGTTGGCAACAAAGCGCCGTTCGACCAAGCCAATTGGGCTCTCGTACCAACGCTTGCGGAAAGTGAACTGCAGACGTCGTTTGAAACTGTACGCGACGAGCGCCCGTTTCACGACGAAGAGCTGCGTGCTCGACGCGCGACCTGGCTTTACCCGGACGATGGCTGTTTCGTTCGCGCGGTGATCGCCGATAAAATCTTGCGTGAAAAATTCGCGGTGGCTCAATCGGCGAAAATCTTCGCCTTTGGCAATCTTCGCGTACAAACCAAGAACTCGCCCTATGGCGAAGTCGAGTGGTGGTACCACGTGGCCGCAATCGCCAAAGTTCCAACTGCTGCCGGCGAAGAAGCCTATGTCTACGACCCCGCAATGGACTCGAGCCGACCAATGCCCGTGAAAGAATGGCTCTCTCGAATGTCGGATTCAAACTTGGAAATCGCGATTTGCTCGGGAGCGTCTTACGATCCGTACTCGTCTTGCGAGGCGGAAAACGGCGATCTCTCGGCTTCCGTGAGCCGCGCTCACCGCGAAGCGGGTTGGTTTTTACCTAGCGAATGGGACCGCGTCGTTGAACTGGGACGCGATCCCCATCAAGAACTTCTGAAGTAACAAAAACTTACTTCGTCAGCGTGCAGGAAAAGGCGGTGTAGATTGCCAAAACATCTGTTGGCGCGATCTTACCGTCTTTGAAGAGTTCACGTGCCGCTTCCGCGAGGTAGAACGACTGCTGAACATCCATTTGCATCGAGTTAAATGGGTACTTCCCCCACTTGCCGGCGTCCTCTAGAACTTTTTTGAACTTCTGCGTGATCGCAACCGAGCCCGATTGACGAGTCAGGTATTCAAACTTGGTCGCCGTCGGACCTGGTTTGATCGTCCAACCGTTGTCTTTCGCCGGTCCCGCGTTCACCAAATAGTCCGAGATCAACGCCACGTACTGCGGCCCACGAGCCGGAAGCTCGGAAGCCGGTGTGAGAAGCAAAATCGTCGTGCTGTAGAGATCGGTGTACTCGTATTTGTTGGCCATGAATGCGATCGTCTCGCCGCCAACAGTGAATTCCTTGTCGCCTTCGCCATCGACAATCGGAAGTGAAATCACGACGCCGTCATTTGACGCCTGATCTTCGTGTTCAATATCGGCACCCTTTAAGACACCAACAAGGCAGTGCATTTCGGGCAAAGCCGCGGTCGGTTGCGCTTCTTCAACCGCCTGAGCTTGGGACGCAAAAAACGCGAACATAGAAACAAGAGCAAGTGTCTTCATCAATCCTCCTAAAAGTACGAACGCCACGTGTGAACGTTCACCGGTTTAGAAGAGTGCGAGACGAAGGACAATTCGGCCCGGCAGTTGGCCGTGTCAGATTGAAAGAAACACCTTAAGACGTTTAAAGAGTCGCGATCGCCGCGAGCAATTCTTCACGGCGACAAGGCACGCAGCCGATTTTTCCAACCACCACTCCTGCTGCGATGTTGGATAGCGCGCAAGCCTCGACCAAGGTAAAACCCGAACCCCAAGCCAAAGCCAAAGCCGCAATCACCGTGTCACCAGCTCCGGTGACGTCGAAAACCTGTTTGGCATTCGTCGGTAGGTCCGTCACCTGACCGTTTTCAAAAACGCGCATGCCGTCTTTTCCGCGAGTGATCACCATCGTCTTCGAACCGACGCCTTCCATTAACACGCGACCGATTTCGTTCAGCGTGTCGTTGCTAGCGCGAAGCTCATCGGCCCCCACGCCGGAAAGCGCGATCGACTCGTCGTGATTTGGCGTCATCAGCTCGACGCCTTTGTAGGTCGCAAGCGGTGTTGAGCGATAGGGGTCCGCGAGAACTTTTACGCCCTTGGCCTTTGCAAGCTCCACACAGGTTTTCACCAGGCTTTCGCTGATCACGCCTTTGGCGTAATCTTGAACGATAAGGGCGACGACTTTGGGAGATTCAAGCGCGGTCTTCACCTGCTTGATCACTTCGGCCTCCACCGCTTGGGCAAGGAACTTCTTTTTTTCGTAGTCCACGCGCACGATATGATGGTTTTGCACCATCACACGCAGTTTCCGAGTCGTCGGTCTCGAAGAATCGACCACGAGATGCTCCACGGGGACATCAGCGGCTCGCAAAAGCTGTCGAAGTTGATCGGCCCCCACGTCCTGGCCGACGACCGAGACCAAGCGCGGAACCCCGCCAAGACCGCTGATATTTTGGGCAACGTTAGCAGCAAGGCCCAGCCTCGCCTCTTCTTTTTCTACTTCGACCACCGGAACCGGCGCCTCCGGACTGATCCGACGCACCTGGCCCAAGGTGTACTCGTCGACACCGACGTCACCCACGATCACAACCTCGCGACCGTCCAAGCGAGAAAGCCCCGCCGTCAGAGTTTTAGTGAAGTCCTTCATGGCCATACGAGTCACCTGCATAAGGGTGAAAAGACCATGAAGTTGCCACAGGTGGCAAGCTTCACTTGCCAAGGCAATCGGGGTCTTCTCTAATAGCGGGGCAAAAGTGGGATCACTACTAGAGATTTCCAGGGAGACCGTCATGAACCATTCTGGCACGGGCCATTCAGGCTCGGCACAAGCATCAAGCGAACAACCTCATTTCTATCAGGCCAGCGAAGAGCTTTATCGCGGCGAGATGTTCGACAACACCATCAAAATTCTCGAAGAGGCCGGCAAGGTCATCAACTGTGACCCGAACGTTCTGACTCGTATGAAGCGCCCCAAAAAGGCGATCATCGTTTCGGTTCCCGTTCGCATGGACGATTACACAGTTCGCACATTCACAGGCTACCGCGTTCAGCACTCGTCAACTCTTGGGCCCTACAAAGGCGGGATTCGTTATCACCAAGACGTGACGCTTTCGGAAGTCGCGGCACTTGCCACACTCATGACGTTTAAGTGTTCGCTTTTGAACCTCCCGCTTGGCGGCGGCAAAGGCGGCATCACTGTCGATCCATTGAAACTCTCACGCACGGAAAAACAAAACCTCACTCGTCGTTACACATCGGAACTTGGGACTTTGATCGGCCCGCAAGTCGACATTCCGGCTCCCGACATGGGAACCGATGCGCAGACGATGGCGTGGATGATGGATACCTACTCGCAAGAAATCGGCTTCGCTCAACCAGGTGTTGTCACAGGCAAACCAGTTGAAGTCGGCGGTTCCCTGGGTCGTAACGGCGCCACTGGCCTTGGCGTGGTCTTCATCGCGGAAAAAGGTCTCGAGAAGCTTGGCAAAAAAATGAGCGGCACGACCATGGTCGTCCAGGGTTTTGGTAACGTCGGAAGCCACGCAGCTCTCTACGCTCACCAACGTGGTGCTAAAATCACGGCTGTCAGCGATGTCTCGGGTGGAATTCACAATCCAAACGGTCTCGACATCCCGGATCTCTTGAAATACGTCGCGGAAAAGAAAGTCGTAAAGGGCTATCCTCAATCCGAGCCGATTTCAAACGAGCAACTGCTAGAACTTCCATGCGACGTGCTTGCACCTTGTGCGATGGAAAACCAAATCACGGAAGCCAACGCCGGCCGCATTCAAGCCAAGATCGTTGTTGAGGGCGCCAATGGACCGACCAACGGTGGCGCAACAAAGATCCTCCACGAACGCGACATCCTGGTTTGCCCGGACATCTTGGCAAACGGTGGCGGCGTTATCGTTTCGTACTTCGAATGGGTTCAGAGTCTTCAGTACTTCTTCTGGACAGAGAACGAAGTGAACGAGCGCATGCGCCAGGTTATCGTCGGCGCGTTCGACAAGGTGTGGGAACTAAAGACCGAGAAGAAAATCGACATGCGTACAGCAGCGATGGGCCAAGCCGTTCGTCGTCTGGAGCGCGCGATGCTTCTCCGCGGCCTCTACCCTCGCTGATCGAGATTATCGATCGTGGCGATGAAACCGTGGTTATGGCTTCCAGCGCAAGTTTCGCATGATCTTGCACCGCTAGCTTTGGAGCTCGGGACGCTGTTCACAGCGCCCGTGAGTTCCAAAGAGCGTAGCGTGCAGTCGCGCACCTGGAATCGCAAAGGCCACCGTATCCACTTTGAAAATCCACTCGGCATTGCAGGCGGCGTCGATAAGGACGGTCGCCAAGTCGAAGGTTGGCGACACTTTGGCGCGGGCTTCGTCGAAATCGGCACGATCACGCCGCGTCCGCAAACTCCCAACCCCGGCAAAATCATGGCGCGAGTCGAAAGCGACGAAGCACTGTGGAACCGCATGGGCTTTCCTTCGCCTGGGGCACTTAAGACACGTTCTTACCTACGAGATTTTCGCATCGAAGAGTCACAAGACCTTCAAGCCAAGAAGGCCGCGGGCGCCGCGCGCTTTCCGATATTCGCCAACATCGGCAAACAGCGCGAAACGACACTCGACAAAGCTGTTCACGATTACCTGGAGCTTATCGATCTCTTCACCGACGAGACCTCACACGTCGAAGGCGAAGCGCCCGTTGACGGATTTGTTATCAATATCAGCAGCCCCAATACGAAGGGGCTTCGCGACCTTTTTCAACCGGAAAGACTCGAAGCCTTCTTGCGGCCGCTAGCGGAGCGCTTAAGCGAGTGTCACCGCCCGGGGCTTCTGAAACTCAGTCCCGACATGGACGACGAAACGAGGCTCGCGGCCCTCTCGACGGTTAGTCGTCTCGATCTCGACGGTGTTGTCGTCACCAACACGACTGCAAGCCGCCCCAACGGACTCAATCTTCCTACGGAGGGCGGGCTTTCGGGGCGTCCGCTGCAAAAACTCGCGCGCGAGTTCTTGCAGAAAACCGCGCGCGATTTTGATCGCGGCTTGTCGCAAAGCGCTTTGCCAGAGCCGGTTGCCGGTGAACACGATCGGCGCCTCATCATTTCCGCCGGTGGAGTATTGGACGGACACGAAGCTCAGTGGCGTCTCGCCCATGGCGCCGACCTCGTGGAAACCTACAGTGGTCTGGTTTTTTCGGGACCAGGCTTCTTTCGCCAAAGTCTCAAGAACCTCGCTTGATACAAGGGCCTCCCTTGGCTAGTGTGGAAATCTCATGGCTACTCCTATTCGCACACCTCCTCATGGCACACGTATTCAGCGCCCCGTCTGGATTCCCGTCGTCACCGCTTTGATTCGGCGCGGTGACCAGGTTCTTGTCGGGCAACGCCCACCCGGCCACACGCTTGCTGGTCAGTGGGAATTTCCAGGAGGAAAAATCGAAAAGGGCGAGTCGCCCGAGACAGCCCTCAAGCGCGAACTTCACGAAGAGCTCGGCATCGAAGCGGAGGTCGGCCCTTTGCGTTTCGCGGCCACGCACACTTATGGCGACATCTCGATTTTGATTCTCTTCTACGACGTCTACTACTGGAAAGGTGAACCCAAGCTTCAGCAGCACACCGAACTCAAGTGGACAACACCGCGCGAGTTTATTCAGCTGCCAATTCCAGAAGCCAATCGCAAGATCGCGATGAATCTCGTCGAGATCCTTGAATCGCCGACCAACGCGGGCGAGCCAAAGAAGGGCTAACGTGAGAATCGTCTTTCTCTCACGCGTACTTCCGCACGAATCAGGCTCTCCTCTTGAGCGCCGATTCGCGGGGCGCCTAGCGGAACTGACCGATCTCGGTCACGAGGTCCTTATCCTCTCGCGCTGGCAAGAAGAGCTTCCGGAATTGAGACTTGGTAAACGCGTCGAAATTCGCTACCCGTTTCGACGATTCGGCGCCTGGGAGTGGCCGCAAGCACTTCCCCTGCTTCTGCAGTGGCGGCCCGACTTGATTCACATCGTCGATCCCGGACTCAGCGCCAGCCAACGACTGCTCGGAGCCGAAGCCTCGGTCTTTCCAGTCATCGAAGGCTTAAGACGCGGATTTCGCAGACTCACTGTGCCGCACATTTTAGTTTCGACTCTCGAGCACGATGCCGAAACATGGGCCAACATCGGCGCTCGCCACATAGAACACCATTGGCTTAGCCTTCGCCCATCCCTTGAAAACCTCTCCCGAGCCGCCAATCGCACCGACTCCGAACGAGTTCGCGTTTTTTTGGCGGGAACGGATGCCGAACGTGCCGCATTTTTCGAAAAAATCCCCGCACTCTTAGAGGCGCTGGGTCTTTGGACCAATTTGGAGGTCGGATGCATTCTCGATCGTTCGACACTTTCACGGACCGACCGCCAGAAGCTGCTCAAATGGGAGCGCCAAGCCGGCGAAGCGGCCTCAAGGCTTCTGCTGATTCCTAAGGCTTTTTACAACGAGGCCCTCGAAACGCTGGAATGGGATCTTGGCATCGTGGCCGGACTCGAGCCTCAAGCATTTCGCCGGTGGCAAGAGACCCTCGCCATGCCGTTGGTGGTTTCCGAAGCGCAAATCAAACACGGCCCAGAAGACCCACGGGTCATGGCGACCGTTTCGGAACTCGCGTGGCTCGAACAAAGTCTTGCCGCGAGTCAGAACACCGCGCTTCGCGAGGCCGCTTGGGCCTCCATTCAAGAAGGCGCGCATCATTTTCTGCAAGACGACGCCACCAATAGGATCTCTCGTTTGTACGCAGTGGCCCTTGCCGAGAGCGCTTCTCCCTCGTAGCATTGTCCTGATGTCTCAATCGCCTTTCGGATCGCTTATCGGGTCGCTTTTTGGAAATCGAGAGCCACTCCCCAGCCAGCTCAATATCGCGCTGATTTCTCAGTACGCGCCACTCATTCAAACGCGCCCGACTTCGGGACGCAGCGCAGGCCCCAGCTTCTTGCGTCTGATCGCGCGCGGCCTCGCCTTTCGCGGCCACAGCGTCACCATCATCACCGGAGAAAGCATGGGTGGCGCGGCCGCCGTGCGTGAGGCCGACGGAGTTCGTATCGTGAGCATCGCTCCGAGTCGCGCTTCGCGCCTCCGCTCGCAGGCCCATCAGCCGCGCTTTCAAGACCTCGTGCGTTCGAAGTTCTTAGAGCTTCATCGCGAAAATCCGTTTCACATCGTGCACGCCCTGGACAGCTCGGCTCTTCGAGTCGGCATGATCAAAAGAGATCACGGCTTTGCCATGGCCTATGATGTTCAGGCCACGCGCATGGCGGATCTCTTTGCTATCATGGGTATGGGGCAAGAGACCTTGGGCAGCATTCTTGGCACGGGCTTCAGTGTCGGCTGGAAATTTCTTTCGACCTACTTCAGTCACGATCGGCAATTGCTCTCGACAGCCGATGGCGTTTTCGTCGCAAGCCCGCGCGAACGCATCTCGCTTGAACGGTATTACCTTTACCCAGATGCCAAAATTCACACGGTCCCGTATGGGATCGAAATCGGCGCGCTAAAAGAGCTGACCGAGCTTCCAACCGAGGGCAATCAGCCTTGGCTAAAGATTCCCGAGTCCGTGCACGTCGCCGTCACCGTCAGCGACATGAACGAGACCGGCGAGATGGTGAGTCTGCTTCGCGCGTTTGAACAAGTCGCCATTCGAAAACCGAACTCGCGACTCATTGTCATCGGCGATGGCCCGCGCTTTAAAGACATCGAATTCGAAGCCCTGATGCTTGCACTCGGGTCCAAGGTGATTTTCACCGGAGATCTTTCGCACGCCGATCAAGTGCACGCAATTTCTCGCGCCGATATTTTCGTCAACCTTTCGGCACGTACGTCGGGTTTTGAACCATCGCTCCTCGAGGCGATGGCGCAAAAGAAGGTCGTCATCGGCTCCGAGATGAGTCCGATCTCAGCCATGATCGAACACGGCCTCGAAGGGTTTCTCGTACGTCCCGCCGATGTATCGGAAATTCGCGATCTTCTGTTGGCCGTTTTCGAAAAACGGGTCCCCACCGAGCAAATCGGTGAGGCCGCGAGCGCGAAGATCAACGCCCTCTTTGATCCTGAAAAGATGGTGGTCGAAACCCTTCGCGCCTACCGTTCGATCATCGCCGCAACAGGGCGCTACAGGAGGACGGCATGAGCGAAATCGGTTCCCCCAGTGCGCGTCGCCGAGAGCACGTTCGCGGCAAATGGGATTACGACGTCGACCTCTCCAATGGACGCGAACGAACCGTTCACGCCGTTAAGCAGTTGGTTGGAACACCGATTCCATGGCTCATGGTCATGCTTCCGGTTTTTCTTGCGACTTCACGCGCGGCAACCGAAATCGCCTCGTGGGGCCTGGCCTTTCTTATCCTTTCCTACATCGCAAGCGACTCCTTCGCCAAAAACCGCGAGTTTCATTTCTTCCGAATCGGTCCCGATATCGCCTTGGCGGTTTGTTTTATTGCGGGCCTGTTTAGCATCGTCTCTAGCCAAACACTGGCCTCAAACTTTTCCGAAGGCAGCAGCTCAACTCTCGATTCGTTCGGCCTTATCTTTGAAGGCCTCGGGCAATTGCGCTGGATCCCGCTCCTCTATCTCTTCGTCTATGCTTGGGAGCTTTTCCCAGGGCTCAATCGCGTCATCTTAAGCCTCATTGGAGCCGTCACCGCGATTTCCCTGCTAGCTTGGATTCAACACTTCCAAGGTGTCGACTGGCTCACCGGCGAAGCGCTTACGCGCGCTCCCACTGGCGACGCCCCCTACTTTGTTCCGCGCGGATTCTTTGGCTCAACCGAAGCCCTCGCAACGCTACTTGCCTGTGCTCTTCCGTTTCCCTTCGCGGCGGCCTGCCTTCGCCGCGAAGGCGACGAAACGGACCGCACCACGTGGATCGGCTTTGGCTTGGCGGTCTTTATCTCTCTTGCGCTGGTGTTCACGTATCGTCCCGAGTTCTGGTGGGCCGGCGTCGCCGGTCTTGTCGCTCTCCTTTTGTTTCCCGGCGATCGCCGCTTCAAACTGATTCTCGCCATCCTCGCTTCGATCGCCGCCGTTTGGTTCTTTCTCTTTCTCGCAGGCAACCTGGCCGGCCAAGAGGGCCGATCAAGAGCCGATCACTCATCGTCCGTATGGACGTCAATTGTCGACGAGCAAGCCAAGCGCGAAGAGCTGCACCGAACGCAGATGAACGCTCTCGTGAAAGTTTGGGAAACTTCGCCTTTGCTTGGTGTCTCCGGAGCTGTCGAAGACATGCAGGCGAAAACAACCGACTCGGCCGCACGCTATGAAGCCGTGAATATCTACTTCCTGATTCTTGCCCGTGGCGGTCTCCTGGGCCTGGTCGCCTACCTCGTATTCATCATGCACCACTTGATGAACACACTTCGGCTCTTTCACGAGATCCCCGAGTCACACCACAAGCACCGCATCCTGGCCGCGGGCTGCTTTGCCAGCCAATGTGCATTCCACGCCGCCGGACTCTTTTGGAGCACGATGACGGAGGCCTTTTCGATGAATCTTTTTGTGCTTGTCGGCTCGATCAGCCTCTATATGACGGAGCATTACGCACTTGGTCTGGTGCCAGACGACAACGCGCTCTAAGAGGGACGACTGATGCGGCTGGCCAAGGCGTCTTTCTGGATGGATTTCAATTGCTTAGAAAAGACGGCATCTTATAATTTCTATCGCAGAAGGGGGCGCTTATGACCAAGGCTGATCTCATCAACATGATTGCTGAAAAAGCCGGTATCACGCGGGTCAAAGCCGAGACTGTCGTCAATACGATTTTTGACTCGATGGTGGAAGCCCTCATGCGTGATGACCGTATCGAAATCCGCGGTTTTGGCTCGTTCGTGAACCGCTATTACGAAGCTTATCAAGGGCGCAACCCGCGCACCGGCGAAGTCATCAACGTCGAAGAAAAGAAGCTGCCTTTCTTCAAAGTCGGCAAAGAGCTGAAAGAAGAGATCAACAAGATCTAGGCTTATTTGCGGGCTAGGTACTGTAGGACGTGGTCGATGTCGTAGAACGCGACCGCTTCGACGTCTGAAAAGTTCAGATAAACAATGTCACGCGCCTGATCCGTGTCGTTCTTAAGTACAAGACTCAAAATCAGATGGCGATCCTTCGAGTTTGGCTGACTTCCGGCGCTGACCAAGTAGCCATTGTAGGTCGAGCCGGATTTCATCGTGATCGCCACGCGCGGATTTTCGAAATCCGGGCTGTCTCCGTATTTTTCGAACACTCGAACCCAGTGATCGATGGCGGCCTGGGGAGAAATCGGAAGAAGATGCTCACGAAGTGTTTTGACGCTCAACATGCCTACTAGCATGCCCTCTTCGACCCTCGGTCGCCCAGTCCAGATTAGACGAAGGTCGCAAACGGACGCGTGTGTTCGATCGCGTCGACTTCAAACACCGCCATGAACAAGCGCTCAAGCCCCAGGGCGATCCCAGCAGCTGGCGGCACGCCCTCGTCAAAAACGCGCATCAGTTCTTCGTCGATCGGAACCGGCTCTCGCCCCGTCTGCCTCTTGGCGAACAGGTCGCGATCAAAGCGACGCTGGTTTTCGGAAGGATCATTGAGCTCATGGAATGCGTTGCAGAGTTCCAACCCCCGCCAGTAAACCTCAAACCGCTGGGCAAACCCATTGTCTCCGATCCGAGAAAGTGCGGCTTGTGAAGGTGGATAGTCCGTAATCAAGACCGGACTCCCGTCAGCGAGTTCCCCCAAACGAGACTCAATGCACTCGAGAAAAACCTTGTGAAAAAGGTCATCAAAACTGTCGTCCGGCAAAACGCGAATCCGCTTCTCAACAGCCAGTCTCGCCAAGTCGTCGCGAGAGGAGTCACTTCGTAAATCGAATTCCACAAATCTTTTAAACAGAGCCGCCATCGTGGTTCTATATAGGCCCACGCCTGGGCGAAAATGCCGAATCAGGCCCTCAACGTCATCCGCGATCTTTTCCAAGTCAGAAAAAGCGCGATACCACTCGAGCATGTGAAACTCGATTCGGTGCTGATGCCCACTTTCTTTGTTGCGAAAACATTTTGCGATTTCAAAAATTCGCGGCACGCCTGACCCAAGAATCTTCTTGAGATGAAACTCCGGACTCGTCACCAGGTAGCGTCGCTCATGAAGGCCCGCAAACTCGATCTCAATTGAAAGCGGATCAAGAAACGGCTCGGTGCCAGGAGATACCGCCAAAGCTGGAGTCGTCATTTCCTGAAATCCACGAGCCTCGAAAAACTGTCGAACTCCGGTTAAAAATGTCGACCATTTCCGAGCTTTGTCGCAAAGCAGATCGCCTTCTTGTACAGCGACCGGCCTCACGCAAGGTGCGAACAAAAGAACCTCGCCGCTTTTTGAGATCCCGACCCAATCTCCAACACGCAAGACCTCTTGAACAGGTGGCGCCGACTCACCGGCCTTGGGTTCACGAAAGCTCTCGACATGCCAGCGAAGTTCATCCGAGTTCAGACGCGACTCCGGGGCCTCGAAAGATCGATAGTCGCGAAGTACAAACTCGTCTTTGTCGCGACCGACGACACGACCGATGCGAAATCCCTCTAAGCTCTCTTGCCAAGCCGGATACCGACGCCAGTGGTGCCCCAAGAAAAGATCGCGCGCAGTGATAAAGTTGGCCGCCGTCATGATGCTTCTTTCGATTTGAAATTTTAGAAGGAAAAGACGAGGCCCGTGCCCAGAATAGATTGGCGCTCTTGAACCCCGCTCTGTCCCTCGATAGGACGACGGATGTAGCGAAGCTTGCCGGAAACTTCAACCCCTAGCTGTGACGTCACTGCCAGCTGAAGCTGAACACCAGCCCCCGCTCCGAAAGCAAAGATCAAAGCCCCAAGGTCCGCGCCTGTCGTGTAAACCGGCCAGAAAAGCTCGCCGTGGAATCCCAAGCGCACGCGTCCCTTGGGAACATAGTTGTAACGAGCCTCAGCAACCGGAGAAATGATCGTCGTCGTGGTAAGTGCCGAGATCTGATTCGGCAGCGGCACCACATTGATCATGAACACACGGCCACCAGCGGAAAAGCTCCAAGCCGACTGCGCCCCACCTAATTGATAGACCGAATACAACCCCTGGAAGTCGACGAAGTTCAACGTCTCACTTGTCGAACGAGCGCTGCCGAAAGCGCCCTGCAAGGTCCACACATCGTTGCCCCCCGCAAGATAACCAAACGGAGCACCATTTACTTTAAAGAGCTGCGATTCGTACTTCGGCGCCGCGGCCTCCGCCCCAAGAGATTGCAACTGGCCTCCGACACCAATCCACCAACGTCCCGAGACGATGCTGTGATCCGTGGCCTCCGTCGCCATCGCCTGAGAAACACGAAAACTCACCTTCGCAAACGGTTCCGCGCTAAAGCGTCGACCCGAAATCGGACCGATCACACTCTCGGTGGGGCCGTTGACCTTCTGTACAACCGCTTCACCAATCAGCCTTCTCGTCGAATTCAAGTTGGGGCGGCGAAACTCGAAGAGCTCTAGAATATCGCCTTCTTTGATCTGATGATTGGCTCCAAGGTTGACCGTCGCTTGTCCCTTGCCCATCGACGTCACGAAACCGCGATAAGGTGTCGCTTGCACGATCCCTTCGACAATACGCTCGCTAAGAAGAGACACCGCGTTTTTCTCTTCCATCTCGCCGACCAAGTAGCGAAATTGAAAGCCTTTGATCTTGGCGCCGTTCACCGTGTTCAACGTCCCAAGGATTTCCTCAAGGCCTATCTCGAGAATCAAGACTCCTTCGACCTGATTTTTCTTCGCCGTCTGCTGAATCAAAGAAGGACGAGCGTTTAAAGTTAACGCCCCTTCGATCGCACGAGGCTCATAGTAGGTCTTGGCCGCGAGATCTTGTAGTAAGCGCTCGGCCAAACGAGTCTCCAAGCCGGCCGGAACATAGCGTCTCGCGCTGCGTGCGACACCGATTTTGACCAAACCCAAAGTGCGAATCGAAAGCTCTTTTGCATTGGCGCTGATCTTAACGGGGTCTTGCTCTTCAGGCCCGTCGTCAACCGCCTCCTCATCATCACTTTCTATTTCATCATCATCACTCGTCGCTTCGACGGCGGCTTTTTTAGGAGCCGCTTTCGTCGGACGCTTCGGCGCTTTGGCTTTGGGTTTTGTCGCTGGCTTTGGTGTCGGTTTCGCTTTTGGCTTCGAGCGGCTGGTCTTTTTTTTCTCTTGCGACTTGGCCGCCGCCTTCTTGACCTTGGACGAGGTCCGTTTGCTGGGTTTTACAACGGCACCCGGTGAATCCGAATCCGTTGAAGGCAAGCCACCTGGATCCGCCATGTTTTCAATCTCATCTGGCGTCGGCACATCGTCATCTTGAGCAAATGCCGCAGGACCCCAGCTCATCAAGCTGAGAGTCAACCCTGTCGCCAGCAAAAATCGCACGATTGCCATAGGTGATAGACTAGGGTTTGGCACTATTTTGTCAATCAACTCTATTGGATTGATTGACCAGACGTTTGCACATCTGAACACTGGGAGATGTGAACATCCTTCTCGCGGCACTTTTAGTTTTTGTCATTGATGCGACATTCAACGCATCTCAATCCCATGCCGCTCTCACGCTTTCAACACTTGCCGACAACGTCCCGGTTTACACGGGCCCTAGCGAACGTTTTCGCCTCTTGGCCGTGCTCCCCGCCAAAGCGGAGGTTAAGGCCTCGAATCAGATCGTCACCAGCGAGGCTGGGCGGTTTTATCGCGTGGTCGTCACACTCGGCGAGAACATGAAGGGCGTGGGCTTTATTCCGGTCAATGCCCCCATCAAAGTCGGTGGCGAAGACGAAGATGAGGACGATCTCTCGAAATATGGAGCAGTTGCTCTGATCAGCCGTGCCGCCCAAGTGACTTTCGGCAACTACAAAGACAAACAGTCCATGTGGACAGCGGGCTACATGCACTACCTAAGTCCCGGGTTTTACGCCAAGGGCATGGTCGGTCAGTGGATCACTCCGACCACCAATGCCTCACTCCTCGGCGCGGAGATCGGGAACGACTCGCTGCTTATCGGGTCGATTTCAGGCTTCGTGTCTTACGGAATGGGACTCCTTAGTCCAGGCAACGACAACACGCTTTTTGCCGGAAGCGCGAAGCTCAACATCTTCATGAATGCCACAATCGGCGTTCGCTACAATATCGAGGGCTTCGCCTCCGTCGCCCTCGCCGGCACACAAGTCGCCTTCTACAATCAGAACAACAGCATGGTGTCTAACGGCGTCCAAGTCAGTCTTGAGGTGGGCCTGTGATACATTTTGACCGTCATCACCCCACTCTGCGAAATCGACTTCGGCCCCTTGCCTTATTCGCCGCCTTTGTCGGCCTACCCATGGTTCTACCGTCTAAGGCACAGGCCGAACGTGAATTCTCCTCGGTGGTGCGCATGTACGACGATAGCCGCACACGCGTCATCTCCCCGGCTATCGAAGTCGGATCGACCTTCAACGAAGACCGTATGAAAGTCTCAGTCCATGCGACTCAAGACATTCTCACGAGCGCTTCGAGCGAAGTAAAAACCTTCTCCTCCAAGGGGGAGATCGACGATCTTCGCAACGAGTACTCGGTGAACTTCGAAACTCAGATTCCCGACGGAACGTTGAGCCTCGGTGTCGTCACTTCTGACGAAAAAGACTATAGCTCGAGAGTCATCAGTGCCGGCGGCACGCGCGAGTTTTTCACCAAAAACACGGTCGTCGGTTTCGGCTTTTCGTCTGGAAGCGACGTCATCACGGCAACCGCCAATGCTTCTTTCCGCGAAACCAAAGAGCACCAAAACTACTCGCTCTCGCTTTCGCAGATTCTTTCCAAAGAATCCCTGATTCAGCTCATCTACGACTTCCGCGTGGAAAGCGGTTACAACGCAAGCCCCTATCGCCGCGCCAAACTGATCACGGGAAACTCGATCAGCGCCTTGAACGAAAACCATCCGCGCACAAGAAACCGTCATGCCGTCGGGGTAAAGTACAATATCTATATCCCGAAAATGAAAACGTCGTTCGCCACGTCTTACCGGATCTATCAAGACAGCTGGGACGTTCTCTCGCACACGTTAGAAGAACGCATGACAAAAGAATTCAGTCGAAAATTCGAAGTCGCGCTCAGTCTGCGTTACTACATGCAGTCGAAAGCGAAGTTTTATCAGGACTACTACAATGGTGACCCTGGCGTTTTCTATTCAGGGAACAACACTCTAGCTACGTACAACTCTTATACAGTGGCACTCCGACCGGCTTACAATTTGACAGAGAAAACCAATTTGTCTCTCAAATTGGAATACTTCGCACAAAAGTTCCAAGATGCGACCGATGCCGGTAATCTTTCGACTCTTTCTGACGATAAGAAACTCGAGATTTCGGCGTTTGTCGTTGGCCTTGGTCTTTCGACAAAATTCTGATTTCGTTTATACTACTAGTGGGGGCACACATGAATTCATCTCGTTTTGAGACGCTCAAGCGTTCGGCGGCACTGTTTTCCGTAGCGTTTGGCTTGGTTTTATCTTCGCCAGCAGAGGCAAAGCTTAAAGAGGGCGAAGATTTCCCTGTCATTAAAGTCTCTCAATTCGCCGGAAAACCCAAAGTGGACATGGCCAAAAAGCTCAAAGGCAAAGTCGTTATCGTCGACTTCTGGGCGAGCTGGTGTGAGCCTTGTAAACTCGAGCTCCCGGCTCTTGAGAAGCTTCACAAGAAATACAAAGGCAAACTGACCATCATCGGTGTCAACGTTGACGACGATGTGAACTCGGCAAAAGGGTTCCTAAAAGACCACCCTGTCAGCTTCGACCTCGTGTATGATAAGGGTCAGAAGATCGCTGGCGAAATTGGAATCGAAAAAATGCCGACGTCTTTTATTCTTTCAAACGGAAAGATCGTGAAAGTCCACGAAGCCTTCCGTGCTGGCGACGAGAAAAAGATCGACGCCGAAGTTAAAAAAATCCTCACAGGGGGTTGATCCATGATTCAGCAAACCACAAAGAAGCTCGTGATTCTTTCATTGGCTGCGGTAGCTCTTATGACGCTGCCGGGTTGTGGTTTGCTTGGACGTCGGGTCAGCGCTTTCGAACGCGGAACTCTCTCGAAAAACGGAATGCAACTCGTTGGCGCTCCCAAAGAACAAGCGAGCGTCAACCATATGCTGAACGCTCGAGAAGGCTCCGTCGGAGGGTTCGGTGGAGCCGGGGGCGGTTGTGGTTGTAACTAGGGCCGCTGGTACTTCTCTGCTCTCACTCGCTCTTCTCGCGATCGCGACTTTTCTTACCGGTTGTTCGGTTGATCTCTCAAATACGACTCCCGGCGCGTCTACCACAGGCGCTTGCGGCACGGCGCCGACTCAAGCACTAACCGATATTCAACCGGTCATCGAAAACTTTCTGAAAACAAGCTGCGCCACCTGCCACGGCGTCACCACGGGTTCGGTGCAAACAGGATTCTTCACGCCTGATATGGGCTCGGTCTCAACAGACCCGGCCGTTCAACAGTTCGCCTACACCCAACTCTGCGCACGTGGCGGAAAAGCGGTGTCGACAAAGATCGCTCCGGGCAACGGTCACGGCGGCGGCGATTTCACCAATCCGGACTTCGACAATTTCCTCAATACCTACTTCTGAAGTTCGCCGCTTCGGCCATTGCTAACTCTTGATGTCTAGAGTTCAGTCGCCGTCTCAACCTGATGTGCAAAGAAGTTTGACTGCGACGAAGTCGGCTGGCGAGCTCGCACTCACCCGAAGCAGGCCAAGCAAGACATAATCATCAAAATCATCTCAATTCGAGGAAACCCATAGCTCCCACTAAAGGCGCTTATGGCAAGCGACCGAGAAACTGTCTCACGCCGAGACAGTTTCTGTATGCAAGATAACGAACTATGAGCCTTCGCACATGCTTCCAAGCCGTTCTAAATTCGAGTCACCACTGACGATTTCAACTTAGCGTCAACAGACTGGACAATTGTCAGAACGTGAACAGATGTAAACCAACCTATACGTTTATGCCCGAAAATGTCACGGCATCAGCCTTGCTCTACTACTCCATAGGGATTGCACCATTTGTTCGTTTGTCTTTGGGGGGTACGATGAAAAAGTCTCGAACTGAGACCCTTAACGGGTTCACGAATCTGGGAGTCGCCGTAGTTGGCGCCACTCTATCAGTTCTTGCCGCTCCATTTATGATGTCGGAAGCCCAGGCTCAGGTAACACCGATTCCTGCTGTCGCTCCGAATCCGACTGGTGAGATCTCAGCGGAACGCCAACGCGCTCAAAAGCTCTTCCAAGCCATCACTGGCGTAAAGGTAGCGATTGATGACTCGCGCTTGGTGCAAATGGAAACTCAGCTGAAAGCTGGTAATCCACGAGCGGCGGCGGCGATCGCATCGCAAGATCCGCTCTTCTTGGACGTGCAAATCCGAGACGTCGCAAAACTCATGTCGACTCGTGAACAAACAATTCGTGCGCCAATGTCGGACTTCGTCGCGACTTTCATCGGTGTCGTTCGCGATAGCGATACTCGCAGCGCAAAAGAGTTGCTGACAGGTAACTTCTATTACCGCGTCGATCCGGCGGTCATCGCGACTCTTCCAGCCAACGCGACGATTCGTCAGGCTGAACAAGCCGACATCATTCAAAGTAACAACCACTACAATGACTTGGCGACGCGCAACCTTTCGCCTTCGGCGGTCCTAATCGCTCAGTCACCACAACGCGCTTTGCAAAACAACGCCGTCGTAAACCACCCGGATCCGGCTGGTCTTCTTACCACACGTGCGTTTGTTGAAGCCCACGCGGTAGCAGGTACTAACCGCCGCGTTGTCGAAGAGATGATGCAAGAGTTCATGTGCGTGAAGATGGAAGAGTGGGCAGACGGTAACGCGCCAGACGACCGCGTCTCGCAAGACGTCACGCGCACGCCATCAGGTAGCGTAAACCTCTACCTCACGACCTGTAAGACATGTCACTCGGGCATGGACGGTATGCGCGGCGCTTGGGCGTTCGTCGACTTCACGAACAACGCGCAAACGATCTCGACCAACGTTCTCGGCAAGATGACTCGTAACCAAACGGAATATCCGCAAGGTTACCGCATCACCGACAACAGCTGGGTTAACAACGCGATCTACGGCAAAAACGCCGATCAATTTGGCTGGAGAAGCTCGCTTTCTGGTAACGGCATCGGCGGTCTCGCCCGCATGGTCGCAGACTCGCGCGGTTTCTCACGCTGTATGGTTCGCAAAGCCTTCCAAGCGGTCTGCCGTCGTAGCCCGCTTGCTGGAGAAGAAAACCTGGTCCGCACGCTCGCTGATCAGTTCGAAGCCGATGGCTACCACGCTCGTCGTATGTACGAGAACGTAGCTGTGAACCCTAACTGTGTGCAGTAAGAGAAGAGAAGAAGAGGTTATCGCCATGAAAAACTTTAAAGAGATGACACTCTCGCAAAAGCGCAAACTCCTGGCCTCTACAGGCCTTCCGATGGCTGCGCTGGTTCTCATCATCGGCTTCCAAAACTGTAGCCCAGGACTCGTTCAGAGTACGAAGTTGCAGTCGACAGGGCCGTCAGGCAACTCGCCTCTGAATATCGAGGAAGACACCAAGCCGGTGACCACTGTGAATGCGGAAAACCTTCTGGTTTCGATGCAATCACTGACTGGAATCCAAGCGGTGTCGGCTCGTACGATTACAGCGGCCAACAACGCAAAGACCAAGGTCACGGAAACAGGAAAAGCCGACTCGATCAACGGCCCGATGTGGCTCTCGATCACCAACTTGAGCGGCGAGGTCTGTCTTGATCTCGTGACCGACGAGAAGGCGAAAGCTCAGGGCGAACGTCGTTTCTTCGGTCAGGTGAACTTCAACGCGGCTCCAAGCGCGATGACGGCCGATATCAAAGACGACATGATCCGCCGTATGGCTCGAAACTTCTGGGGACGTAACGAGTCTGTCGCAGAACGAGCCGTTATCAAATCGTCTCTAGATGAGGCACTGGCTCAACCTCGTCGAAACGGTGTCTCCGATGCCGTTGAAACGGAAGATGCGCTGATTTTCACTTGTTCAGCGATGCTTGCATCACTGGATGCGATGAAATTCTAAGGGGTTCCGGGCTGCGGGGGTAATTATTGGCAGACTTCTGCCGATAAAGAAAAGCAAGGCAATTTGGGGGAATTATGAAAGAACGTACAGACGATAATATGTTCATCAAGAAAGTCGTCGACGAACAAACCGGCGAAGAGAACACGATCGTCCTCCACAAGGATAAACCGAAGCCAACTACACGCCGCGAGTTCCTTTCAAGCGGTCTCCTCGGTTTCTCCGGAACCATGGTTGCGCCTTCCATCCTCAACGTCCTGGCTCGACCAGAGTTCGCATTCGGTCAGACAGACGACTCGTGTTCCGTACCGGCCGCGGGACTTCCGGCATTCATTGTCGTGAACCTCTCCGGTGGCGCATCGATCTCTGGTAACCTTCCACCACTTGGTGAAGACCGCCAACCTCTTGCTCGATACGATCTCCTAAGCCTTGGGCCCGATAACAACGTTTTCACAAACGACGCCATCGGCTCAAACTGGTTCCAGCAACAAGGTGACACGGGCGACTTCCGCATGAACGTACGTGTTGCGGGAACTCGTAACGCCGGCGTTCCGCGCGGTCACATGTTCTTGGGCATCAGCTTGCGCGCATCGCAAGCGACAATCGACAAAACAGCGCTCGTCAACGCCTGTACGGCATCGGGCGACGATACGTCCAACAACCAAGCCGATCCGACAGGTGGAGTCTTGGCTGCGGGTCTTACCGGTGAATCTCTTCCCAACCTCGGTACTCGTGACGGTACGGGCACAGGCGTCGGTCAACAGCCGGCCGTCGTGCGCCCAGCAGCTCCTCTTATCGTTCGTAACTTCACGGACATCTCAGGAGCGCTCGGTCCTGCCGGTACGCTTGCGACCCGCTTAACTGCGAGTCGCCGCACTAAGCTTCTTGAACTCGTGAACTCACTCTCCGGCTCTCAGGCACGTGCCGTCGCTTCGCCAGGAAGCGCGACAGGTACGATGATCGCGAAGGTTGTCGAGTGTGCGACCGGTAAAAACATCGAGCTTGCGACGCAAGATATGTCGACGGCGATCGACCCAGGTCTCGACCCAGGTGTCGCCGCTGTTTGGGGTATCAACCCGAACAACAAAGCCGGTGCGGCCTACGCGCAAGCCGCGATGGTGTTCAACGCCCTCAAAGGCAACGCCTCGACTTGTTCGATCGATATGGGCGGATACGATTATCACGGCACGGGAACTGCGAACTGTAACACACGCGACCAACAAGCCGGTGAGATGATCGGCCGCATCCTAGAAACTGCGGCCGTCATGAGCAAACCCGTCTTCGTCTACGTGGTCAGCGACGGTTCCGTTTCCGGCCCAAGCGGTGGCGCTTTCGGTACAGGACCGACGAACGACTCAGGTACTCGCGGCGAGCTCTTGTTCTTCGCTTTCCACCCGTCTTCGCGTCCTCGTATCAAAGACGATCGCTGGGGTCGTCAGATCGGGTACTTCACCGCGGGACAAGGTGCTTCCGACCAGACGGTCGTGGGTACCGTCCAAAAAGGTGCCGCAGCAGCAGTCGCAAACTGGCTGGCACTTGCGGGCGGAAACAACTTAAGCAAGTTCGAAGCGATCTATCCGGGCCTCTTCCAGCGCTCGGAGATCGACGGCGAGTTGGTTCGTATCGTGCCGACATCGGGATCGTGATACGAGTCCAACAGAAGCCTGGGTTATAGCGGAACGTCGGATGGCAAAGTAGGGGGCTAGATATGTCTGAGATCCGTCTCGAGACATCAAATGAAAAGGACTCTAGAAGTGCGAGTGGGCAAAAGCCCACTCGTTCCTCGCGCGGCTTCGCCCAACGCCTTCTTATCGGATTGGCTTCCGCTACTTGCATCATCTTTTATCAAAACTGCGGGACTGACTTTGTTCCGCTAGATGAATCGGCTCTTTCTGGTTTGGGTAAATTCGTCTGCGGATCGACTCTTGAAGAGACCTTCGCAAAGACCTACCACCCTTTCGTGGTACAAAACTGCGCCGGTTGCCATGGCGGAGCCCAAGCTCCACGCTTTGCCCTTAGTGATTCAAGTCTTGCCTACAACGACTTCTTGCTCACAACTCAAAGCACGTTCCGAACTTACGCTCTTAACCCGAGTCATGGAGGAGCTGCGGGCGGCCCGAAAAACGAAGAAGCCGTCACGCTTGCAGAATCCAACTACAACAGTTGCAAACCAACAGGCGGCGACGACGGCGAGAGCCACGTCATCACGGCTCGAACGCAGCCTCTGGCACTCAACGCCACGGCGGCTCTTCAAGTTCGACTACTTAACAACTTGGGTGGCCAACTGCAGCTTGGCAACACAAACCTAAGTGGCGCGCAATTGGACTTCCAAGTGCGCATTGATACAACTGCAAGTCCACCCGCCTATGTCATCGCTCGACCACGCCTTCAAACCGGCGCAGCGGCGATCCGGGTTAAGGGTATGTACATCATGATCAACGGGGTACGTATCCAAACCGCAAATGCCTTTATGAGTCTGGATCGAACAATCAATGCCAATACCACTTTGGCAAATGGAACGCTTGCAACGGGC
Source organism: Bdellovibrionota bacterium (assembly GCA_963170185.1). GTDB lineage: Bacteria > Bdellovibrionota > Bdellovibrionia > Bdellovibrionales > JAMPXM01. Next base: position 50,713 of record CAUJGS010000079.1, read on the forward strand.
TCGGCGATCTTCGAGTACCCGGGCGCTCAGCCGACCACCGACACCGTCCAGTTTGAATTCGAATTGCTCGCACCCCAGTGATCTTAAGGCGAATTATGAATTACGATGAGGAGGTATGAAAACCTCCTCATTTCGTTTTTGGTCATGTCCCGCGACGGGCCTGCCTCTCATCGACGACGGCCGAGACTTTCGGTCAGCGACAGAAGAAGCAATGGTCTATCCAAAGGTCGGTGGAGTTCCTTGGCTTTTTCCAGATCCAAAATTCGTGCTCTCTCACTGGCGAGAGCGAATCGACCTTTTTCTTGAATCTCGCACACACGAAATCGAAGAGCTAAAGAGCTCCATCAAGTCCGCGGCATCACCGAACACCAAATCGCGTCTTGAAATTCTCCGCCAATCAAAAATCACACAGCTAGAGCTTCTCAAAAAAGTGCTCGATCCGATGAAACCAGGAACAAAGCTATCACTCCCCAAAAAACAGGCTTTCGGCTACCGACTGCCATTCAATCAGGGGCTTTTAGGCTACTTTCCAAATATGGCGCGGGACTGGGCGGTTGGCCAAACTGGCTTCTCTCAGGAAAACAAAACGCTTCTCGATGCCGTACTTGCGATCATTCCAGAATCGGCCAAAACGTCGATGGCGGCCTCCGAGCGAAACATCGCCGTTCTCGGTTGCGGAGCCGGTCGTCTTCCCTATGATATCGCAAATCAGTTTCCAAAATCTCATGTCGTTGCGGTCGACTTGAATCCACTTCTCTTGCTCGCCGCTCAGCAATTAAATTCCGGAGCAAAGCTAAAAGGAATATTCCCAACGGTTTCGCCCAAAGACCGAATGAAGCCCGCAATTGAAGTCGATTTGGCTGCGCCAAAAGGCCCGGCGAAAAATCTGGAGTTCGCGTTTGCCGATGTGTATGCACTTCCATTTCAACCTTCGAGCTTCGATCTTGTTATCACCCCGTGGTTAGTCGACATTCTGCCTCGACATTTCTCTCTACTGACCTCTTCCATCGCACAAATCGTAAAACCAAGCGGACTATGGATCAATTCGGGTGCCTGGGCCTTCAACTTCCAAAACGAAGAAGACAACTTAAGCCTTCTTGAAGCTGAAGAAGTTGGAACCGCGACGGGATGGACGCCACTCACAAGCCGCATTGTCGAAACCGCTTACTTACAAAGCGAAGTCGACGCTCATCGACGCTTTGAAACTATGACGACTTTTGCCTGGGAGCGAACGGAAGCGGCGGTGCCCTACGATTCGCGTGCACGCGTCACCGACAAAATCGAATGGCTCTCGAACCCTTCCCTGCCGATTCCTCGTTTGCCGGCATTCGCTCAAAGCATAGAGTCGCTGTCGACAATGACCTGGGTGCTTTCGCAAGTCGATGGCCATCGAACTCTTACTGACCTTGTCAAAATTCTTTCTGAGCAAAGCGGCCTGGAACCCGAGGCCTCGCGCGATGCGCTGGAGTCGTTCTTTGACCGCTATCTGAAAGACCGAACGTTTCGCGAAAGGACTTAGGGTGGCGCTACGCCCTCCGGGCTACGCTGCTTTCCGCGCAGGCGGCGCGGAAAGATTTGGGGGTGGCGCTACGCCCTCCGGGCTACGCTGCTTTCCGCGCAGGCGGCCTATTTTAATTCGCCTACGACGATATAACCTTCGCCCCAAGGGCCTTTGGTTTTTTTCAAACCTTTGGTGAGATGCACCCGACCGTCCGCATCGACGAGGACTGCGCGAAATCCTTTTTCCTCAAGAATTGGAATTGCTTTTTGCGGCCCCATTACAAACGCGGCCGTGTCCCACGCATCGGCATCCAAGCCACGTTTGGAAATCACCGTAACCTGCCTAGAGCGATTCGCAGGTCTTCCAGTTTTAGGGTCGATCACATGGTGCACCCGACGTCCGCCGCGCATAAAAAACTTCTCGTCATCCCCGCACGTCGTGATCGCAAAGTCCGAGCCATAAATCCGCAGAAGCACCTCTTGCTGACCGGGTACGCCCGCTTGCCAAAGCGGGTTGCGAACGCCTGTTGTCCAAAGGGCTCCGCCAGGCTTGTGTCCCCAAAAGACTGTGTCACCGCTACCGTCGACATAACCACCGCGATAACCTTTAGCTTTGAAAAACTTCATCAGTTCATCGGCGGCGTAGCTCTGGCCAACCGCACCAAGCCCGAGCTTCATACCCGTTTTTTCTAAAAACGCGGTCGACTTTTCGCTGTCGAGTCGCACCTTGCGCCAATCGATGAGTGGCAAGCGAGTGCGAAGTTCTTCTTCGGTCGCCTCTCGCTCCTCGCCTTTTTTAAAAACGTAGGTTCCCCACATCACGTTAAAGGTGGGATCAAAAGCTCCATCCGAATCTCGCGCAACGTCTAGCGAAAACTTAAGCAGATCAAAGAGCTCTTTTCGTACCTTCACAGGCGACTGGCCGGCGCTGGAATTGACTTTGGAAAGCTCTGTCTCGGGAAGCCAGTCGCTCATCCACTCGTTCATTTTCTTGATTTGCAAAAAACCCTCTGTCATGTCGGCCCGCGCCCGTGCCTGCTGAGAAGCTAAAATCACCAGACAGATCTTAAAAGGCGTGCCCATTTCCGAGCGGGTTCCGCACTCGAGATACTCTGTCTCCTTGGCTAGTTCTTCGGTCGCCGTTTGTTCCGCTGGCCCGGCATTCGACACCATGGAAAATGCTACGCTCGACAGAACTAAACAGAAACTCAAACCCTGACAGAGCTTCACCATTTTTGACGGCTTCACCATGTTTGCTCGACCTCGCAATAAATCTCGTGTAGATGCTCCCTAACGACATAACGAGGAGACGATCTATGGCCAAGTTCGCAAATATCAATATCGAACTCAATAAGATCAAACAGGTAGCGGACGTCGGACTTCTAAAATCCGAAGTAAACCGTCTCGCAACAGAGATCAAAAAACGCGGTGAATCGGAACTCGCACAGGTTGAACGCTCGGTAAAACGTGCGCGTGCAAAAGCTCAGAAGCTTCAAAAGCAAGTAGAGCTGGAACTCGCAAAAATTCGCAAACAACTGACCGGCAAAAAAGCCAAGGGTGCCGCGAAAGCGAAACGCGCGGGCGCCAAAAAAACCACCGCGAAGAAAACTGTTAAGAAATCGTCTGGCACAAAGCGCCAAGTCACTCGTAAGTAGGCGCTTGGTTTCATTTTTGGCGCTGAATCGCGTCGGGGCTTTGGGCTGGCTTAAAGCTCCGACGTTTATCGCTGTTTGATCCCCGCCAGGGTTACTCGCAATATGGGGTATGGCCGGAAATCAAATCGAACAAGTGCAATTCAAAGCGGGCGATATCCTCTTTCAAGAGGATGAGAACACCTTCCACTTTTTCATCATTCAAGAAGGCGAAGTCGAAGTCTTCAAACGCAGCCCCGGTGGCGGCGAACTCAAGCTCGCCAAGGTTTCAGCAGGCACCAGCTTAGGCGAGTTCGCCATGATCGACCGCAAGCCCCGCTCGGCCTCGGCCCGCGCCCTCACGGATATCGTGGCGGCCCGCGTAAGCCCGGAAGCCTATGAACAGCTGCTTAACGAACTGCCAGATTGGGCCGTTTCCGTGATGCGCGCCCTCGTTGAACGGGTGCGGCACACCAACGAAATCGTCCGTGCCCTGCAATCCGGCCTCGAAAAAACGGCAACGGGAACAGGCCTCAGCGCCAAACTCGGTAAAGCCGTCGACGCGGTCGAGTATTCCGATTCCAGCCGAAGTGTCCGCATCCGTGCCGCCGAAGCTGACGAGACTGTCACCGACTTCGATTTCTCAGTTTATGAACCCGACTCTCAGGTCACCTCGACAGCCAAAAAACCCTAGCGACGTGTCTAGCCCACATGCTAGCTATGGGGGCCATGACAAAGACACCGTTTTCCTCGCTCGAAGCCCATTCCGAATTCACGTCTCGTCACATCGGTCCACGCGATGCCGATCTTCCGGCTATGCTCAAAACCGTGGGCGTTGGCTCCGTCGATCAGCTGATCGATGAGACGGTTCCAAAAGCCATCCGTCTAAAAAAACCTCTCGACCTCCCCGCGGGCCGCCCCGAAGGCGCCGTCCTCGCCAGAGCTTGGGAAATCGCCTCGTCCAACCAGGTGCTAAAGAGCTTTCTCGGCCAAGGTTACTACGGCACCGTCACACCTCCGGTAATCTTGCGAAACATTCTGGAAAACCCAGGTTGGTACACGGCTTACACGCCCTACCAAGCCGAAATCTCGCAAGGCCGCCTCGAAGCGATTTTGAACTTTCAGACGATGATCATGGAGCTCACCGGCATGCCGATCGCAAACGCGTCCCTTCTCGACGAAGGAACCGCGGCGGCCGAAGCAATGGCGATGGCGTTTCATGTTTCAGACAATGTAAAGAACGACGGTTCCGGTGCACGCAAGTTCTTCGTCGCCGACACCTGCCATCCTCAAACTATCGAAGTCCTCACCCGTCGCGCGGAGCCCATGGGCATTGAAGTCGTCGTCGACGATGCTTCGAAATTTCAATTCACGAAAGACAGCTTCGGCTGCTTGATCCAATACCCTTGCACGCGCGGTGGTTTGCCAACTGCTGCGGCCGACCTCAAAGGTCTCTGCGACAAAGCTCATTCGGAAAAAAACCTCGTCGTTGTGGCGGCCGATCCGCTTGCGTTGACGCTTCTCGAATCGCCCGGAGCATTGGGTGCCGACGTCTGCGTTGGAAACTCGCAGCGCTTTGGTGTTCCAATGGGCTTTGGCGGACCGCACGCTGCGTACTTCGCGACACGTGACGAATACAAACGCTCGATCCCAGGTCGCTTGGTCGGCGTTTCTATCGATAGCCAAGGTAAACCTGGCCTTCGCCTCGCCCTTCAAACGCGCGAGCAACATATCCGTCGTGAAAAGGCGACGTCGAACATCTGTACGGCGCAAGTCCTCTTGGCTGTCATGGCTTCGATGTACGCTGTCTACCATGGCCCCGAAGGGCTTAAGCGAATCGCTCGCCGCGTGAACCGCCTGGCGACGACCTTCGCAGCCGGTCTGGAAAAGAGCGGCGTAAAGCTTGAGACGAAAAATTTCTTCGACACAGTCGTTGTACCGATGACCGACGCGGCTAAAGCCAAGGCAACGGTTCAAGCCGCAAAAGATCTCGGCATGAACATTCGCTTCTACACGTCGAAATCAAGTGTCGTTGACTCTCAAATCACAGCTCTCGGCGTTTCGTTCGACGAAACCAGCACCCGCGAAGACGTCGAATCGCTTCTCAAAGCTTTCACTGGCCAAAAGCTCTCGTTCGACGAACTCGAAGTCAAAGCAGCGGACTCGATCCCTGAATCGCTCTATCGCAAAACCGAACTTCTTCCGCAAAAGGTCTTTAATTCCTATCACTCAGAAACCGAGATGCTTCGCTACCTAAAGCGTCTTGAGAATAAAGACTTGTCGCTGGCGCACGCGATGATCCCACTTGGATCGTGCACGATGAAGCTTAACGCCACGGCCGAGATGATCCCCGTGACGTGGCCTGAGATGGGGAACATCCATCCGTTTGTTCCTGTCGACCAAGCCAAAGGCTATCTCACATTCATCCGCGATCTCGAAGGCTGGCTCTGCGAAGTCACTGGCTTTGCTCGCGTGAGCCTCCAACCAAACGCAGGCTCGGCTGGTGAGTACGCAGGTCTCCTCACGATCCGCGACTACCACCGCTCGCGCGGCGACACCAACCGCAACATCTGCCTGATTCCTTCAAGTGCCCACGGAACTAACCCGGCTTCGGCTGTCATGGCTGGAATGAAAGTCGTCGTTGTCGCGTGCGACTCCAATGGCAACGTCGATATTCCTGATCTCAAGGCGAAGGCCGAGCAGCACAAAGCGAATCTCGCGGCGTTGATGGTCACGTACCCTTCGACTCACGGAGTTTTCGAAGAAGGCATTCAAGAGATCTGCGAGATCATCCACTCAAACGGCGGCCAAGTGTACATGGACGGCGCCAACTTCAACGCGCTCGTTGGTCTTTGCCGTCCTGGTGAGTTCGGACCAGACGTGTGCCACTTGAACCTGCACAAGACGTTCTGTATCCCGCACGGTGGTGGCGGCCCAGGCGTTGGACCAATCGGCGTACGCGAGCACCTAAAAGCCTTCGTCCCTGGTCACAAGGGAGCGGATGCAAGTACAGGTCTTCGTCACGACGGCTCGGCCGTTTCGGCGGCACCTTTCGGAAGCGCTTCGATTCTTCCTATCTCGTGGTCTTACATCGCGCTCATGGGGCGCGATGGCTTGAAGCGCGCAACTGAGATGGCGATCTTAAACGCGAACTACATCGCAAAACGCCTCGAAGCTCACTACCCGATTCTCTACAAAGGGAAAAACGGACGCGTGGCGCACGAGTGCATCTTGGATCTTCGCTGGATGAAGACCGTCACGGTCGAAGACGTCGCAAAACGCCTCATCGACTACGGCTTCCACGCGCCAACGATGTCTTGGCCCGTTATCGGAACTCTGATGGTCGAACCCACGGAGAGCGAATCAAAAGAAGAGATCGATCGTTTCTGCGAAGCGATGATTCAAATTCGCAAAGAGATCCAAGCGGTCGAAGAAGGCAAAGCCGACGCCAGCCAAAACGTTCTCAAAAACTCGCCTCACACCGTGCGCATGGTGATGGACTCCAATTGGAATCGTCCCTACACACGCGAAGAGGCGGCGTTCCCACTTCCGTGGGTGCAAGAACACAAGTTCTGGCCGGCGGTGGGTCGCGTGAACAACGCACATGGCGATCGCAACCTGGTCTGCTCGTGCGCACCGCTCGAGAGTTATCAGTAAAACGAGACCTAAACGGGCGCCTGGACTTAAGATTCCACCCGTTTAGGGCCGCAGCACGTAAGACACCTTTTTAAAAGTTCGACACCCTGAGCAGCCCTAAAGGCCAGCTCAGGTGAGTGGCTCTATATCGCTTCTCACCTCAAATATAAGAAGACTCGCTAAAACCCCAGTCTTGCACTGTCTTAAATTCGCTATGAATAAAAAGACACTTACCAAGACGGTAAACCCCACACTCGTAATCGTCCTTTGCGCCCTCACAGGGATCTCGTCGTCCGTGAACGCGCAAGAGGTTCGTACTCGTTCCAACACTCCGACCCAGCGTGCGGCAGCGGCACCACCGGCCACGGCCGCCGGCGCTCCTCAACAAGCCTCCCGCACCAACTCCTCTGACTCTCTTGGAGCATGGCTTGAAATGCATGGACAGGCTTTCGGACTCTTTAAAGACGAGCCAACTGACAGCGGCAAGGCAGAAGGCACAAATCCCCCCGCACCAGTCACGCTCAAGGTGGAACCCAAACGCTTCACACCGCCACCGGCAGCGATCGCAACGTCGGACGCTGCCGCGCAAATCAAAGCCGTGATGGACGATTTGAAATTCCAAGGATCATGCGACAAGTTTGCCGATGAAAAAGGTTTTGGTCCATGGGGTCAGGCCGTCATCGATTCACTCAAGCGCGGAAACGGTCAGGCTCTTCTAGAAGGCACTAGTGACCTACGTCGTGCGTGCCCCAACTACGAAAACCTCGGCGTCGAAGAGCGTTCGTATGTTTGGGTCAATATCTTCGCGACGATGGCATTTAAAGAAAGCTCGTGCGATCCGACAGCGGAAATTCCGGGAATTAAAAAAGGGCGCTACGCGCGCGGAATCCTACAATTGCACAAAGACTCTGAGCATGGATACGCCGAAGGCTGCAAACGCGGCGACTCGCGCTCTCCGATCAAAACACTGACTTGCGGAATTTCGATGTTGAACGATCAAATCGAAAAGTCAGGTCGTCTGTTTTATGAAAAGACATACTGGGGCGTCCTTCGTCCCCAAGGTGACCTACTAAAAGGAAAAAACGGAAAGAAACGACGCGTGGTACTGACTCGACTCACAATCGGCGGTCTGAAAGAGCTCCCTCTTTGCCAACGCGGAACCACGCCAGCAGTCGCAAAGAAATGATCAGCTGATCCGATTTCAGGAAATAAATGCGGTGATCTGATCCTTCTGCGCAAGGGCGTCTTCACGCCCAAGGCGCACCAGCTCGCCGCAGAACTCCGGATCGAACAGTAGGTAGCTCGTAAGCTCCGAAGACTCTTTCTGCGAGCCAAGCCCCGCAACCAGATAGCGAATGACAGATGGTAGACGCTCGTAGAGACCCGCCGCGATCGCGCCGATATCCTGACTCGGACGAATCCAGAGATACTCGATCTTGCGAAGCTGAAGCCCGGTGCGCACACCGGAAGGGATTAAATCCACCGTTTGGTTGATCCTTCCCAAACGCTCCATATCGAACTCGACGGCGTCCATCAAAAGCGCGTTCAAGATGACGCCCGTTACACGCGCCAACGACGGCGACACGCCCGCCGGAGGCAGCTTCGCCAAATGATCAGGCCTACGCACGCCGATTACGATGATCCGGTCCGAGCCCAAGTGAATGGCGGGACTTAAAGGTGCCGTGTTGCGAAGACATCCATCACCGTAGAAATCATCGCCGACCGCGACTGGCGGAAAGAAAATCGGAATCGCACTTGAGGCCATCACGTGCTCAACACCAATCTTGGCGTGAACGCTCTTTCGGCGCGATCTATCCCACATGACGGGTGTGTCCTTGGCCTGCACGAAGGTCATCGAGTGCGCATTGGTGTAATTCATTGCAGTCAATGCCAGCGACTGGATCCCGTCTTCACGAAAGCGCGAAGGAATCTCATCAAATGGAATCAACTTCTCAAGATACGCTCTCAGCGGAGCTGTATCGAGAAGTGACCTCGCCATCTTCTTTTCCTTCATATTGCCAAGAGCCGTGTCGATCAGAAACTTGATCCCCAAACGACCAGCTGTGACGGCGTCGGTTTTGAAAACATCACTCGCCGTGATCGTGGTCCAATTTTTCACAAGCTGCTCGGCACCGTCGGCAAAATCTCCAGGCCAAGCCACGAGGCCCGCCGCATTCACAGCTCCAGCACTGACACCCGTCACAACCTGAAAAGGATTGGGTTTCCCACTGGCCGTCGCGATTTCGGCGATCCCAGCAAGAACTCCGGCCTGATAGGCTCCACGAGCCCCGCCACCAGAGAGTACAAGTCCTAGCTTTTTGGAATCTGCAGGTTCGCCAAGCGTCATGACATTAAGCCTAACGCGAGCTTACGCCAGATTGGAGGCTCCTTAAGGCCTCACAAGGCTTTGGTCCATGCTGGTTCGGGTTTGAACTCCCGTTGATTGTGCTGCTCGGGTTGATTGCACGGACCTGCCGCATCTGCTAATCCAGAATCTCCATGACATCGCAAACGACCGACCAAACCTCTGATTCCGCCAACTCGTACAATGAAACCGAGTCGGAAGCCCGCGCCAGACGCTCCGTCCACGTGGTGGGTGCTGTTATTATCTTACTCACCATGGTCGGCGTGATCTGGGGAGTTACCGGCGGAAACGTCTGGGCTAAAAAACGCCAACTCAAAGCCGTCCAACAAGTCGTACGTGCCGATCTCGAACTGGTTCACGCCGCTCAAACCAAGTTTTTTAAAACTCACGGCTTCTACACGACGGACCTCAATGCTCTCGAGCTCTGGCCCAAGCGCGTGATGTACGCCTTTGGTTTCGTGAAACCCGCAAGTTTTCCCGAAGCCGCGCAAAATGGATTCGACCCTGAAATGCGCGACATCATCAAGCTCGCCGCAAAGCGAGCACAAGACGCCATCGACAAGGCCAAGGCCGATCGCTCGTACAAACCCGATGCGCCCATCATCTTAAGCCCGATGACTCAGATTCGAAATATGGACTTCGATCGCCTTTCTTCGTTCTGCCCCGACTGCACGGCAACCAAGACCGGCTACAAAATGATCGCGGCCGCCAATCTCGACGACGATTCGATTTTGGATGTCTGGACGATCGACCACACGGGCAAGATCGAACATCTCATTGATGATTTGAAGTAAACGAACGCCCTTGGTAAACGCCGGCCTCGTTGATCCGGTCGATCATTCCTTGAAAGCTTCTCATCTTGTGGCGCACCCACTCTGGCGCGATGAGCTCGTCCCAACGATTCGAAAGTGCCGCCAGCCGATGAACCGCAATGCGCGGATCAAGATGATCTAAAAAAAGCGCCACGCGATGTGCGTAGAGATCAAGATCAATCGGTTGAAATTCGCCTGCGTGATACATGTCGGCCAGAGGCGTATTCGCCAGCACGTGCAGGTTATGAAGCTTCACATTGGAAATCGGAAGCGAGTTACAAAGACGAGCTGTCTCGATGATCTGCTTATCGTTCTCAGTCGGCCAGCCAAACATCAGGTGAATGCCAACTTCCGCGCCGGATTCTTTGGCGATGCGCTCAATCCCACGAATCGCCTGCGCACCGTTGTGCCCACGCCGCATCCACGACAATTGATCGTCATCAAAACTCTGCACACCCACTTCGACGGCGACATAGGTCTTTTCGCCATATTCGCGCCACGTGCGAAGCACAGCTTCCGAAAGACAATCCGGTCTCGTGCCGACGACAAGACCGACAGTGTCGGGATACGAGAGCGCGATCTCAAAGCCGTCTTTGAGACGGTTTAAAGCCGTGAACGTGGTCGTGTAGGCTTGAAAGTAAACCAAGAACTTTGCGGCATTAAAGCGCGAAGCGACTTTCGCGCGATGAAGCTCGATCTGATTTCTTAGCGATTCTTTTTGCGTGTCCGCATACGCAAAACTTCCGTGCTCATCACAGAAGATGCACGTCTTCATCCCTTTTAAGCCTTCGCGGTTCGGGCATGAGTCCGCAATCGAAACCGGAACCTTGACGACTTTTCCGCCAAAGCGCTTTCGATACTCAAGACTGATTGGATGATAGGGTTTTCCGTCCCATTCCGCGTTCACGCCCCGACCTTGCGGCCAAACGCAGCAGAGTGTCAATAGCGCCTAGCGGTTTTCAAAGAAACCCGCTACTCATAGCCTCGTATGTTTGATTTCGACCCGAAAAGTGACGCCCGAAATGTCGGCCCAGAAATTCTTTTCCCTAGTGGAATTCGGTTCCAGCTGGTCGAAACCGCAGACGAAAGCCTCACCGCCCGTCTGATCTATGCGTCGGGTACAGTATCTGGCACGGTGTCCGGCACAGCATCGGCCTCCGAACCCGCCAACACCAGCGAGACCATGCATTCGCTCCGCGGAGCGTTCCTTGAAACCGTCTACATTTACGGTACTGCCTACGACACGGCCGTTAGGCTCCTCGACCAAGCCGTATTAAATCCCGTATCGGAATCGGCTCCTCTTACAACTCGTCACCCACGCGTATTCTCACTTGGCCTAGGCCTTGGCTACGTGGAGCTTCTCTCAAGCGCTCTTTCCATTCGTCACGATCGCGAGCTTCATGGCGCAAGCTTCGAGGCAGTACCTGAACTGAATTCAAGCTTTCTCAGCTGGCTCGGTCTTCACGGTATTGATTCAAATCCTTCGACCGGCACAGGGCTGGTTCCTACGCATGTCTACGACGACATCTTAAGTCGCACATCAAAAGAAACAGGTGTCTCAGACGCACTGATCAAGTCTCGCCTCAAAGAGGCTATTCAGTCGCAATCATGGTTGATTGAAGGGCCATTGACGTCCGAACTCGCAAGCACGTCGCTTGAAACACCATTTCACTGCATCGCCTTCGATGCGTTTTCTGGTAAATCAACGCCGGAGCTTTGGACGCGTGAGTTTCTAGATAGCTTCCTCGCCAAAGCCTGCGCACCTGTGTGCGCACTTTCCACTTACGCTTGCACCGGTCACTTAAAACGCGCGCTACAAGCCGCCGGTTTCACCCTCAACATCCGCGAAGGCTACGCCAGCAAACGCGACTCCACCCTCGCCACCCGCCCATAAACTTTCTCGGAAAGTGTTTCGTTCCGAAACGATCCGTCGGATTTAAGCCCAACAGATACATGCAATCGAGCAAGGCAGATTCTTCGCATGACTCGGGAGGCATTTTATCCACTCGCCGTCACTTCGAGGACGAGTGGATGTCGAGAATGAAATCTGAAAAAGTCAAAATTAAGATTTCTTCTTAACCTCGAAATAAAATCTCTCGCGCGTTTCAAAATAGATTCCGAGCTTGTTAGAGAAATATCAAAGTTGCGAGCACACGCATCTGTTTCGACTTTTAGGATTTAAGTCGAACTAAAAACCACCGATCTATTCCTTCAACTAGACCATGCAGAACGTGTGTTGGAGGTTTTTAATGGCAGGCATAACGAAGTTCGCAGCTACGCTTTCTCGCATCACTTTGGCTGCAATGATGTTCACGGCCATGAGCACAGCCTCACTCTCGACCGCGAATGCGGCACCTCTAAATGGTATGGGCGAAGAGGACTGCGTACTCTTGTTTGGCCCCAAAGCCTACCGCAGTCCCCTTATCGGCAAACGTACGACAACCGAACAACTGTCTATTGCCCCCGCTCCCCAAGCTGCACAGCTCTTTATCGTCAATGG
>CAUJGS010000080.1 GCA_963170185.1 Bdellovibrionota bacterium
GGCTCACTTCCAGGCTATAACTGCCGACGGTTCCAAATCCCGCGATCTCGATGATGTAGGTTTCTCCCGGAGTCGAACAAAACGTCACCGAAGGACAATTCGCCGTCGCACCAGACGTCGCCTCATCCACCGCCAGCAAAGTCCCTTGGCGATAGGCCGCCATATCGAGCAGATCCCCGCTGGAACATGTCTCCCCGCTTTGCGAGATCGAACTCACTCGCACCGTCGTTCGCGAAGACGTCGCCGTCACTTTATAGAGACGTCGCAGACCAAACTTGTTGAGATGCGTACCGGAAACTGCGTAGCCACCCCACTTGATCGTGTCGTGCGTGGTCGCGGCGTTCGCTCCGCTTGCAAGCGGACGGTAGAGTTGCCAAAACGGCGCCGACTGCACAGCCCCTAAAGCGCCTTGGCGATAGCGACGTGTCGCCGCGTAATCCAAACCCAGATAGTTTCCAGAATCCCAAACATCGTACACGGGCGAACCGCCACAACCGCCATCGCAAAGTGCATTGATCGTGGTGTTGAAGACCCCAGCGTTTGTCCAAGAGGACTGTAAACCATCCGTCGAAACACCGTTTCGTCTTGCGAAATGCGAGGCGAAGGTGAGGATATTCGTCGTCGCTGGCGTCGTTTTATGATCGCCCTCTAAGACTTCGTGGATACGCGCGTACGTTCGAGAATTATCGCCAGGATTCGACCAAAGCCGCCACAGTACGTGCTGCACGGCTGTTTCCGACCAAGGGCCTCGGTCATCGTGAATCAAACCTCCGGGCGAATTCGCCGGCGGAGTTGAGACGTCGATGCTAAATCCAGTGGCTTGCGCATTGCCACTGGTGTCTTGATAAACATTGTTCTCATCGTTGGTGAAACTGTTGTAGTGAACAAAGGCCGAAAACGCATTGCCGAAGCCTTCGCCAAACGCGAGCCTCGGGTCGAGCGAGTCGTTTAGACTATGCGAGCCGCCAATCGAATCCGAACGATAGATTTTATTTTCCAAGTAGTGAGCGAACTCATGGGCGACGATATGACGATCTAGCTCGTCGGTGTCTACGTTCTCACGGCCCAAAATGGAGAGGTTCGCCACCCGCGACGTCGTTTCCGTCGTAAAGAAGCTCGTTCCGATATTTCCTTGGTAGCGATTTCCGCTTGTCGTCGTGTTATCGCTGCTCCAGTTCATGTACAAAAGCGGGAAATTGATATTAGCGCGCCCCTGACAAGCCGTCTCAAGTCCCGCCACCGCCGTATCTAAGAGTGCAAATGGCGCCCCTGCCCGCTGCGTGTAGGCATTGGTTCCGTTCCACGTCATCGAAGCCGTGGCGTTTCGGGTCTGCGGTGTCGAATCATTTGGCGCCGCAAACGTCGACGTATCCAAAACATACTGCGGACGAAGTGAATAATCGGTTTGCGAGAGCACATTGTTTGTCGAGTTGTTAACAACTCGAATGTCCCAGCTTGCCCCGTTGCAGTTTTCGTCCGGCCCAACACCGCCGGCACCATCTTTCATGTAGTTTGTGACGGTCGAACGCGCGAGCACACGAACAAAGAGCGTGGCGCCGCCGGCCGCCGTCACCGAAATCGAATAATTTCCGGTGTCGTCGGTTCTTCCTGTCGCGATCACCGTGTTTGGCGACTGAATCACCTGAACCACCGCGCGACGAACCGGCAAAGTCGCGGCCGCCGAATAATCCATCCCGACGCCTACGGAGTTCGGATAGTAGCGCTGATAATTCACCAAGCCTGAAACCGTGAAGGTCGCAAGTGCGCCCACCTGACCCGCGGGCACACGCTCGGAAACCGGCACGGGTTCGATCGGAACATCGAGACCCTTAGCCGGTTCCGATGGCGACTCACCCGCAATATTGCCCAAGGACGCCGGACAAACATCGCCCGAGGTATCCGGTAGGTTTTGCGAACAAGCCGTCGAGAACAGCAGAGCAAAACTCGCTGCGAAAATCGGCAAGAAACAGGCGCGGCTTTGTCTCAGATCGAGACATTCAAATCGGAGGTTTTTAAGAGGTAGTTTCACTTACCCAGTCTAATGCGAGAGAGGAAACTTCCCCAAACTCTGGCCAAGCGAACTGGATCAAGCCTGGACGTGTGAGCGCTACTTCACAATTTCACGCATCGCCCGCTTAATCCATTCGAGATGAGGCAAGACGTTTGTATAGTAGCCAAACTGATTGCAGTCTTTCGGGCCTCGACTTTCGAATGTGGAAGCCACTCCAATAATCCCACTTTTCCCGCGACCCGCTTTTAAAAGCGCCGGCCCTCCGGAATCCCCTTCGCAAAAACCACGACCGTGATTCATGTCGACTTGGATCAAGAGCTCCTCGCTAGTGGAACTCGAAACAAAATCAATGGACTGCAAGTCCACCGTCCGCATACGACCAAGCCCTTCGTAACTTTCGTTTTCACCGCGTCCTGCGTTGCTGCGGCCAAACCCCACCGCCTGAACCCGGCTCATGCGACTTAAGCTGGCTCCGCGAAGATCTTGAGGCCGCGCAAGTTTAAGAGGCTTTGCCTCGGAATAGCTTTCAGCCAAACGAATAACGGCGACATCAGAAACATAGGTCGTCGAATCGTAGTCCGGGTGAGCCAGAACGCGGTCGACTTTCAACCTCGGGCCGTCGTCATAGGCATCAACCCCGATTTTGATAGATAGAGCCTGCGGCTCGCCACCATCGTCAGTCTCTGGAAGACAGTGCGCCGCCGTCAGCAGCACGCGATCCGTTAGAAAGCTTGCAGTGCAGACCTCAAACGCTTCTT
Organism: Bdellovibrionota bacterium; assembly: GCA_963170185.1. Lineage (GTDB taxonomy): Bacteria > Bdellovibrionota > Bdellovibrionia > Bdellovibrionales > JAMPXM01. The sequence continues at coordinate 2,770 of CAUJGS010000080.1, forward strand.
CAGGTTCCGGCTCTACGATGTTGATAAGAGCCACGACCGATCTCGTTAGCGGATGCGAGGCTTCGATTTCCAAGCCGCCGATGATTTTCTCACGAGACGACCCGCTCACGGCAGCCAGCGACGCCGGCGCCATGAACAACCCAGCCATCGATAAGATGACGAGCGGCCTTATGGAGTTCATATCAGATGTAAGATCCTGTTTTGATCTTGTCCAAAATGATCTTTTCAGTGGTCAAAGGATCACGTGGATCAACGGCAAAAAACGCCTGTTGTTCGCAACGAAGCTTGTTTTTCACAAGCCATTCAAGAATCGCAGAAAGCTTTCTGTTTTTCTTGTCTTGGAAGAACGGATCGTTTTGCAAAGCATCTTTCGCTTTTTTCAGCGAGCGCGCTTCGGCTTGGTCTTTTTCGCTGACGTTGTAGCAATCAAGATCATACTTCTTCACGTCTTCTGGTAAAACGCCGAGGAAGTGAACATCTGGCGCCGAGAAGTCGGCATTTCGAATCAGCGAAGCCGCTGATCCAGCTTTCAATGTTCGATAGATGTTTTGCATCGTGTACGCATCGAGATCACCAAAGAAGAACATCGGAACCTTCAGCTGTTCTTGAATCAGTTTACACCAACCACGAACACCGTTACTTGGAACCCCTTGTGCACCCATGACGATACAGTTGTTTCTGCGAGTCATGCCGTTTGCGACCAAAGTTCCAGCCGTACCTTCTGATTCGACGACCAAGCAGAAGTCGATTTTCTTTTTCGCCTTCAGTTGAAGTGACTGCGGTTTGTTTTTTGGCTGAAACGGAGTTGTACCAAGAGTCGAAAGATCGACGACAGCCTTGGTGCCATCGGCGAGAGTTTCAGTGACGACAAGTTGTTGGGAATATGTTTGGCCACCGCGATCGTTGGCAAAACAGTTCAGCTCTTCGCGGTAAACCTCGAGCATGTCGCCGACGAAGTCGATGATTGAGTCGCTTTCGTCCTGTCCCGCAAAATCGAGCGCTTTAAGCTTGGAGTCTTTTTTAATTTTACCTTTTGAGATGTAATACAATTCACGCTTTGTATTGACGGCGCCAGACTCCAAGTTCTGAAGCAATACTTCGAGCATGAACACAACACGCGCCATTTTTTGAACCGAAGAAACATTGAGCTCGGTGCGCACCCGTTTATCACCAGGAGTCAAATAACCCGTTTTTGGATTATAAAACGAGTTATCTAGCGAACACTTTACCGCCTCAAGTACCGGGCGATTCGCGTTTTCAAGTTCTTCGAGCATCGAGTCACAAAGAAGGCGAACCTCTTTTGGGATATCTTTGGTGAGTTTGCGAATGCGAATGACTTTATCCATTTCGAACTCCTCTTACTTACGAACCGCTTTGGACGTCGTCGTCGTCGCCGCCGCCTTTGCTGTCGTGGTGGTCGTTGCGGCTTTTGCGGTCGTGGCCGTCGTCTTTTCGGTGGCTTTCGCAGTTGTCGCAGCCTTACCTGTTCCTGACTTCACTTCGACACCTTTGGTCTCTATCACTTTGGCAGTCGTAGTTTTATTTGTGCCCCGAGGTGATTCGGACTCGTCAGAAACTTCCTGATCTTCGATATCAGTTTCATCGCCAGAAGCTTCGTCCGCCGCCACAAGGCCTCGCGAAGAAGCCGTGAAGAACAATCCCGCTTTTTCCTGACGCTCCTTCAATGCCTGAAGCTTCACGTCGGCTTCGGAAAGCTCCTTCTCCGCAGCTCGCGCATCGCGCCCCAAGAGCTTTTTCAAGCCCTCTTCCGCTTTCGCTTTACGCGCAGGCTTGGCTCCCGAGATGCGAACAAGGCCGTCGACAAGAATCGGTCCGAACTGCTCGATATGTGCGATTTTGCGCTCGAGATCGGCCTCTTTGTTTTCGCGGCGAATGTGGCGCGAAAGCTTTTGCCCAGCTTGCATCAGCGCGCGGCGAATCTCTTCGACCAATTCGTCGGAGGCATCGATGGTTTCTTTCGAAGCGTTCTTAAACTTGATGAACGGCGAAACCACCGAAATCGCGAAGACATAGGGGCCAAGCGGCAGCGAGTCTTTCGACTGCTGAAGGCCATACGAACGCCAGTTCACACTTTCCACCGCGTTTGTGATCGCACATGCGCTCTTATCAAACTGAAGCGGAACACGGTTGGCGAAACGAAGAAGCTGAATCGAATCGGTTTCAGCACCACGATTTAAGAAGCGCGCAAGTGCGACTTCCACAACCACCGGTTTAAAATCCGCGATGCGCGGCTTACGGGTCACGACCGAGAAAAAGTCGACGTCGCCCAAACGCAAGATCGACTTTGCCATCGACTCTTCACCGACAGTTAAAACCGAACGTGTTGAAGGCGACTGAAGCTCGGTTTTGCCGATGACCTGAAAGGCCGTTTTAAGCTGCTCTTCGTTTAATTTATTCGTCGGCTGCATGAGCAGCGCTTTGGGAAGACCGTTTTTAACGAGGTCTTTTAAAGTGAGATCGCTAACTCGCGAAAATCCTGTTTTCAGGAACTTTCCGAACTCCACTTTGCCGTAGAGACCGGCGTGCGTGATGAACTCACCAAGCTTCATCGTGTGCGGATGTGGCAAAGTCGCCGACGGAACATCTGGAACCGTGTCGCTGACACGTTCGATATTCACCCAGTCGTTTTCCGCGAGCTTATACTTAATAGTGAGGTGCGGATTCACGAGAGTCGTACCTTCGAGGTACGTCAAAAGACCGCCGTCACCATTTAATTGAATACGGCCGTCGATACGAAACTCCACACGCAGTCCGTGCGGTTTTTCCCAATCGATGGAGTCCTTTGATTTAATAGACCCCTTGTTCTGCTTGATATCGACGTCGATCGTGGCCTGAATCGCTTTGCGCATGCGCGACGTTTTGGACGTCACGAGAACGCCCGAAGCGTTCGTCAACTGAGCCCACGTCACCGCAGCCGAGATCCCGATCCCCTGTTGACCGCGCGTACATTGGCCGCGACCAAACTTCGACGAAGCCAAATATTCCCCGAAAACCTTGGGAAGATCGTCAGGATCGATGCCGGGACCGTTATCTTCGACAATGATTTCGATAAGGTCTGCAGACTTGCTCGATCCAGCGCCTGTTTTTCTGACTTCAACCGTGATTTCTGGAAGGATTCCAGCCTCTTCGCAGGCATCAAGAGAGTTGTCGACGGCCTCTTTTAGAGTGGTCAAAACCGCCTTCAAAGGCGAGGAAAACCCCACCTGTTGGAGGTTCTTTGCAAAGTATTCGGCCGTGCTGCTAGACGTAATCGTTTTCGCCATCTTCACCCCATTGGACGCTTGAAGTTTTGCGAGCCGCCATCATTTCAATAGAGGGGCGGATCAATCAAGGCCCAACGCCGCAGATTGTGCCGCAGGGCTTCATAACTGCGCAGAACTCTGGCCAGAGAAAAGAAGGCTCAATACGATCAGGCACAACCACTATGAACGAAGTCGAATCTGTGAAATTACCTAGCGAAAAACCCGAATTTCAAATTTTCATCCAGCACACTCACTCGCCGAAGATGCTGAAAAAGCACGCGCCACATATGCCTAATTCCTTAGCGGCTGTGCTGACACTTTTTCTCTCGTCAGCTCTGACATTTTTGGTCGCGTCGACCCACAAGGCTCATGCACAAACGGATTCCGCAGCTCCAAGTTCGACCGCGGCACCGGCGGCTAGCACCCCAAAACCTTCGACAGCGCCAAAGCCCTCCGCTTCTCCGGCCAAACCTCCGGTGAAACCCAGTGCGACTCCTGCGTTTGTTCCCGAGCCGAGCAAAAAGTTTCCGAAAGTCGTGACCAAACTCATGGTGGAAGACCTGCAAAACGGCCGCGGTCGCACGGCCAAGCCGAGCTCGAAAATTGTCGTGCACTTCACGAGCTGGCTCTACGATCCGACGCAACCACTTGGCCGCGGACCGCAATTTGAATCCACGCAAGGCAAACCGCCTTACAAGTTTCAACTTCAAAACCCCGAAACTCCGCATATCAAAGGCTGGGAGCAGGGACTCGTCGACATGCGAGTCGGTGGACGCCGTCGTTTAATTATCCCACCCGACATGGGATACGGGAACAATGGCGCCGGCCAAACCATTCCGCCAGGCGCTACACTCCTCTACGAAATTGAACTCGTCGACGTCGAGTAGTTCCTAGACCGGGACATGAAAGCTCAGAGCGAAGCCTGGCTTCGCCTTGTAGGCATGAATCGCCTCTGAAAAAGAACGGATTGCGATCGCGTCTTCCACATGCGGGCTCGCCTTTTCATAAACACGAGGGCTCTCGAGCGCGGCCACTTGTTTTCCTGCTTGGTGTTCTGATTGATCTTTTGGTCGACCGTCCAACCAGTTGCGACCAACTGGTTCAACCAACACCGTCGTGTGTTCAACCACCCAGCCAAACGGAAAGCCCGCTTTACGCTTGGCAAGCTCGCGAACATTGGGTGGCTCGAAAGCTCCATCAAAGCCCCCAGCAGAGTCCCCACCGACCGTCCGACTCCAAACGATCACCAAGACCGGTTCTTCGTAATCAGACGGCGACGCGATCTGCATGAACTCCGAAGCCACCCAGTCTAAAACCTCATCGGCTGTTAGGCGCCGAAGCTCATCCGCCGAAAGGCCACCAAAGTAGAACTGGCTGACCGCAAAACAATTCACGTCTTTTTTGGCCTCACCCAAAAGAGCCAGGTGCTCTGGCGCCAACCAAAGTCCCTCAAGGCCCCCTTCAATGTCGACACCGATCGCGCCTGAGGCCATCTCATCCATCGCACGCTCGACATCTAACTTATGCCCGCGAGTTTGATTGCACGCTTTGCACGACGGCACGACATTGGACTTCGTGGTCTTCCCACCACGCGCCAGCGGCGTGAGATGATCCATCGTCAGTTGCGATTTAGGAAACTTTTGACCGCAGTGATGACAAAGCCCTGGGCCGATTTGGTTCTTCCACCACTGCGATTCGCGCATCTCGCGCGCTTTGGCTCGTTCACGTTTGATATGGGCTTGATCCGCCATTCCTTTTTAGCCCTACCATGAAATCGGCATCTAGGGAACATGCCCGCTATAGAACTTGAACAACCGAACCCTCTCTGGTAGGCCTCAGAGCGCTATGACACCACAACAGATGAAAGAACGCCTAGAAAAGGCCTACCCAGGAGATCCCGTCGAGGTCGTTGACCTCACTGGCACCCATGACCACTACCAGGTCATGATCACCTCCAACGCCTTCAAAGGGCTGACGCGGATCCAACAACATAAACACGTGATGAACGTTTTCGATGCGGAACTCAAAACCGGAGAAGTTCACGCACTCACCATCACCACCAAACTGCCAGAATCGGCGAACTAAGAGAGGTCACTTAAAAATGTCAGACGTCAACGCACGCATCGAAAAGATTCTCGCGGAAAATAAAATCGTTCTCTTCATGAAAGGCAGCCCGCAATTTCCAATGTGCGGTTTCTCGGCGCGTGCCGCTGCTATTTTGCAGGAGTGCGGAGCCAAGTATTTCTCCGTCGATGTTCTTCAGGATCCCGACATCCGCGAAGGCATCAAAGCTTACGGCAACTGGCCAACGATCCCGCAGCTCTACGTCAACAAAGAACTCGTCGGCGGCAGCGACATCTTGATGGAGATGTATGAAAGCGGCGAACTTCAACCAATGGTGAAGTAGGCTCTCGCCTGCACCGGCAAATCAACTCGGAATCGCGGGAAGCGCGGCTTGCGCTTCGTGATATTCGCGCACCAGTTTTTCGACGATCTCGCGGCAGTCCATGATTTCGTCGACGAGCCCGACCGACTGACCGGCGCTCCAAACCGTCTTCCACGATGGCTTCTCGCCGCTCCCACCTGCGGCACCTTCCAGAGACTTCATCCCGAGATAGTGAATCAACGGAACCGCGTACTTTTTGGTTAGCGGATGATCCTTCAAAATTTTCAACGCAAGCGGAAGATCCGTTCCGATCTTTTTGACGTAGTCGGTGTTGATCACCGCGGCCGGAGTGCCCGACACACGTGTCGTCATGACGATGTCTTCCGGCGACGCCTTCACCACAGCATCCTTGTAGCTCTGGTCCACGCCGGCTTCGCGACTCGCGATAAAACGTGTGCCGACATGAACACCACTTGCACCCAAAGCTATAGCCGCCAAAATCTGCGAGCCGTGAGCCACGCCTCCGGCCAAAATCACCGGAATCTTCATCTCACGCGCCAGCCAAGGCACCAGCACCAGCGGCGAAATCGGCCCGGCGTGCCCGCCCGCACCTGTTCCAACGGCCACGAGACCGTCGGCGCCCAAGTCCGCGACCTTCTTTGCATGCTCGAGGTTGGTCACATCACAGTAAACTTTCGCTCCGTTTTTATGTGCATCGCGAATCACGCTCGCCGGACTTCCAAGCGAGGTGATAAAAAGCTCGACCCCTGCATCCAGCGCCGCTTTGACGTCCTCCGGCTGCCTCGTGTTGGATTTGTTCACGATGACGTTCACCCCGATGGGCTTTTTCGTGCGCTTTTTCATCTCCGCCAAAGCTTCGCGATACTTTTCGATCGGGCGATAATTCAAAGCCGGAAATGTTCCAATGGCACCTGCCTCCGAGATCCCCACGACCATATCGACGTTGGAGACCAGAAACATCGGAGCCCCGATGATCGGAAATTGAATACCAAGCTGAGACGTCATCAATGTAGGGATTGCGCGAGCGGAGTTTGTCATGACCTTCATCTTGCCCAGACCCACGCCGTTCGGCTACCTTGGAGAGACATCATGAAGTGCAATGTGTCGAAGTCCGGTCAAATATTACGCCTCATTTTGGGCACTCTGGTGACCGCATGGGCTGTTGCCGGCGGCCCGGGCTGGACCTGGGTCGGGCTTTTGATCCTCGCAACGGGTGCTTGGCGCCTGTGTCCCATCTTTCTCGCCCTAGGAATACGCCATCAGGACTCTTGAAACCTCTCAGGTTTTCCGAAAACCAAGGGAGAGGTTTTTTAAGTTTTATGGCACTGATTCTACTTGTCGACGATGATCATGACTTTCTCGCGGTCGCGAGCAAGCTGCTTGGCCACATAGGGGCTGAAGTGGTGACTTGCACGGGCGCGCTGGAAGCTCTCGAGCACGCGCAAAAACGCGAGTTCGACGTGATCATCACCGATGCCAATATGAAGCCTCACACCGGATACGAGTTGATCAAATCGATCAAAGCGATTCCTAGCTATGACCTGATCCCGATTGCGATGATCACTGGTCGCCGCGAAAAACGAGATGTCGAACGTGCTGTCGCTGTCGGTGCACAAGACTATATCGTGAAACCCATCGACCCAGAGCGCTTCCTTCAAAAAGTTCAGGAACTCATCGCTCATAGCGAGAACGCACGACGAGCGGCGCGCTTCGGCGAAGTTCCCATGGAAGAAGTGGCGAAACTTTCCGCCGCCGTCGTGATCGTCGGCCTTTCCGAAAGCGGTGTCTTGCTGGACTCCGATCACAAGGTGCTCGAAGGGACAGTCATCACCTTGGGGGCCGAGCTCTTCGACAAAATCGGATGCCCTAATCCGCAAGCGAAAATCAAAAGCTGCACGCCCGGATCTATCGAGGGCACGTTCGAAATTCGAGCCGCCTTTCATGGACTCGACGATCGTGCGACCATCAAAGTTCGGCAATTCGTCCAAGCGAAGCTGGCGCAACAGAAGAAAAATGCGAGGGCCGCATAATGCATATTCTCTTAGCTGAAGACGATCCCTCAGTTTCCATCGTGATTCAGATCAGTCTGGAAAAGATCGGCGGGCATACCGTGGAACTCGTGTCCGACGGAGCGCAAGCCGTGAATCTTGCCACTCGCCGCGCGTTTGACCTCATCATCCTTGACGGCATGATGCCACTTAAGTCCGGCCTTCAGGCGGCGGCGGAAATACGTTCCGCTGGAATTGTCACCACGCCGATCATTTTTCTCAGCGCAAAAAACGACGAGAAAGATGTGCAAGCGTTCTTGAATCTTGGAACGGGCTTTATTCCAAAACCGTTTGAACCGACGGAAATTTGCGCACGTATTGATGCCATTTTGAATGATGCAAACAAGGGGGCCGGTTGACCATTCGTGGCCAGCTCAACCTTTTAACAGCAGTGGTGATCGGCGGCTCAGGCTTTGCCGGTTACCAAGCCTATGAGACTCGAAGAGAGATCGAGGCTTACGACCGTTCCATGAACGACTCGCTTGAAACGCGTTCGGTTCTCTTGCTTCTCGAAGATCTCCCCTATCACGACGACACCTTCCGCCGCCTTCAAGTTGAGCGCGATCGTCTACAAGAGGCCGACCGTCGACGCGCTTTCGGAAATGCCGTCACGACCTACGCCACAAAAAAACGCCCCGAGCTTCGCCGCTCGATTCGCCGAGCCCTGAAGGTCGAAGCGGATCACTACAACCGCAACCGCGGCAAACGCTCGGAAATCGAAGCGCGCTTTGAAAAGCTGATGATGCTCTCCAGCGGTATTTTGGGACTTGGCTTGTTCCTCGTCGTGCTCACAATCCACGCTCGCATTTTCCGCGCGATCAATCGACTTTCTCGTCGAATGCTCGACTTCTTGGTCGACCGCTACAGTTTCCAGTTCTCGCAGCCCGACGAAACCGAACTCGGCGATCTCCAGCGCACGTTCAACTCGCTAGCGCAAAAGGTCATCAACACGACCGATGAGCTCAAGCGTCTCGACCAGGCGAAGTCCGAATTCCTTTCGATCGCAAGTCACGAACTTCGCACTCCTATGACGTCGATCAAAGGTTCACTCTCCTTGCTCGCAACTGGCGTCGTCGGTCAGCTCGACGTGGGCTCACTTCGACTGATCAAAATTGCCGAGGGGGAAACAGATCGCCTGATTCGCCTCATCAACGATCTTCTGGATCTCGCGAAAATCGAATCCGGCGGCCTTCCGCTCAATTTGGATTGGGTGCAGTGGGATGAGTTCTGCGGAAAGACCCTGGAAGGTCTTGCGGGACTCGCGATGCGCGCTGAAGTTCGTCTGGAGCTGGTGTCGATCCCTTCGATCGAAGTCAGCATCGACCGCGACCGCATGCAACAGGTTCTTACCAACCTTGTTTCCAACGCGATCAAGTTTAGCCCCAAAGGGAGCGCGGTGCGCGTCTCCATTAGCCGCGCCAAAACCGGCGACTTGGTCGTAAGTGTTCAAGATCAAGGCCCCGGTATCGCTTCAGAAGATCAGCAGCTGATTTTTGAAAAGTTCCGTCAAGGAGCGACAGCCGCCAATCCATTGGTAAAAGGCACCGGTCTTGGTCTGGCAATCGCCAAGGCACTCGTTGCCGAGCATGGCGGTTCGATCGGTGTTGAGAGTGCCATTGGCAAGGGCTCGAGTTTCTGGTTCACCCTTCCAAAATGGCGCGAGAGCGAACTCGCGAAAGTGGCTTAAATCCTAGGCGGCGGCATGAGCATCCACGATGTTTTAGCGGAACTACGAAAAACCTATCTCGAAGCACTTCCCGCCCGAGCGGACGCCATTGAAAAACTCCTTCAAGAGCGCAAGTACGCGGAAGTCGAAACCGAGTTTCACAAACTTAAAGGCACCGGAAAAACCTACGGCTTACCGGAAGTCTCGCAAATCGGCGAAGTCGCCGAGCGCCTTGTCGAAAACGGCTCGACCTCTGCCGAAGAATCAGTACCCGCAGCCCTCAATGTCTTAAGGCGGATCGCTGCGACCAGAAACAACGGCGAGGTTCCCAATCTCGAAAATGATTCGGACTATCTGTACCTAGCCGAACTCGCCCGCGAACTCCACGAAACCACCTCGGGACGCAATAAACGATAACGCTGCAAATTAGGGACGTCTGGCCCGTTGGCTTCATCGCAAAGCTAGCCTAATCTAGTCCCATGGCAACGACCGCTCTTAAAGACTTAAGCTCACTCTTCCCCTCCGACCGCTTGGCCTTGGACGAAGCCTCGCTTGCGCACTACGGTCGCGATTGGACGAAACACTACGACATTAAACCGTTAGCCGTCGTCTTTCCGCTGAATGCGAACGAGGTCGCGCAGCTTGTGAAGTGGGCTCGCGCCAACCATATCGGACTCGTGCCATCAGGTGGACGCACGGGTTTAAGCGGCGGAGCCTGCGCACTGAAGGGCGAAGTCGTCGTCAGCTTCGAAAAGATGAATCAGATTCTTGAGTACAATGAAACCGATCGCACAGCGCGCGTTCAACCAGGCGTCGTAACCGAAGCTCTGCAAGAGTTCGCGAAAACCAAAAACGCCTACTACCCTGTCGACTTCGCAGCCCGTGGCTCGAGCCACATCGGAGGCAATATCGCCACCAATGCGGGCGGCGTAAAAGTTCTTCGCTACGGGCTGACGCGCGATTGGGTTGTGGGCCTCACTGTGGTCACTGGCGAAGGCGAAATCTTGGAACTCAACAAAGGACTGATTAAAAACGCCACCGGCTATGACTTGCGCCATCTCTTCATCGGAAGCGAAGGCACTTTGGGCTTTGTGGTCGAAGCTCTTATCAAGTTCACTTCGCCACCCAAACCACTCACCGTCATGATTCTTGGCCTAAGCGATCTCGATGCCGTTATGAAAGTGTATCGTGAGTTTCGTACCAAACTGCCGCTGACAGCTTTTGAGTTTTTCTCGGATATCGCGCTCGAAACCGTCACCAGCCACACCCATCTTCCAAAACCATTGAGCACAGCCTGCCCCAACTATCTTCTGATCGAAGTCGAAAACACCGACGCCTCGATGGAAGCCGCGATCTTGGAAAGCTTTGAGACTTGCATGTCCGAAGGCTGGGTGCTTGACGGCGCCATCGCGCAAAGTGAAGCGCAAGCACGCGACTTCTGGCGTCTGCGCGAGGACATTTCCGAAGCGACGGCTCCATTTACCCCTTATAAAAACGATGTGTCGGTCGTGGTCTCGAAAGTACCGGAATTTCTTCTTGAAACCGACCGCACGCTAAAAAACGGCTATCCAGATTTTCGCGTCGTGTGGTTTGGACACATCGGCGACGGCAATATGCATATCAATATCCTGAAGCCCGACGGCCTGGCTCGAGACGAGTTCCTCAAGCGCTGCAAAGGCGTCAATCGCGAACTCTTTGAGATCATCTCCAAACTCGGCGGATCGATCTCGGCCGAACACGGTGTCGGCCTCGTGAAGCGCGATGACTTAAGTCACACACGCTCGGATGCCGAGATCACACTCATGCGAAAACTCAAATCGGCGTTCGATCCAGACGGAATCATGAACCCGGGCAAAATGCTTTAGGAATTCACTTATGACAGACGACCTACAGCCTCGAATTCTAATTGTGGACGACGAACCCGAGATCCTCGAGGTCGTCAGCGAACAGCTTTGTGATCTCGAAATTGAAATCGACGGCTTCCGAATCAAGCCTCTGCTGGAAACCGCCGACAACGGCATCACGGCCTTAAAAAAAATCAAAGCCATCCGCTACGACGTTGTGATCTCAGACATTCGCATGCCCGCTCTGGATGGCCTCGAAATCGTCGAGCAACTCAATCAAACCGAACCCACGACGAAAGTGATTCTTATTTCCGGGCACGCCGATAAAAACATCGCGATTCGCGCGCTCCGCCTCGGCGTCTTTGATCTCATCGAAAAGCCATGGCAGCGTGACATGCTCTGCGAGTCGGTAAAAAAGGCGTCGATTCTTGCCTACAAGAGACGGCTCAGTGAAATTGACTTCGAAAAAAAGATGGCCCGCTACGCGGCCGCGATGCCACCAGATCGCTACGAACAACTGCGAAATGCCATGCGGTCGATCATGCTGAACCAAGTCGACTCTGACAAAAAGCCCACGGACGAAGGCTGAATTAGGCGGCCCGGCGAGACTTCTTCTTTGTCTTTGAGCCCTGCTTCTTGAGCGAACTGTCGTGACCGAGCAAGGCCCCTAAGGCATTGCTCTCAGTGTCGGCTTCAACGGCGCTCGTTTTCTCCGCTCGTGCTTTTTCGACCAAGATCATCGAGCGAAACACCAGGCGCAACTGGCGATAGCGCTCGGCCGGCAATGCCGCAAGCTTCGAAAGTCGAACCTCGATCTCTTGTTCGATCTCACGACCACGAAACCCACTCTCAAGTGCGCGATGGATCACATCGCGCAAACGATCTAGATTGATAGGCTTGTCGAGAAAGTCGTAACACCCTAGACGAAGTGCGCGCACCGCGTGTTCTTTGTCCCCAAAGGCCGTCAGAAAAATCAAGGGGACCTCTTTTCCGAGCCCGCGAATATTGGCCAAGAGGTCGAGCCCATCCATTATAGGCATTTTTATATCGGAAAGAATCGCGTCAAACCAGTTTGTCTGAACCAATTCAAACGCCTCGCGGCCGTTTGCGGCTCTCGTGACGCGAACATCGTGAGCTTCGCCGTCGATGAGGACCCTTTGTTCGGTCGCCACCGATTCGAGAATATCTAGAATATCTGATTCATCATCGACGATGAGAAGCTCTAGCATCGATCTCTTATCGGCATTTTCTGGACTCAGGCTAAATACGATTTAACAACCGTTTCATATTGGGACGGTTGAATTTGAGCCAGAACAGAGGAGAATTTAAGTCATGGCAGATTCGCAAAAAACACGAAAAACGGCCTCAGAACTCAGCCTCTTTGAACTCGCCCAAGAGGGCCGGGAGTTCCTGCATGACATCTCAAACCCCTTGGCCATCGCAAGTGGACTTGTCGAAGCCTTTCGCGACGAAACGGCGCGCGAGAAACAAAAACTGACCGAGGGCCAAAAACGCAAGCTCGACAAAATGGTAAAAGCTCTCGAACGCATCGAAGACGCGATCACCGAACACCGCAAGCGCCTCATCGAAGCCCAGTCTCACCAATAAGGTACCGCCTTGTTTTTTGATTTGCGGCGCGTTGCAAGACCCTAAGTTATCAGGGCGCGTGTGCGAAGACTCGTCTTCAGCTGCGAAATATCTTTCACCAGCTCCTCGCTCTTGGCCCCCGACACATCCGTGATCAGGTAGCCGACGGTCTGATCCGTCGCAAGACCTTGCGCCTGAATATTGGCACCGTGTTCAGAGATGATTGAGTTGATATCACCAAGAACACCGGGAACGTTTTTGTGGACATTGATAATGCGACTCGCACCTTCGTGAGCGCGAGGCAGATCAATCATCGGGAAATTCACCGCACCGGTGGTTGTTCCCTTCGTCAAAAAGGCGATAAAGCTTGCCGCCACCTCGAGGCCGATGGCTTCTTGTGCCTCCAAGGTGCTGCCGCCAATGTGAGGCGTGAGAATCACGTTCGGTAACCCCTGCAAAGGGCTCGTGAACTTTTGTTTGTTGCTCGCAGGTTCTTCGGGAAAGACATCAATCGCGGCACCAGAGAGCGCGCCGGAGCGAATCGCCTCGGCGAGAGCTTCGATATCCACCACGGTACCACGACTAGCGTTAATCAACGCCGCGCCTTTTTTCATCGAACGCAACTCTTTGGCGCCAATCATACTTCTTGTCTGCGAGGTGTCGGGAACATGAAGACTCACGAAATCCGCCGCTTTTAAAAGTTCGGGAAGTTTCCCGACGGATTGCGAATTGCCAAGCGGAAGCTTCTTCACGACGTCGTAGAAAAGAACCTTCATCCCAAACGCCTCGGCTAAAACGCTGACCTGACTTCCGATGTGGCCGTAGCCCACGATACCAAGAGTTTTGCCGCGCACTTCGTGAGCGCCATCGGCCGACTTGGTCCAAACTCCCTTGTGAGCATTGGTGTTACGATCGCCAAGCTGACGAGAAAGAGCTACGATCTCGGCAATCACAAGCTCCGCAACACTGCGCGTGTTGGAATGAGGGGCATTGAAAACCGGAATTCCCATCGCGTTTGCACGCTTGAGATCCACCTGGTCCGTGCCGATGCAAAAACAGCCGATCAGCTCAAGCGCTGGATGCCGTTTCAACACATCCGATGTCACTTGCGTCTTGGAGCGAATCCCAAGGACCTGAGCACCCTCAAGAGCTTCGTCAAGAGCCGCTCCGCTAGGAGAGTCCGGCAAAAGATCGACGTCATAGCCAGCCTCTTCGAGAGCGTTTTTGGCGCCAGCATGGATGTTTTCGAGAAGAACGATTCGGGGCTTCAGCTTTTTTCGCATGCCGCCATAATGGCACAGTGGAGCTTGGCTGAACACCCCCGAGACAGCCAAAATATTCGCATGTCGAAAACCAACCTTACTCGCCGCGTTCTGGTCCTGGATGATGACGACCTGGTTCCAGCATCGCTTCGCCTAGCCCTTCCTAGCCATTGGTCAATGACCGCGTGCTCAACACCGGATGAAGTCTGGTCGCGAAGCGATTTGACCGAGTTTTCTGCCGCATTTGTCGACATGCACCTGACCGGTCGCCTGGAAACCGCCGAAGGTCTCGAGGTCATTCGACGTCTCAGTTCCATGGTGCCAATGCTCGAGTGTGTCGCAATGAGCGGCAATCTTGACCGAAAACTGATGGAGCAAGGACTCGAATCCGGCGCCAGTCGGTTTCTTGGAAAGCCGATCGTGACAGAAGAGTTTCTTCACGTCTTAGAAAAAATCGAAGCGCTCTTGGAGATTCGCGAAACGCGCGAGTCTCTTAGCCAAAGCCAAACTCACAATCCAACTCGTGCCCCAAGGTGGATCGGCAACTCCGAAAAGTCGAAAGACGTATTGAGGCAAATCGCTAGCCTCAAAGGCGAACCCGGCCCGATCCTCCTAGAGGGGGAATCCGGTTGCGGCAAAGAAGTCGCGGCTTTCTTGCTTCATCAACAAGAGCTGCCGCGCACTCGTCCCTTCATTCGCGTGAATCTCGGGGCAATTCCGGAATCGGTCTTTGAAAGCGAGATGTTTGGCCACATGAAAGGAGCCTTCACGGGAGCCGACCAAAATCGTGCGGGCCTTATCGAAGCCGCAGCCGGTGGGGATCTCTTTCTCGACGAAATCGAAGCTTTGCCGCTTGCCAATCAAGCTAAGCTCTTGCGCTTTCTCGAATCCGGAGAAACCCGTCGCGTCGGCGCCCGAGAGGCCCAGCATGTTCAGGTGCGTGTGATCGTCGCCACCAATCGCAGTCTTTCGGAGATGGTAAAAAGCGGCGAGTTCCGCGAAGACCTTCTCTGGCGCGTAAGTGGCAAGGTGGTGCGTCTTCCGGCCTTACGTGATCGCCGAGAAGATATCCCTTTGCTGGCGGAATACTTTCTCTCGCTGGAACGACCTCGTCGCAACAAACACTTTGCTGACGATGCGCTCGCCTTGCTTCAGCGGCTGCCGTTTACGGGAAACATTCGCGAGCTAAAACGTCTTTGCGAACAAGTGAGCCTTCAAGCCCCCCTTCCCGTGATTCGGGAACAGGATTTGCGCCAAAGCTTGCCGACCGGATTGATGCCGACTGGCATCGCTTCGTCCATGAATCAGGAAGCCGAGCTTGATCTCAGTCTCGGTTTAAACGAGCTCACTGCGCGATATGAAGCCTATGTGATTCGTCAAGCTCTCACGCGCTTTACCGAACCAGATCTTGCCGCAGAGAAGATAGGAATTTCGCGTTCCAGTATGTATAAGAAGATGAAAGACTACGGGATCGAGCGACTTTGACCGACGGACCGGGGATGAGGTTCCAGAAGCATGTGGCAAATTTGGCATGAGCCTACCTACGTACAGACCTTCGCAATTGTGATGGGCGTTCTCCTCACATTGACGGTCGGCTTTTTCTTTTTGCGCAGCCGAAGCCCTCAGCTTCAAGCCGGTTGGGCGAGCCTTGTCAGCTGGTCGATCGCGACACCCGTTTTGTTTGTGCTCCTAGGCGCATCGGGCAACTGGGCACTGATCGGCCTTGGCATCGTCTCCGTCATGGCCTTCAAAATTTTCTTTCAGCTCACGGGCATGTATCACCGATCTTATTTCGTGTGGCTTTCATATGGCGGGGTCGCGGCACTTTGCTATCTGATCCACACTGGAAGTCGCGAACTTTACAACACCATGCCGATGATCTTCTTTGCCGCGATCTGCCTGATCCCGATCGTTCGCAACTCGCACAAGCAAATGATCCAGTATATGGCGCTGACGCTGATGGCGTTCATGTTCCTCGGCTGGTCGTTCTTGCACATGGGATGGATCCTGAAACTGGACCGTGGACCTTACCTTGCGATCTACATCACGATTCTCACGGAAGTCTTCGACAACTTGTCGCTCGCGGTCTCGCGGTTCTTCGGAAACCACAAAATGTTTTCGCGCATCACACCTCGTCGGAACTGGGAAGGCTTCTTCGTCGCGGCCCCCCTCACCATCCTCTTGGCATTTAGCTTTCGCCACCTCTTGCCGGAACAAAGCGAGCAATGGTGGATCGCCTCGGGCATCGCCGCCGTATTCGGCGGCAGCCTTGGGGACCTCGTGCTCTCGGTCATCCGTCGCGATCTCGGCATCAAAGACGTCGGCGTGTTTATCATCGGCCGCGGTGATTTTTTGTCAGTCATCGACCGCCTGATCTTCGTTGCACCAATTTTTTACTACCTCATGTGGTATCTCGAGGCGAATAAGACTCTCACTTCGTGGGTGCCCTGATGCGCGATTGGGACTACGAGAACGAGCAATGGACGAGGCTGCCGGGCTACCTCAAGCACCTCCCGATCTTCACCCGGCACTACGATCTGGTGAGTCTCGTTTTTCGTACGCTGTGGTCGATCATTCTAAAGTATTGGTTCTTCCGTTTTTATATCCGTCTCAAAGTCGTCGGCGACTTTCACGAGGTTCGACGCAACTATCCCAAGCTCCTTGTCATCAGCAATCACGCTAGCCACTTAGATGCCGTCTCCATTGCAGCGGCTATTCCGTTTCGCTACTGGCTTGATCTCTACATCGCGGCGGCAAAAGACTACTTCTTCACCAATCCGCTATTCACCTTCTTTTCTAAACACTGTCTCGGCGCGATCCCGATCGACCGCAAAGACAAAAAAGGGGAAGCCGTCGAGCTCTGTCTGACTCTGCTTTCAAAACTTGAGGCGATTTGGCTGATTATTTTTCCAGAGGGCACTCGCTCCAAAGATGGCTTCATCGGTCAGTTCAAACGCGGCGTAAGTCTATTCAGCGAAAAGACCACGACGCCGCTTTTGTTTTTATATCTCGAAGGCAACGGCGATCTCTGGCCCAAGGGACGCATCTTCGCCGTTCCCGGCCCCCTGACGATTCACGTCGGCCCCGTCCACCCGCCTGCAAATATCGAATTGATCTACGAGAACTACCGTCAGTGGGTTATGAGCATCAACCCAAACGCCTTCCGTGAAGAAAATGAGGAGACGACATGACTTCGTTTCGCGACCTTCCAAACCCTCACGCCGACAGTCTCAAAAATCTTCAGCTCAAAGTCGGTGACTACGAAATTCACGCCGTTCCCACCGGCCTCTTTGGGCTCGATGGCGGAGCGATGTTTGGAACGGTTCCAAAAGTTTTGTGGGAGAAATCCAACCCCAGCGACAGCGCCAATCGAATCGCGATGGAAGCCCGTGCCTTACTCTTAAAATCCCCCACTCACCGCATTCTCATTGATTGCGGAATCGGCGGTGACTTTATCGCGAAATATGGCGACAAGCTCGGAGCAAAGTTCGAAGAGATGTATGCGATCGACCGCGGAGCGACTTCGCTTGAAGGCTCGCTAAAACGCCTCGGTCTTACGACCGACGACATCACGCACGTGATCTTCACTCACCTTCACTTTGATCACGCGGGCGCAGCCACAAAAGCGGAAAACGGAAAAGTTGTTCCGACTTTCAAAAACGCCAAACACTTTGTTCAACGCGCCAACCTCGAAACCGCGCGCCATCCAAATCGTCGCGAAAAAGCCTCGTACTTTGGAGTGAACTTTGAAGCAGTGATCGCCAACCATCAGATGGAAATTCTCGACGGCCCGGTGAAAGACCTCCTGCCCGGAGTTTCGGTCGCCATCACAAACGGCCATACCATAGGCCAGCAATACGTGCGCATTTCAGATGGAAAGAACACAGTTTATTACTGCGGTGATTTGATTCCAACCTCGTCACACGTTCGCCTCCCCTGGGTGATGGGTTACGACCTTCGTCCACTGGAACTCATCGAAGAAAAAGCCGTTCTGCTTGAGCAAGCCGCCCAGGAGTCCGCCTATCTTTTTTTTGAGCACGATCCTTACTTAGACCTCGTGAATGTCATCGCTGATCGTGGTGACTTTGCAGTCCGCGATCGCTTTAGACTGACTTAAGTATCGGCCGGAAATTCGCTCTGGATGCGGATTTCCAGGAATTATGTCAAACAGGCCTGGACCTCAGAACACTCGCCGCATCGAAGTTTTCCACACAGAATAACGAGATGGCATTGTTCAAAGCTTTCTCTGGTTTGTTTCTTTCGGAAAAACTTCCTTCCACTAAACTCTTCTCAAATGGGATGACCGCACTCGTGCTCGCATGCGCACTGACGGCGTGTAACAAACCAAGCTTTGAAGCCGTTGATGGTTTACAAAGCGAAGGCCCAAGTGGCGAAGTCCCAACTCCGACGCCAGCACCAACACCAGAGCCAACTCCGGTGCCCACTCCAGAACCGACACCTGCACCAACTCCGGAACCAACACCAGAGCCCACACCTATTCCAACTCCAGTCCCTACACCGGTACCTACACCCGTACCAACACCAGAACCCACGCCTATTCCGACTCCAGTGCCTACACCTTCGCCCACGCCCGTTCCAACACCAGAACCCACGCCAGTGCCAACTCCGACACCGACGCCAACTCCCTCGCCCACTCCAGTGCCGACACCTGTTCCAACACCAACTCCGGTTCCGACCATCACCGAGTACTTCAGCCAATCCGACACCGCAAACAAGGTCGACATTCTCATCGTCGACGACAACTCGGAATCGATGGAAAGCAAACAACGCAAGATGGGTTCTCGTTTTGCGAACTTCATCTCAGGTATCAAAGATCTCGATTATCAAATCGGCATCACAACAACGGACGTCTCAGGACCTCGTGGTTCCGGCTGGGCGACAGACGGCCGCCTCGTCGACTACAAGGGAACGACGACGAAATTCCTGACACCCACAACACCAAATGCGCAACAGCTCTTCCTCAACACGATCCGACGTGACGAAACCATCGACTGCGGTGATCGCACACGCTTTCCGTATTGCCCATCTAGTGTGGAGCAACCGCTGAAAGCGACGATCATGGCGCTTGACGAACGCTTTGCGGCCAACGCCGGCTTCTTCCGCGACGGCGTCGACCTCGCCCTTGTCGTCCTCTCGGACGAAGACGAAATGAGCGATGGAAAAAATCCGGCGATGACACGTCCGCGTGCGGTCATCGACGCATTCACGGCTGTGTTTGCCGACACGAAGCGATTCATGGCTCACGGAATTATCATCAAGCCAAACGATTCAACGTGCCTGAACGCTCAGAGAAAAGATTCAGGTGTTGGATACTACGGCCATCAAGTAAATGCCCTTGCGACCATGACAGGCGGACGAACATATTCCATCTGCGATGCCGACTACGGAAAACATCTTTCGTCGATCTCGGACGATGTTCGTAAACTCGTCTCGAGCTTTGAGCTCAAGTTTGAGCCGATCCCAAGCTCGGTCAAAGTTTCCGTCTGGCCCGCCACTTCCATCAAATGGCGCGTAGAGGGAAAACTCGTCGTCTTCGACTCACCACCGCCAGCCGGTTCACGAGTCGAAGTGACCTATGTCGCCAAGTGATGCGCCGAATCGCTAGGTAACACAAAGCGTTCCCTACCGCCCTGCGCAGCATTTCGCTGCACAGGCTAAAAGAGGTCCCATCCTCCCCGGTGTTTGGCTATAGAGAACGGATGCCGGGAACCAATAAATTTCAAGAGGCCCATCGGGCAATCGCCCAGGTGTTTAAGTTTCCGGAAGATGTTCACAACATCGAAACCGCGAAGCTCACGTGGATTGTCCGTTTGCGATGGATCGTCTGCACGTTCTTTCTGCTTCTCTCGCCGGCTGGCTACGTGGTCGGACTTCTCAACAAAAATACGCTCGCCATCTTTGTCGGCGCTCTTGGGTTACTGGCCCTCTTTAATCTCTTCACGCGGCTCTTCTTTCTGGGAACTGAACAGGAAACTAGAAAATCTCCTCCAACTCCTATTCTCGTGAGCTCGCAATTCGCCGTCGATCTGGTCGCTGTCTCCAGTCTTTTGATGATCGCCGGAGGAATCACAAACCCACTTACCCCACTCTTTTTCGTCAACGTCGCACTCGGCGCCGTGCTTATTCGCGGCCACTATGCCTGGCCCTACTGGGGCCTCAGCCACACATTTTTTTTCGGACTGCAAACACAGTACGTCCTTGAACGAGTCGATCCCACAACGGAGATCTCCCTCATCTTCTGGACAGCGCCGCACATTTTGATCGCGGCGGTCTGGCTCGTGATGCGATCACTTGGTTCTTATCTCGAAAGTCAGTCCGAAGCCTTGGTAAGAAGCCGAACTTTCACCGAACGCCAAGACCGCCTTCGCGCCATTGGCGCGCTCGCAGCAGGCTTTTCCCACGAGTTCGCAAGCCCTTTGAATGCCGCAAAACTCCGCCTGGCCCGACTTCGCCGAGACGTCGACTCGAGTCGCGGTGCCGCCGCACTTTTGGAAAACATCGACGCCGCCGAAATCTGCGTCGCCGCCTGCGAGAAGGTCATTCACGAAATGAATGCTTCGCAGTTTGATGTCGGCTCTCACGAAAAACGAGCCATCCCAATTTCCGAGTTTCTCAATGACATCGGTGAAGCTTGGCGAGAAGAACATCCCGAAGCAAAACTCAACATCCAAGCAGACCTCGACTCACGGGTCGAAGTGCCGGTCGTGAGCTTCGCGCAAGTTCTTATCAACCTGCTCGACAACGCTCACGAGGCCAAGCCTGACGGTGAAATCCACATGAAACTGGAAAGAGCCGACTTGTGGATCAAACTCGCCGTCGAGGACACAGGCCCCGGTTTCTCCGACGCTGTCCTCGAACGCCGAGGCGAACCGTTTCTCACAACAAAACCCAACGGCACCGGCTTAGGTCTCTATGTCAGCGAAATCTTCGCTCAAAGCCTCGGCGGCCGCTTACTTATCGAAAACCGTTCACCTATGGGCGCAAGAGTCAGCCTAACGTGGCCAGCCTTTCACAACACGGAGCAAGTATGACGAAAAACACAGTTCTGCTCTTGGAAGACGACCTCAATCTCGCATCAAGCCTGAAGCGCGAATTCGAAGACCATGGATTCGATGTCATTCTCGCAAGCCGCATCAGTGAAATTCCGGAAAGCTCGGTGCTCACACACGCCGTGCTTGATCTGCGGCTTTCGGGCGGAGAATTTGGCCTTGAGGCGATTTCAAAAATCAAAGACAAGTCGCCCGACGCAAAAATCGTCGTGCTCTCCGGTTACGGCAGTATCACGACAGCCGTTGAGGCCGTCAAACGCGGCGCTCTTGACTACCTCACCAAGCCGGCAAGCTTCGCCGAAATTCTTTCGGCCCTAGAGGGGCGCCGAGTCGCCGAAGACGCCGACTTCAAGCGCCGCTCGCTCTCGGAGATCGAGCACGAATACATCGACTTTGTCCTGACCAAAAATCGCGGCAATATCAGCCGAACAGCAAAGGACCTCGGCATCCATCGCCAGAGCCTGCAAAGAAAACTTAAAAAATACACCTGAACACAAGTAGCCGAACCGACTGAGCGGAATTGATCGCCGTGAAGCTTGAAGGCCAGAACCACGGCGGTGGACATCACCACTAAGATTTTTGTCGAATCAGTTTATTAAAACTAACGGACGGTCTTTAAATAGATCGTCTGAATCACGCGCCCCTGCTTGTCGATGATCTGAAGCGGCTGCCCTTCTTGCAAATAAATCGTCTTAGAAGAGCTGATCTGAATCGGCGTTGCTTGTGGCAGCGACTCTGCGGTGGTCACTGCCGCTCTCTCGGCTTGAGCGACTGGCATTGCTGGTTTCACCGGTGCCGCTTCCAATCGCGACTCGCCGTCGCGCTCAAGATCCACCCACAGAAGGTCAACTCCAGCACCGAGGCCCGATTGCCCCTCTAAGCTAAGATCGACCGACACCGAACCTTTGCTCAATCGCAAGCCGACACCGGCAGCGCCGCCAACTCCGACAGCCGCATTGCCGCGAACCATGCCATAACGTCCAAGCAAGTCTTCAGGTCCTTTCGTCACGCCAACACCGGCCGCCGCTCCTGAAAGAACAAGCCCTGTGACTCCAAGCCCAGCACCTGGACCACGCGCTTTCACTTTCACCGGAACATGTTCCGTCGCGCCCGTCAGAAGGTCGTAACACGAAATCGTGCCGCTCCCGCTGACATCGGTGTAGCCAATGCCGACATAAACCGAGCGCCCAGTCGCACGAAAGCTCAGATTGCACGAAAACAAGATCGAGCTCACTTTTTCGTCGGCCATGGCTTGCGAAGAAACAACCATCGGTGCCACCGCCGACATCACAGTCATTGTCGAAAGAAAGAGACCAAGAACCTTGTTTTTCGCAGAAACCGCCATAAGCCCAGCACTCCTAAAGTCCCCATCGAGAGGGGTAAATCGGGCCGCAACTTACGCAACGCATCAATTCATGTCAAGCGCCGCGTCACGAAGTCTGGAATTTCGGTAAATACAAGAAACTTCGATAGCTTAAGGGGCCAAATGCCGAAGAAGAGGTCGTGACAAAGGGGTTCCTCTTTTCTACAGCTTACGTGCTCGGGATCGTGGCCTGTTTGGTCGGGACGACTCCGCAGGTACGCGCTCAAACCTCCGTCCCCATCGCTCTCACTTTAAGTGGCGGAGTTTCGCTCGGAGCTTATCAGGCCGGATCGCTCTACTACACAAGTCAGCTGCTTCGCGAAAACCCCACTCTCTTTCAAACCAAACTTCTCACGGGTGCATCGGCCGGCGCACTCAACGCATTTTTTGCCGTGTTTGAAATCTGCGCGCCACCTGCATCAGGCGACACTCACAAGGATGTCTCCTCGTCCGAGTTTTATCGCGCCTGGACAGGTTTCGAAGCACGCGAGCTTCTCGCCGCCAAGAACAGCGGTAAATCTCTTTTCACGCGTGAAGCCCTCTCGCAAGTTAGTCACCGCCTCGAAGAAGCCTGGAAGAAAGGCCTTCCCGAAACTTGCGATATCGTCCTCGGAATTTCCGTCACGCGACTTCAGCCACTGACCGAGTCTTCGCGCATCGGCTTTTCACGCCAAGGTGAAAAGATCAATCTCCGCATCCGCGGGCGTGGCCAAGGGCGCTCGCCGCTTCTCACCAACTACGTCAACCCGACCCTCTTTCCACGCGCCTTGCTTTTGGAACTTAAGCCCGAAGACGACGCCCAAAACTTCGCGGCACTTCGCGATGTGCTCTTTGCAAGCTCCGCTTTCCCACTGGCGTTTGAACCACAAGAGCTTCGCACCTGCGTCTCCTCGGATTCCGAAACTTGGCGACACGCCAGTCTTCCGTTTCAATGCCCGACCGAAGGAATTCGCGCGGACCGTTTTCTCGACGGCGGGCTTGTCGACAACAAACCTCTCGCTCTGGCTGAAAAGATCGCGCGTGGCGGCCTTTTTGTCGCGTCTGACGGAACCATCCGTTGGCGCGAGATTCCCGTAGGAGCGGAATCACAAAACGGACTCCCGCGTTCGAGTTTGCTTTATCTCTATTCTGATCTCGGGTCGCATGCCGACTTCAAAAAACCAGAACCGCAAATACCTAGCGCGCTAGAAAATATCACCGATGGCCTACTAGGACTGTTCTTTCAAGGTTCACGCAACCAAGACTCTACCGCGCTCCTTGAGCAATCGCCCGCTCTAGAAAACCAAATCGCTTCGCCCAAAAACCTCGTGCCGCGCTTAGGCGATCCACTGCTTGGTTTTTTTGGATTCTTTGAGCGCGATTTTCGTGTCTTCGATTTTCACTTAGGTCTTTGGGAAACGCGAAAGTATGTTCGCGAGACGTTAAAGCCATCACTTCGCATCGGCACCAAGTCCCTGGGAGCCGCTTTGAAATTGCCGGCACTGGCAAGCCCCCTCACCGAACAACGGCTTGCGTGCCTCGACTCGGTCCTAGACGGCGTCGCAAACGACGCGTGCGAATCACTCTCCGACAAAGGCTTTGTCAAACTTGTCCGTGTAGCTGCCAAGCGGCGCCAGGCGCAGAATTCGGACTTTGCATTTCTAGCGGCCGCTCTTTCGGACGAACAATACGAATACCGTGATCTCGGGCTTGAGCCTCACGAAGCCTGGCGGGCACCCGCGAGAATCAAAACCGAAGCCATTTCCGCCATTTCAGATCTTGCCGCCGCACAGCCTCTCTCCGAGCGCTGGGCTCTTGGCGTCGGCGGTCCGGCCGCCCTCAATCTGATCGAACCGCTACCAGTGGAAAGTGATCTCACGCTGACACTTGGCCCACAAGCCTCACTTCGTTACTCGGCCCTCACGTCCGCTAGCGAGTACGGTCGCACACGCATGGTGGCAGGCGTGGGAATAGAAGAGATAGATCGTTGGTTCGGCCCGGCGGCCGGTGCTCCCATCGCAACACCGTTTCTCGGATTTGAGATCGAGCCGCGCTCTTGGCAAGCTCGATTTCTTCAAGGAAGGTTTTCGCTCACCGCGGGATACAAGTTCGGACGCGCTCACGCCAATGAGTCTTGTGAGACAGCAAACACCGGGGCTTACGAACACCTGACAAACTGCCTCGGCGTCGTTCTTCGTCCCGGCGCTTCGCTCACGATCGTCGAACGACTGCGCCTACAGGCCGAGTTTGAGATCATGCCATTTCAGCAAGGTTCGCAAACCCCTTGGCGCCTGCACCCGTCTCTGGGTGTACAGTTCTATTTCTAATCGAGATTCACACCAAGCATCGTGCGCACATCGCGAAGCGGAGTGCTCCAGTTCTCTTCAAATTGGAATCCAGCAAAAAACTTCGCCGCCCTGCCCATCTGATAGAATTTCGTTGTCTGGTCCAAGAATTTTGGAATCTCTTCCGGCGTATAAAACGCCACATTCAAGTAGCCCGCCGACAGCAGCGTCATGTGATTCGGGCTATAAAACTGTCCAAGTTGAAAGCTCGCCAAGGCGTATTCATCAAGTGGCGACACGCCAAGTCCCAGTACGGCATGCCAGACATCGTGCATACGAAGCGCACGAAGCCCCAGATACACAGGAGGAGACATCTCTTGTTGGTAGTAGATGCTAGTGTCGAGCCCAGCGAAATCCAATGCAATTCCGTTAGCGGTCAGATGCTGAAGGACGGCGCGTCCCAACGAGCCTTCCGGTGTCGCAGCCAATTCCTCGTTTGAGGGGAACCTTGGAATATACTTCTTCTCAAAGAGCTTCATGAACTCGCGATTATCTAAGATCGACTTCAGCACCCATTGCACCATCTCCGCGCGATTCGGAGCCGTGATAAGTCCTTTTTGAATGTCTAAGATCGCTTGCGTGTTCTGCGGGTTCTTTGCGAACTCGAAAAATGACTCCGTCATCAATCCAGGAATTGATTCCATTTCAAAACCTCCCTTAGTTTCCATTGCTTCGCGTGCGGATCGTTTTTGCGCCGTACGCGTGATTCAAACGTTCTAACCATTTCGGCACACCGTAGGTTTCCGGACACGGAACCCAAGCACCTTCTTCTCCGCGAAGCACCGTGCACTCGACAGCTTCGGGCTTTGAGGCCTCACGCACTTCGTAGGTGACCTGACGACACTCGCCGCCTTCTCCACCACAAACCTCGACCGTCACCATCTGACCAGCTCGTGGTCCACCGCCAGCGCCACCGACACCACCAAGAGCCGGAACAGCCATCGACATCGTTAGCAACAAAGACATTGTCAGCGGTAAAAGTGATCGCCTCTTCGCCAATCTCATGTGTTTTCCTTCACCGGCAGATTCGCATTTTGCACATTCGTGTTTTGCAGAGCTGCCTTTGTCTCGAAAGTTTCAATATTCATCAATTCCGTCGCGCCAAATGTGAACACGCGCAACGAGCCGTGGTTAGCGGGGTCTCGCGCCAACGCCACTTTTTTTGCCGTGGCCTCGGCATCAATCGCAAGCCACTTCTGTAGAGTCTCGTCATTCAAACCCTCGGCGTAGAAACCCATGTAGTTGTTCCCGGTCTCGTAGCAGTTCTCGGGCTTCAAATGTTCTTGAAGCAGATGCCGCGCAACTCCGGCCGTTGTTTCCGGCGACATGTTGACTTGAGCACGGCCTTGGCAGATCTCACCTCGTCCAAAGTACTCCAGCGCTTCTTTTGCGACCAGGCGCTCGACGACTTTCAACCCGTACTCGCCAAAGCGCGCGCGAATCTGGCTTAGCTTCACAGGGCCTGTCGCGCACAAGATATAAATCTCACCCAAAATCGGGTTCGTCCGAATCTCGCGATCTAAGTCGCAACTGTAGGTTGCTCCCCGCTCGAGAGTCTGAGGGTTTGCCCGGCGAACAAATTCCGAAACTTCCTCGGGAAGCCGTTCCAGAAGTTTTGCATCGTCTTCTTCACCCAATAAGAACCGATAAATTTTAAAAACCGTCGCGTAAGTCGGTTTGTTTTCACGATTGCAGATTCGAGACAGGGTTTTCTCGTGAATCTCGATTCGCTTCGCCATGTGTTTGAGACGCCGTTTCGGATTCTCACCTTGCTCGAGATAGATATTGAGATCTTGGGAAACTCTCTCCGCAGCACGAGCCATGATCGCACCGGCGGAATCCGCCGCGGGCATTTCAAATGCGGCTGAAACGCTGCTTTGGGTAGGTTTCGGCACAGTCATCTTCCTTGAAGAACGAGATGACAGAGAGGAGGTCATTTGACTCTCGCGATTCACATCCACCCTCGACATGCGGCTTCACACCTAACACAGTCCCCACACGGACTCGACGCTGGTTTTACCGATAGAAAAAATGAAAAAGGGAGCGTTTCCGCTCCCTTTGATACAAACTGCGTTAGGTCTGCATCATCTAATTCTTTGGGGGAAAGTAAGAACTACGGACCACCAACGATTTCGAATTGATCAACTGGCTTGCCGCCGAATTTCGCGAACGCTTGGTTCAAGCGTTTCAACCAGCCTGGAACGCCATATTTTGTTGGGCAAGGAACTTCGCCAGCTTCGCCGCTGAGAACTTTGCACTCAGTAACTTCTGGAGCCGATGCTGGACGAACGCGGTATGTAACCATACGGCACTCAACTCCCGACTCTCCACCGCAAACTTCAACTGTTACGTACTGGCTTGCTGCCATAGCTGTGCTCGAAAGCATCATCGACGCCGCCGCTGCCATCATAAACTTTTTCATGAACTACCCCTTCGTGTTTCGATCGTTCGAATTTGAGTTCGAGTGCGATCTTTTGTTTTCAGTTCTGAAGGCGTTCCTGCCACCAGGGTTTTGCGAATTCAATAAAAAGCGAGGCGCCAACAGGGATTCACGGACTTGTCTCGCAAGCGCACCGAGTCTTCCATGACATGTCCAAACGCAAAGGACTTTATATTTTCAAGAAGGCTTGCGCCGCTGGCGAAAGAATCGTTGTTTTACGTTTCAAGAGTTTCAGTTGAAACGTGATGTGATCATTTGCAAACAGATCCGACACGGAACCCGACTTGATGTCGGATCCAATAATGAAATCCGGCAAAACAGCCACTCCAAGTCCTTCGAGCACCATCGCTCGGTGAGCCGTCAGATTGTTGCTGGAAATTCGGATTTTGGTTTGAGAGTTTATTCGACGAAGGCGCTCTAGCGTCGGAAATCGTCTCGTCGAGGTGTCGTCGATTTCACGCGAACCGATGAAGGACTCAAGAGTCTCTTTCTTTTTTCTCAAGTCTTTTCGTACGACCACATGAAACCGAATGTCTTTGGTTTGAAAGATCTCAAGCTCATCGGGAATATCCGGGATGTGAAAGAAAAGCCCGAGCTCGATTTCACCTCGCACAAGGCGTTCAAACATCATCGAGGCCGGTCCAGAGAATACTTGCGGATAAACCAAAGGGTGCTCGGCAAGCAGTGTTTTAAGCCTAGCTGGAATGTAGTGACTTGCTATCGGCTCGGCTGCGGCAATCAGGAGCGGCCCCTTACACTCCCCCGAGATTCGTCCCAGCGACTGCTTCAACTCCTCCACCGAGCCAAATATTTTTTTGCATGACTCAAAAACCTCGTACCCCTGACGAGTCAACTGCACGCGACGCCCGACCTTTTCAAAAAGCTTGAAGCCAAGATCTTCCTCCAAGAGCTTCACCATTCGGCTGATGGCCGGTTGCTGAATGCGAAGCCTCTTAGAGGCATTGGTAAACCCACGCTCCTGAGCGACCACGTAGAAGTATTGAAGGTGCAAGAGATTCATTCATGCCTAAATAGCATAGATTCTATCTGAATTATATATTTTATTGAGATTTGAAACCGGGCTATCGATTCTTCCAGAAACGAGAACACGCAGACGAGACCACACGAACGAGACCGATTAATACACAACCACTTGATCTGGAGAGAACATGAAATCGATCACCGGTACTTCAATAACACTTCGAACACTGCTTGCGCTCACCACGGCCATACTCCTTAAGCCTGCTCTAGCGACCGCGTCCGGCTGCGGCTCTTCGACCTCTCACGCACAGTGATAGAAAAGACCTTTGCCTACCAACGACCTCAAACTTTTTCAGTCGTGAGTCAAACCGCCGAACTGGTAACAGTGAAAAGCGAATCGACTGGAAAAACCTATGACCTCAAGTGGGAGCGCACGGAAGCCTCCGACGATGTGTATGATTACCAAGGCGTTGATCTCTATGACGTCATGTTCGAAGAGGGGCATGGCTGTGGGCCGATCTATCGCTGTGTCACGGGTCAGATCGTCTTCCGCATCACCGACGCTAAAAACCGCACCACCACGACCTTCACCTATCCTCAGGTTCTTGAAACAACAATCCCAACAGGCATGACCTACATTGTTGATAGCCCTCTACTGGACGCCTTCGGTTCGATGAAGCTCGACACCACACCACTGTCTCACTACCGAGATGGCGGATCGATGAACCCGGACAACTTTAACCGATGCGGCTACGGAAGCTGGTAAACCCTATTGGCTTCGCAAGAACGATCTTCTCTAGATTCGGATGCGAAGCAAGCGAAGCGAGTTTGCGATCACCAAGAGCGTCGCTCCCATATCGGCCGCGACGGCTAGCCAGAGACTGGAATAACCGATTGCACCGAGAACAATGAAGATCGCCTTGGTGACAAGAGCAAAGCCGATGTTGAAGCGAATGACATTCAATGTACGACGGCCGTGAGCAATCGCTCGCGCCATTTGATTGAGATCATCCGTCATAAGCGCAATATCGGCCGTTTCGATAGCCGCATCCGTCCCCGCAGCTCCCATTGCAAATCCGATCGTCGCTCGCGCCAGAGCCGGAGCGTCGTTGATTCCGTCTCCCACCATCCCGACATAGGTATGACGATCCAAAAGCGTCTGAAGCTCTCGAACCTTGTCCTCAGGTAAAAGATCCCCTTTGGCGACATCGATTCCGACACGCTTTGCAATCGAACTCACCGTTCGCTGGTTGTCTCCGCTGAGCATCGCCACTTCGCGAATCCCGGCATCGTGAAGGCTCGCAATGGCCTCCAAGACATTCGCTCGCGGTTCATCAGCGAGCCCCATAATGCCTAAGATCTCTCCGCCACAGCCTTCGTGCGGCTTGTGACCAACCACCAAAACGGACTGTGCTTGATCCTCAAGTGTTGCAAGATACGCCTCGACTTCAGCCGAACAGACACCAAGCTCGTGCGCGAGCTTGTGATTGCCGGCAAAGTACAAATGCCCATCGATTTGGCCTTCTATTCCTTTTCCTTGAATCACCTTAAAGTCATGAACAGGGCGAAGCGGCACGCCGTTTTGTTCGCAATACAAGACCGCTGCTCTCGCAAGCGGATGTGTCGACTCTTTTTCAAGCGAGTGCACAACTCGAAGCAACTCGGCCTCGGCTCCCGACTTCAAAACCTTGCTTGAAACCACGCGAGGTGTCCCCTCGGTGATCGTCCCCGTCTTATCAACCGCCAAAGCGCGAAGCTTTCCAAGAGACTCTAGGAACACCCCACCCTTGACCAAGACACCTGCTCTCGCCAGTGCCGTAAGCGCTGAAACAATCGAGATCGGTGTTGCGATAACAAGGGCACATGGACACGCGATCACCAAGAAAACGAGTGAGCGATAAAACCAAAGACTCCACTCGCCACCAAACGCCAGCGGCGGAACGACGGCCACCAAAAGCGCGATCAAAGTTACGACCGGCGTGTAGATCTTCGCGAACTTATCGACGAAGAGCTGTGCGGGGGCTTTTTTGTTTTGCGCCTCTTCGATCAAGCGAATCACGTTGGCGATCTTCGAGTCTTTGAATCCGTGCGTGACTCGAACTTTCAACGTTCCCGACTCATTGATGGTTCCAGCAAGCACCGTGTCGCCAACCGTTTTCTCAACCGGTTGCGATTCTCCGGTGAGTGGCCCCTGATTCACCGCAGACGAACCTTTCGTCACAACGCCATCAAGAGGAATGCGTTCCCCGGCCAACACGACTATGACCTGTCCGATTGCGACCTGCTCAACAGAAACGGCTTCGGTCGAAGAGCCCGACGCACCGTCAGCCTCACCGCGTTCGACATTCGCTGTTTGAGGCGTGATCGACAAAACCTCTCGGATCGCACGACGAGCCCGCGAAACGCTGAATGCCTCAAGCA
>CAUJGS010000081.1 GCA_963170185.1 Bdellovibrionota bacterium
GTGGTTTTGGAAATCACAGGCGGTCTTCGCAGCGGCATGAGCTATGTCAATGCAACGACTGTCTCGGAAATTCGCGAGCGCGCACGTTTCATTGAAATGACGGCCGCAGGCACCCGCGAATCGGGAGCCCACGGCCTTGGCCATTAATCGATCTTGTACTTGGGGCTGACGGTCTGACTTTGGCCGTCGCGACCGAGGCTATTCCACAGCGGTCGACCGTTTGGCATCAAGATCAGGAGCGATTCGTTTCCTGCGCCTTTGGCGAAGGAGACGGTTTTTGTTTCCTCGGCACCGACACGGACGGACTCAGGAAGTTCGACAAACGCCGCACCTTGCGGACGCAGGTTCAACTGGCGCCAGCGCTTGGGGTTGTTGGCCAAGAAGTCGTCCGGCTCGATCGCAGAACCCGTTTGCGCACTTGTTGCGATCCGCACAGCCAAAGTTCCCTGCGAAGTCAGATTCAGGGCTGAAACCGGAGTTTCTAAAACAGCAAGTGTCGAGTTCTCGATAGCTCGCATGTCTTCGAGGGCGACGATCGCCGGAGTGTAGCTCAGTGTCGGAGCAGGCGCCGGTGTTGCTCCCGGTTCAGGAGTCGGCTTGGGCTTGATCACATCGGCTTCGTATTTTGCACGAATCTCGCGAGCCGCTTTCACGTCAAGCAGAACGCTTGCGTAATCTTCGCCGCTAAGACCGCTGACGTACTTCATGCGAAGTCCTGCCAACTCCTGATCGGCTTCGTGATCGCCATCGCGATCGATGAGAACAGAGACCTCACAAAGATCCCATGTCGTCATCGGCTCGTGCAACTTCACCGCAATTTGCAAAGTCGGCGCGCCATTTTTTTCGATCACGCGATATCCGCTTTCCGCGAGGTCACAAATTTTCGAGCGGAATGGATCCAGTGTCGGGTCTTCTTTTCGAGGGTCTTGCCCGATCTTGTTGAAGACCAAAGCTTCGCCCGGATTTTTAGACGAGTTTTTTAGGGTAAGGTCGACCACCGCGCCCTGACTGTCCGCCTTGCTTGTCGAGCGAACCAAGAGCGATGTCGCCTGAAGATTCGCGATACGGTTGACGACGGCCAAAACGGGAATGCGAAGGACTTCGTCTTCCGATCCGACTTTTTTAAGAACCACGAGCCCCGAAACTTCGGACACCGTGTCCTTGAGGGTCGAAGCGTTCACCGTGAGTCGAAGATCCAGCGTTTGCGCGTCGCCAGCCTTGAGGCTCACTTGGCTAGGAGATCCGGCGATCGACAGCTCGGGAGAGGCTTCGCGAAGCTCGACGACGTAATTCTCGTCTGTTGCGATTAAGCTCTTGAGATCGATCTTGCGGCCCATTGTTTTAACGGACTCAACAGCGACTTCGCCGAGTGAAATCGCCGAAGGCATGGCAAGCGCCTGAGCATTTAAGGCTTTCATGACTTGCACGCGGCCCGCGCCTTGGCGACTAAGAGGATGGCGTTCCCCCTTGGTATCGACAACAGTTTTCGCCGTTCCCATGGCGACAGCCTTGAGTTCAAGTGGCGAAAGGTTGGGAAACTTCTGCTTCAGAAGCGTCATAACGCCCGCCATGTGAGGGCTCGCCATTGAGGTGCCTGACATGCGTGTGCCGACCTTGCCGCCGCCGAGTTTTGCAGAAACGATTTTTTCTCCAGGTGCGGTGATCTCTGGTTTCAAAGCGCCATCGACCGAACGAGGGCCGCGAGATGAGAAGCTCGTGATCGTGTCGATCAGCTGTGGCTTTTCGATGACGTGCGAGCTGGTCAGCTCGGCTACGACGTCACCCAGTTTCATTTCCTCTTTGAGCTGATCGGCGAGAGTTTTGGAAATCATGATGCCGGGGATCGCGAAGGGACCGCCGTCGCCGCCCATGACAATCGGATCGCCTTCTTGGTTGTTGGCCATGACAACGCCGATCGCGCCAGCGTCAGCGGCCCGTTTGATTTTTTCCGTGAACGCGACGGCGCCGCGATCGAGGAACGCGATTTTGCCAGACATCGCGGCGTTGAGCTCGTCCGAAAAGTCTTTGTCGGCGAGTCCGCCGTAAACGAGTGTCGCTTGGACAGAGCCGCTTTCCGCTAGCGGCTTGGTGACAGCGCCTTCGATGGCTTCGACAAAGATTTCAGGGTTTGAAGTCGTTTGAAACTTCGCAGCGCGGAACTTCCAGTTGTGATCCATGTCGTCGATGCCGGCCGCGACGGAAAAAGCTTCGCTTGTAACGCCGGGCGAGCCGACGATGTAAGGGAGATCGCCGCTATTGCCGCCCGCTGCGACAACCATCACGCCACCCATGGTGAGGTTGCGAACCGCCTCGCCGTAGAGCACTTGCGCGCTACCGTACCCGGAACCCAGAGAAAGATTCACGACATCAAGACGATCGCTTAGATCGCCATCGCCGTTGGGGTCCGCCGCATATTCGAGAGCCGCAATGACGACCGTGTCGTTGGTCGATCCATCGGCGCCAAAAACTTTCAGGGCATGAAGAGCCGCATCCGGAGCCACGCCGTCGTAGGTGTCGACGCCATCGCCGATTCCGGCAACGGTGCCCGCAACGTGCGTTCCGTGTCCACCTTCGTCCATGGGGTTAGCGTCCATGGTTGGAACCCGGTTAACAAATTCAACCGATCCCGAATCGTATTTCGTGCCTACGAAGTCGATGCCTCCGACGACTTTTTTGTTTGGAAAAGCCGTCGAGGGTTGGTTCACGTCGACCGCTTTGAATGCGGCCTCGGTGCCTTCGCCGCCAAGCATGGCGTGTGTATAGTCGATTCCGCTATCGATGATGCCGACCTTCAATCCCTGTCCGCGAATCCCGAGGCCATGGGCTTCGGTTGCGCCGATGAACTTCACCGAATTGCGAGCCGCAAGGGTTTTTGCGAAGGCACGGGTTTCGGTTTCTGTTTTCGGCAGTTCAGGGCGTGCGAAATGTCCGGCGCTCTCTAGGTGCGAAACTCCTGCGAGGGTTCCGATTTTATCCGCAAGTGCCGTAGGTGCTACGATCGCAACGCCATTAATCAGCATGCGATAGCGATAGATGACTTTGATTTCCGATGAAAGTTCACCTAGCGCTTTGATCAAGGTGTCTTGCTCGGTGGCGATGGCCTTTAAAAGCGCGGCATCGGTTTGCACTTTACCAGTTTGAGTTTTCAACGCCGTGAACAAGGGTGCGGACTTCAGCTTCACCAGAAAAAATGCGTGAGAGTCTTCAGTCGGTCGCGTGCTGAAGATTGCACTCCAGTCGACGCTCGGCTGAATCAGGCGATACTGGCTGGTCTCGTGGTTTCGCGTGCAGGCAGCGAGTCCAAGAGAAAGCGAAATGGTTGTCGCGGTCGCGATGGAACGAAGTGATTTGTAACGCATGGTGTGGTGCAAAGAGTCCCCCCTCTGGTCTCTTAATGACGTTAAACAGCGGTTTGCCACTCAGGCTGACAGTTGAAATGCATTTTCCGTGCAGCCTCAAATCAGCGAAAGTCTCAGCAAATTGTGAAAATCTGGTGGCGAAAAGCTCCTCGAAATCCGTTGCCAATTAACTATGTCCAGGAGCTGGACCAAAATCGAGTCGAAACGACACCTTGGCGTTCCGCACCAAAGTGTAGAATAGGGCCTGATTGGCTCGTTCCGCCTGTGTCTTGTCGCGCGGCGGGCGAAAATTGAGGGATGCACGCGTGGGAAGAACTGTCTGCGATCTCGGTCGAGATTCTCGCTGTTATACGACCGGACTTTTCCATCGAACTCCAAGGACGTCTTTGGAGTGAGCGCTTGTGCGCGTCGTCCCTTCCGCAGGGAAAGACGCTTTCCCATCGCGATGTCATTCATGGTGACGATCAAGCGGAATTTGAACTTTACGTTCGGTTGTGTCTGGCTGGCCACCCGGTGGCGCCATTTGAAAGTCGAATTCGGGCGGAAGGCCAAACGATTTGGGTGCGCTGGAATATTACGAAGTCCGAGCGCGGCGAATACGTGCTTGCGAGTGGCAAAGAGGTCACCGAGGAAAAAAAATCACGATCTTATCTCAACCAAATCGAACAGTCGTCGCGTATCGGCGGCTGGGAGATTGACATGCACACTTTGGAGTTGCGCTGGTCTCCCGAGTGTTACCGCATCCATGAAGTTGACCCGGCCACTTATCGACCTCGCTTAGAAGACGGCATTTCGTTTTACCTACCAGAGGAACAAGCCACGCTTCGTGCGGCGGTTGATCGCATGATGGCGACGGGCGAGAGCTTTGATTTACGCCTGAGACTTCGCACGGCGGGTGGACGTCTGCTTTGGGTGCGTGCGATCTCGCGCGTAGAAACCAAAGATGGACGTGTCATTCGCTGCTTCGGTTCGGTTCAAGATATCACGGATGAAGTTGAGCGCGCGGAAGAGACGCGCAAGGTGAACGAGCGATTCGAGGTCATTGCCAACAACATTCCGATCATGCTTTCGCTCTTCAATCAAAAAGGGGAGTTCGAGTGGATCAATCCCAAATGGTTAAATGAATTAGGTTGGGATATAGAGTCGATGCGCGGCCGAGACATGATGGCCGAGTTCTATCCAGATGCGGAAGTTCGCAAACAGGTTTTGGACTTCATGCTTTCGGCTCGACCCGGTTGGCAGGACTTTCTCACGCGTCGCCGTGATGGATCGACCTTTTACACTTCATGGGCGAATGTGAAGCTCTCTAGCGGATACTTCATCGGAATCGGTAGCAATATCGATGAACGCAAACGGTTGAACGATGAACTCCGTTCGGCGCACGACAAGTTGCAACTGGCGATGAAGGTCGGCGGCCTTGGGACTTGGGAACTAAACCCAAAAACCAAGGGCATTCAATTTAGCGACGAGTGGTGGCAGATGCTGGGATACCCTTCGGATGAGGGGAATCAGGACATCGCGAGTTGGGAAGAGGTGTGTCACCCAGACGACCTGAAAGCGGCACACGATCTGATGGAGAAGTGTTTGACCGGCGAACTCCCGGTTTACGACGGGGTTTTGCGTTTACGTCACGCGGATGGAACTTGGATCTGGGTTCAATTTCACGGCCAGGCGACTCAGTGGGATGACCAAGGCATTCCTGAGAGAGTGTTGGTGATTTCGTTTGATATCACTCAATCCAAACAAGCCGAGCTTTTGTTGGTCGAGCAGAATCGTGTTCTTGAGAAGATGAAAGAGCGTCTTGAGCTTGCGATCCGCGCGGGGAAGTACGGTGTTTGGGATTGGAATTTAAAAACCGGCGAACTCGTGTGGGATGCTCTCATGTACGAGATCTTCGAGGTCGATCCACTAAGTTTTGAGAGTGACTTCCAGTCGTTCCAAGCATTGCTTCATCCGGAGGATGCTCTCCGAGTTCGAGATCAGTTGGATTTCACGTTCCGAACGAAAGCGCCCGAGTTTCAAGCGGAGTTTCGTATCATCACACCTAGCGGAGACGTTAAGATCGTGGCGGCTCTTGCTAGTTGTTTTTATGATCACCAAGGGGCGATCGATCGCCTTGTGGGAAACAACTGGGATGTTACGGAGAGAAGAAACTCGGAAGCGGCTCTGGCCGAAGCAAGGGTAGAGGCCGAGCGCTTTTTCACCATGTCGCTTGATCCACTTTGTGTTGCGGACTTCGATGGAAGTTTCCGTCGTGTGAATCCGGCGTTTTTAGAGGTTCTAGGTTACACGGAACGCGAAACTCGTGAGAAGCGTGCGCTTGATTTCGTGCATCCGGCTGACATCGATATATCGATCGTGCAACTGCGAAAGCTTGTGGCTGGGGTGCCGACGAATCAGTTTGAAAACCGCGTGCGAACCAAGGATGGCCGCTACAGAACTCTAAGCTGGGTCGCGACTCCTGATATGGAAACTAAGACGGTTTTTTGTGCGTTTCGAGACATTACCGACGTTCGTGAAAATGAGCTGAAGCTGTTGCAGTCCGCTAGGATGGCGACACTAGGCGAAATGGCCGGGGGGATCGCCCATGAGGTGAACAACCCGCTGGCCATCATTCACGGTCGCGCTCGGCAGGTTTTGCGCTCTCTTGAGCGGGGACTTGTTGATACAGAGAAATTGAAAGCCGACATAGGCAAAATCGAGATGACGGCCGATCGCATCGCGAAGATTATTCGAGGTTTAAGAACCTTCTCTCGTGACTCTTCCGGTGACCCAATGAGCCGTGAAAGCGTAAAGAGCATGGTGCTCGAGGTGCTCGACCTGGCCCGCGAACGTTTCAAGAATCACGAAGTGGATTTACAAGTGAATATTCACGAAGAAGTTCATGTCCTGTGTCGGTCGCAGCAGTTTGGCCAGGTTTTGTTGAACCTTGTTAACAATGCGCATGACGCCGTTTTGAGTTTGACTGAAAGATGGGTTCGCATCGAGGTCGAAAAAGTGGGCGGCGTTGCCCGGATTTCCGTTGTAGATTCGGGAAGCGGAATCGATGCGCCGGTCGCGATGAAAATGATGAACCCGTTTTTCACGACCAAGGAAGTTGGCAAGGGAACGGGACTTGGACTAAGTATTTCGAAAGGCATCGCAGAAGATCACGGCGGCCGTCTGGTGTATGACAGCACGGCGCCTCATACGACCTTCATCTTTGAGTTGCCAATAGCGGAAGAACGCGGTGAAACCATGCC
Source organism: Bdellovibrionota bacterium (assembly GCA_963170185.1). Classification (GTDB taxonomy): domain Bacteria; phylum Bdellovibrionota; class Bdellovibrionia; order Bdellovibrionales; family JAMPXM01. The sequence goes on from CAUJGS010000081.1 coordinate 6,602, forward strand.
TCTCACAGCAGACTCCTCAGAAAGGGCATCATGAATCAGCTCGATGGAATTCGTGTTCTTGTCGTCGATGACGAAGATGAGCTTCGCGAGATTTTCGTAGACGAATTCCGTTCTGTGGGCGCTGTTGTCTTCGAAGCGAGACAGGGTGTCGAGGCGATGGAAGTGCTTCGCCGCGAGAAGATAGACGTGGTCCTATCGGACGTGCGTATGCCTGGCGGCGATGGGATCTCGTTGATGAAAAATATCGACAAAGAGATTCGTCCCAAACCGTTGATGTTTCTCTGTTCGGGATTCTCGCAGCATTCATCGGACGAGATGAAAGCGATCGGCGTTCTAGAAATATTCGGAAAGCCGTTTGATTGGGATATGATTCTTTCGGCTATTCAGAAGGCCTTGAATCAAGCGAGTTAGCGCCTTGATTTCTTAAGCGTCGCAGGAAGCCGTTCACTGTCCAGCGATGCACTCCGGGGGCTCTCGGGATTTCTTCAAAAAGCTGCCGTTGATAGTTCGGCCACGTCACATGATCGTATTCTCTGAGGTAGCGCTCGCCGGGAATTTCTAAAACGCGTGACTCCTCGAGTGTTCGATTGTTGGCGAAATAGGTTTCCACGGGAATACCCGGAATCGAAAAGCGTCCGTTTTCGCTTTTGCCGAGGTCGGCATCGTAGATTCGGCCCCGGTGCTCGACCACCACGTGGACATTCCAGGCTTTCAGTCGACTGACATATAGGACGCGCGCACCTTCGAGGTCTTCGCCGGAAGGCTGACCGGTGCTCTTTAAAGAGCGGAGGATGGGAAGTACGTTCTCAAAGCAAAACGTCCATTCATACGAACAAACCTGAACACGCGGTTGCGGGACGAATATTTTTTCACGTACACGTTGAATCAGATTTGAGAACGATCGGACACAATCCGGCGTCGCTTGCGCTGTTTGTAGGGCAAGCGGGCTTGTAAGCAAGGCCGTTAGCGACGCCTGTACGACTAACCGCGTGCTCGTCTTGAGGACCAACGTCCAGACGAAAGGTCGAGTTGCTCCGGATCCCATGCCTCGTCATCGGAGCTTTGGCCGGATGTCTCGAGACCAGAGAGTGGAGACGATTGCTCGCTTTATTCTCGTACAGTTTCGATGAGAGCGTTGAGGGCGTCGGTTACCGTAAAAATCCCGAGGAAGTCGTCTCCGTCAGAGACCAGAACGCTTCCGATTTTCTTCTCGGCCATCTCAAATGCAACCGCGTCCAGGGGCGTTGCCGCATCCACTGTGACGGGGTCGGGCGACATGATGTCCGCAGCGGTGACCTGTACTCGTTCAAGAGCTTTTAGACCTGCGACGACTTTCAAGTCGCGCTCACTCACGATTCCGACGAGTTTTGTGCCATCGAGAATCGGGAGATGGCGAATGCCATGATCTTTCATGACCCGGGCGAGCTCTTCCACATGGGAGTGCGTCGTCGCCGTGATGGGATTAGGCGTAGTGAACTCTTCGACGGGAACCTTGAATTTGCTCATATGGACTCCTTCGCAGTCGTTCTTTGTACAGCCGTCGTATCAGGGGTCGGGGATAGGGTCAAATTTTGATGCTCCGGTTTGGTGCTTTAAGATAGGATCTTAGAATGTCCAATTTTTGGCACCGGTCATGGGTCAGTCGAGAAGTGCTCCAGGTGGGACTCTTTTTCTCCCTGCTGTTGATCTTTGAGCACATTCTGCCGGTGGATGTTCAATATGCGTCACGTTCTTATTTCGCATTCTACGGTCAGCTCTTCATCTTTGTTGGGCTCGGTTTGGGGCAGGTCGTCGCCTTTGTCGTCGAGCGATTTTTGGGAAGAAGGCTAGATCTCGACTTTGCGCATCTGGGGCTATGGGTTTTGGCGTGGACGTTGTTGCAACGAGTTTTCCCTGGGCAAGCATGGATATTTGCAATCTGTGCCTTCTCTGGATTCGGGTTCTATCTTGGTGTGTTATATCGACTTGCTTCTGTTCGACAGATTGTGATCACGGCAGGGGTAGTTGGCGTGTTGGCCGCCGCCTTGTTCCCTTTGGTTTCGCAGATCGACACGAGGTGGTTGAAGGCGACGGCATTTCCCGCCTTCTTTTTAACGGTTACTGTGGGACTGTTTTGGCGGCGCAAACTGATTCGAGCGGCGGGCATGCTGATCGTCATGGTCGCGACGGCCGCTCCGTTTTTGACAGACTGGTCCAGACTGAGGCCGCGTGTATTTGATGTTCGCGAGGGAGAGTTCGAATTTGTCGGTAAACCACGCTTCTCGCCGCTACTCCGGACGGAGATCGTTCGCGCCGTAAAGACGGATTCGTATTTCATTCTGACCAATGGGTCGAGAATGGCTCCTATTCCTACGAGACCAACACGAAACAGGCATTTCACGGACCCTATCGACGAGCTAGGGGATTTGGCGAAAAATGCGAGAGCTCTTATCATAGGTTCGGCTGGCGGGCGCAACGTGCGTCTTCTTCTCACGACACAAATCGGACACATCGTGGCAAATGACATCAATCCGCAGGTGTTCTCTGTTGTCCGGGAGGATTTTGGAGAGCAAACGGGGAACGTTTACGATGACCCAAGGGTTACGACAGTCGCTATGGACGCGCGACGGCTCATGCAGATCGACAAAAATTTCTATGATTTCATCTTCATCGAGACACTTGCGACCGGCGCAAGGGCCGGAGCGTTTTCCGGCATGGTTGAGGCGAGCATGTACACTCTCGAAGCGTTCGAGGATATGTATAACCGCCTCCGGCCCGGCGGACGAATTTACTTCAGCGAGTACAGACACTTGTTCGCCGCGAACGAAATCGATGAATCATTTGTTCATAAGATGTCGCGAGACCTACAGTGCGTAGCGAAATTCAAGGAAGCCGGGATTCGCACGGAGTCCACGATACAATCTCGAGAAACACCGAAGTTCAAACAGCGAGAGCTTGGAGCGCCGAGAGACATATTGATCGTCGAGAAGCCGCGAAACGCTTCGGATGTTTTGAGCCAACCGCCGAGAGAGGGTTTAGTCTGTCGAGATAAAATCACAGATGACAAGCCGTTCTTTTTGAATCTCCGCTATGAATTTGAATACATGCGAAAAGTTCTGATCGCGGGGACGGCGATCTTTTTCTTGATCTTGGCACTCATTTGGAAACTCAGCTCGCTACCGCCGACCCATGCTTTGGCGGTTATGAGTAGCGGAGCGGCTTACACGCTCGGCATTTCGGCCTTTAGTGGGATGGTGGCTTTTCACCTAGGTTCGCCGTTTTACATAACGCCTTTCATTTTGGCTTTGTCATTTTCGATTGGATTTTTCACGTATGCACTTTTCCCATTCGTGGTGAGATCAAATCTGGTTTCGAGACTTCTGTTAGGGGTGTGTCTGACGACCAGTGCCGGCCTCGTTTTTCACTGGTGGACTGGCATCGACACTTTGGCGATACGGACGACAGTGCTTGTGCTACTGGCGATCGCGCCGATATTTCTTTTGGAATTGCCGTTTCTTTACTTCTTGCGGATTTCCGACAAGCGAGCGGACATCGTCGCCTACGAGAATCTAGGGGCGATCGCCGGCGTCTTGGCGGCCTCGAGCCTAAGGGGTGTCGTCGGTTATTCGAATATGTTTCTCTGGTCGTTGGCGATCGCTTTGTTGTGTTCCATTTATGCGATAGCACTGGCGCGCTGTCGGGTGGAGAACTCGATGTGAGGTTTCTAAGTAGGGTCTATCTTTTCATGGCGATCTCGGGAGCAGCAGTGTTATGGCCTCCGGCCGAGGTGAGAGCTCATAGCGAGGATGATCTGTTCCGGTCAGAGTCTCGCGGAAAAGAAGAAGTCTTCGCTCGAGAAGAGTGGGAATTCCGACTGCCGTCGAATGAGGTTCGCGGTTACTCCCTTGGCGACTTTCAGGATGTGAAACGGGTGGTTCTAGTAGCGTTCCCTTGGGGGGATTGCCCGGATAGACAGTTACGGGACTGGATTATAAGCACCAACAAAATCGGCGGCAGTAAGTTTCGTATCATCCCGATCGACCCTCACGCTGATAGTCGCACAGAGAACGCTCTCCAAAGTTATCGAGATGTTGTTGGCAGAGAGTGGCGAGGGACGGGAGTTCGTCACCTCTTTGATTCTCTACAAATAGTTTCCACCTCGCTTCTGTTTATGAACGCCGGGGATTTTGCAGTTTTTGATCCGCGAGGCCCGACACTTCTACATTCTGGAGAGGTCGAGGAGCTTCGCTCTCCCACATCTCGCCTTTTTGAGCGATATCTGCAGGGCTCGAGGGCGCTTCCGACAAAAATGAGCGAAGAGAAGTGCGCAATCCGCTACCGCTCGTATGAGGGCCTGAGTTTCGACGATGGTTTTTTGAAACCTTTCTCTCGTGCATGTCAGACGTGCCATGTCCGTTCCGAAGTTTACGATATGTTTCCCGATCTCAAGAGCGTCGTTGGTTGGCGAGCGATGAGTCTACGGACAATTCGTCTTGGCCGAATGCCGGGAATTCATGATCCTTACTACAGGCATCCGCGTGAGAGGGGTGTGTCGACAGATGACGTGAGAAAAGTTGTTCACTGGTTGTCGCACGGTCCAGACCATAGCGAGAAGATGAACCTCGAATTTGCACGAGACCACGCCGAGCGCGTGCGCCTGGGAGCACAAGAGACGAAGAGTGTTGCCACTCCGGCTCTGAGCCTTTCGGTTGGCGAGCCGGGCAAACCTCAGATGATTCCGGCAGAGGGAAAGCTTCGGTATTTTCATGTCAAACTGGGCGAGCCATTGAGGGAGGATATAATCCTTCAGGGCATTCAGGCGAATCTGAATCTCAATGTTATTCATCACGCCAATGTCATGGCGTTTCCTCCGGGTATGTCACCTGCGATCTACGGTTTTGGTCGACCATCAACATCATTGGGTTCGTTTGAGGACACTATGAGATACTTTATGGGTCCCATCACGATCGAAGGATTTCGAGGACATCTCGACAAGAAGCCTGCCAAATTTGTTCGAATGTTCGAGCCCATGCTTACGACATTTAGTCGTCGAGCGGGCTTGATCGAGTTTCCAGAAGACAGGGCTTTTACACTTCCGAAAGGAACTCAGCTGGGGTTGCAGCTTCATATTGAGCCGTCGGGTGTCGTCGAGCCGTTGCTTGCGCAGTTTCAATTCTTTCGCCGAGAATCGAAAGCTCCGTATCAGAACCTGAAGCGGTTTTCGATTGTGCCGACGAAGGGCTTTGTTCTGCCGGCGGGCAAGAAGTCCTATTTATCCGTGGCAGAAGTGCCATTTTCAAAAAACACGCGAGTACACACGCTTTGGGTTCATACGCATTACCGTGGGGTGGCGGCACGCATACGCGTTTTGAGGCGGAACGGAAACGAAGTGACGGTGGCATCGTTTCCATTTCTGCAGATGAAGATGAATGCGGTCCGGAACTTTACTCCTCCCTTGCAGCTAAATGTCGGTGACAAGATCGTCACGGAAGTCGAATACGACAACTCCAAAAACAATCTTGCGAATCCGGACCCGACGAAGTCTGTCTTACTCGGGGGGACTACGCTAGAGGACGAAATGCATTATCCGAGATTTATTGTTTCCGAAGAGGGGGGAGAGTAGATGAGAAACTTCGTTCAGCGCGCCTTGTTGGCGACGGCGATCCTCTCGTTCTCATATATCGGCAACGGTATGGGCGCGACCTCGGAAGAGATCACAGGTGTCGCATTGCTCGATGAAATGAAGGCAGAGACACGCCTTGTTGTGGCGGTTGCGCACGGTGTTCGCTGTCCTGTCATGCGACAGAACTATCCGGCATTTTTGAGACTGATCGAAGAGTATGGCACGCGAGGTGTCGGCTTCCTATTCGTGAATGGCGTACCTCAGGATTCGATTGCCGAGATTGAAACCGAGCGGACAAAGTACGGGACTCCTCACGTCAACCGAGATGAGTCTCAAGCCGTCTTGAAAGGCTTGGGACTAAAGACGGTTGGAGAAACTGTCTTGCTTGAGAGGCGAGACGAAAAGTGGATGGTGCGGTATCGGGGAGGTATCAGCGACCGCGTGAACTTCGATCGCGCCTTGTCTAAGGCGCGAAATGAGTTTTTGAGGAATGCACTTGCCGACACGCTTGCAGGCAAAGAGGTGCGTGTTAAGCGAGGAACAGTCTTTGGTTGTTCGATCAGTTTTCGTTAGCGAGACGTTCCGTCCATCTTAAAGACAGGCTTGCGTGCGGCGGGAGCTCCGCCACCACCGAACTCGGAGGCGATTACGCCTGCGCTACAGCCGCCACCGGCTGTTGCGATCATTTTTCCTCTGAGATCCAACGATTGACCGGAATCTTTCGAGCCGATACTGCGCGTGCAGAGACTTGATTCCAAAGCACCGCCGCCGACTTGGATCGATTCGTTTTGCATTGCTCGCACTTTCCAGTTTTTTGCGAGATCTTCGATTTGAAACTCAAGATAAGGCTTCGAAGCATCGCCGCCGCTGTTCCATGACAGCACTCGAACGGTCTGTCCTTTAATATCAAGTGCTCCGACCGCTACGCCATTTTTGTCGCGCAACGTGAGGGCATTTTTGTCTTTCGCTGAGATTTTTTCGAGATCTTCTCCGCAGTACTCTTTTTTGTTTTCGTAATCGCGACCCTTTGTAACCGTCAGGCAAAGCTTGTCGGACTTACCTTCGCCGTAGCCTTGTCTGAGGCTATAAAAGACGTCCGCATCGGTCTTCAGTGTGACACCAACGCTGCAATTCACTCCATAGCCGATCTCAACGCTGTTCTCGAACGTCGTCTCTGAGAGCTTGAGCGATTTTGGTTTTTCTAGGCATGCTTCCGCGCTTGGCGAAATCAGTAGCGCGAAGAGGGACGAAAACAACACCACGAACCCAAACGTGAGCTTTGTCATAAGCTCGACCTCCAATTGATAGATGAGGGACCGAAGCTTCTATTTTACCGACTGTCTTTCGTGAGATGAAAGTCCAGGAGAGGTCGCGTCTCCTGTGGGGCAATCTGCAGCCAAAACTACGGGACATCTAGGCAGCTAAGGCTCGTGGGTATCAGGGTATTTGCTGAGTCCAGCCTGTAGCGGAGAAACGTTTGCCCGCATTCGCTGGTTTGGCCTGGTCGGCAACTGGAAATCATCAGCGTGCAACCCTCTTCCGCTGAGCAGCCGAAAGTCGTTCGGCCAAAAGTCGACGATCCGGGTGCGATAAAGCCGCGTCCGACTAGAACGTCGGCCGCTGTGCGCCCATCGAGTTCGCAAGCAAAGTTCTCATCTGCGATTGTGGTGTCAGCGCTTTTTAGGAGGGCAATCAGAGCTTCGTGATCTTTGAGAAGAGGCTCATTCGGCGCCGCGAAGCCGTTTTGAAACCACATCGCGGCGGCACCGAGACAAATACCGAGCAGAACTCCTAGAGCGAGAAAGCCGTAGCGTCCTTTTGGCGTCTGATCCGTCATGACTCCTAGTAGAGCCAGATTTCCTGGGGCATGCCATCAGTTGGGCGCAGTGCCACTCCGGAAAGTTCGTCGCCAACTTTTACGTCGCAATAGCTAGTCTCGACGCCAAATGAGCTGACTTCATCAATATCGAGCGGGCAGATGTAGGACGGATTATAGATCCAACGTTGCTCCCACGTGAACGTCACGCGGCACTTGCCTTCGGTTGTCGGTGTGATCGATTTCACGGTTGCCATCATTTGCGCCTCAAGATGTTGGCAGGCGCTAAAGGCATGAGCGGTAGGCGTTGTTAAAATAGCGATGGTAGCGAGAACTGCGGACGCAAGAGCTTGAAGTTTCATACCCCCCCCCTTTGATTGGTCGAGGGTGTAACACAGCGGAAGGCCAAAAGACCGTCTGAAAATGGTTAGCAAAACGATAACGAAGTGCAGTTCGGAGCGCTGAAAGCGCGGGCCTTTTCGTCGGCGCCCTCGCCGACAGTATTGGTGCCCCCTAGTGGACGATCTTCGAACCGCACTTTTTGAGAGTTCTCCATAGCTAAGTAGTTGATTTTATTGAGTCGCAGTCCAGCCCGTGGAGAACAATTATCGGAGGACCAGTACTTGTTCTCCACGACACTATCCGTTCTCCATTTGGTCTTGATTTTATGGTATACCATTGGTATACTTAGGGTCGATCTGGAGGAAATCATGATCGCAAAAAAGTTAACCAAAGTTGGCAATACGCAAGCCGTGGTTTTGGATAAAACACTTCTGAGCCTTGTCGATGCCGACACTGAGAGCACATTCAAAGTTTCCATCGAAGGAAAAAAAATCGTTCTCGAGCCCATGAGCCAAAAAGAAGTGGACCGCATGGCGCTTGAAGCGAGCGACAAAATTCGAAAGACCCAAAAGAATGTCTTCAAGAAACTCGCAAAATGAGCCCTTCTACATTTCTTTAGAGGTCGTGCTCGAAATTCATCAACGCCAGCTGAAAGAATTTGGTGGAGCTGATGGAATTCGAAATCGTTCAGGTCTGGAATCCGCAGTTGAAAGTCCGAAAGCCACTTTTGATGGAAAAGATCTTTATCCAACGATTTTTCTGAAGGCCGCTGCGTACGCATACCATATGGCGGAGTCGCAAGCTTTTGTTGATGGCAATAAGCGCGCGGCTCTTGATGTAGCTTTGACCTTCTTAGCTATCAACGGTTTTGAAATCGAAGACGAGGAAATGGAACTCTATAATGCGATGATTTCTATCGCGGAAAAAAATATGTCCAAAGAGCAACTGGCCGATCTTTTTGAGCGGTTGGTCGCGAAATGAAGGTTCATCAACACACTCGTTTTAAAAATTCCCTTGAGCTTGACCCAACGTCAACCTTTACGCTTTTCGTGAGGTTATGATGAAGGGTTGGCTCACGATCGGACAATTTGCGAAACTGGTATCGCTATCGGAGCGAACTATTCGCGTATATGAAGAGTCTGGTCTGATAAAAGCTCATACCCGCGGGGAAAATGAATATCGATACTTTACAAGCGGGCAAATTCAAACGATTGATCGAATCAAGCAATTCAAAGCTTTCGGTTTTTCGTTAGCTGAAATTCGTTCACTCTTAGAGATCGATGAAACATTGGACCGCGCGAAGCTCTGCGCTTTATTGGAAAAACAGCTTGTCACGATCGAGCAAGAATGCTCGGATCTTGCAGCTGCGAAGATAAAGCTGAAACAAGTCATAACCTCTCTTAAGCAGAATAAACCGGGCCTATCGCCCGAGGATAGGAGATTTGTTATGAACCGTTTTGAAAAGACATCTGTTATGGTTGGTGGAGTCAGCAATCTTGAATTGACTGCTAATCTGATCAAGCAGCATTTCGAGAAAAGTGGGAAGAGTGTGCCCGTTATAGAATGGGATGGGAGTGCGGATATTCCGGTTGCCAAGCCATTCATTCTCATCGTCCCAGAGAAAGTATTGATCGAGCAGCGGGGGCCGAATTCGAAACTGTCGTCTTTCACACCCGATGTCGTTGTTATCAAAGAACTCAGCAAATCTTCTGACGAATTACATCAAGCATATTTGCAGGTCTATGGCGGAGTTGGGCCTCACATGTCCACCATACTAAATGCAGACGATCGAGCCGTGATTGAATTCGCGGGAAATGAAACTGTACGCAAAGGTAAGACCTATTACTTCTCAAAGAATTCCGGTCTTGAAGAGCAGATCGGAAGAATCGGCGGGGTCGTCAGTGACGGAGAAAAAGTTTCGATTTTTGGATTCAACCAAACCAAAACGCCGACCGAAATTAATTTGAATCGCATTTTAGGGCATGACGAAGAAATGGCATATCTTGCTTCACTAGCCGCAGTTATGGATTTTGGCTTGAAGCGAGAAGCTCTTGCACATTCGTAATCCCGATCGAGACGAGATGCCGGTTTATGACGAATCTATTTTTTATCCAGTAATCGAACGACGCAAGCTTGGCATGACTGACGAAGACATGGAATGCATCGTTGAGTTTTTCAGATGGCACATCCAACAGCGAAATCGTCGGACGGATCGCCGACGCATCATCGCGCTTTTGAAGTTGCGGATAGAAAACCTGATTCATCAAAAGAAGCTTGAGTTATCTCTTGAACTCGAATCGCTCAAAAATTTTGCGAAGTAGTTCAAGTCCCCTTCGTGATTCGCAGCCTAGGGGACTTGAAAATTTCGAGAGCGCTTTGTTGTTAGTTTCGAACTGAGTGCCGGTTCAAGTCTCTTTTGCCAATTGCAGCTAGTGTTCGAGTCTACTAGGGATTTTAAAATACTGATTTTACTAGAGAAAAAAGTTTGGTGCCCCGGAGAGGACTTGAACCTCCACAACCTTGCGATCACAGGTACCTGAAACCTGCGCGTCTACCAGTTCCGCCACCGGGGCCCCGATGAAAGAGCGCCCAGATGTAGCGAAACTTCGGACGCGAGTCACCTGATTTGCCCGAAATGCCCGTTGGATTTCCCTCACAAGCGAGTTAGTTTCTCTCTATGGGACGTCGACGAGGTTCAGACCGCGATTCAAAACCTAACCGCTCCGATCGCTCGGGTGCGGGAGCTTCAGATTCCGGTTCTGGAAAAAAGATGCAGAATTCGCGGCGTTCGACAGATAGAGATATCAAGAACGGGCGCAGCCTGGGAGATGTGCTCGGTTCGGCGGCAAGTCGGAATCGCGGCAGCTTCACACCACCGGCTCGCGGGTTTGAACCACCCGGCGACGCCCCGCGTCCGCCTCGGCGCCAGGTTCAATATCAACCGGTCATGAGTTTCCAGGCTCCGGTGGCTGAAAAGTCGCCCTCGGAAAAACAGGCCTCGGATCGATCGATAGAAAAATCGCGTCCAACTGGATCGGCGAATTTCCGACCGGTGATGCAGCCCCCGGGTTCTTCTCCGATCCATTCTCCGATCACTCCCAAGGAACAGACTCGCGAAACGCGAAAGCCGAATCCGCCGCCGCTTGCTCCTGAGAAGTCGATTCGCCCCAATGAGCCAGTCGATCCGGGTTGGCCACGCGCGCGCGTGATTGGAACCGGCATGGCGGCGACGGCTCAGGGTGTGCGCAGTGGCGAGCCGCGCTTTCGCGAGGCTCGTCGTGAAAACGGTCGCCTCTGGGTCACAGGTACGGTGAAGCGTCACCCAGACGGATTTGGTTTCTTGATTCCGGAGGATGCAAGTCTGCCGGATATTTATATCTCTCGTCAGTACATGGCGGGCGTCATGACAAACGATCGCGTGGAAGCGGAAGTCTTCCGCGCTCGTCCAATGGATCGCGGCTCATCCGGAGCGGATCGTCTTTTCGGCGAAGTGAAGCGCATCATTTCTCGCGCTCACTCGCGCATCATCGGTCGCTACTTGCCGGTGGATCGTCGCTACGGCGTGATTCAAGACGACGGCCGCGGTTGGGGCATGGATCTTCGGATCGCGACGGAAGATTCGATGGGTGCTCACGAGGGCGATTGGGTTGCGGTTGAGATCATCGATTATGCTTCCAATGATCGTCCGCTCACAGGGCGAGTGATTCGCATCTTGGGCGATGTCGACGATCCTTTAAACGATGTGATTCGGGTGATTCACGAAAAAGGAATCCCGGACGAGTTTTCGTTCTCTGCTCGGCGTGAGGCGGCGGCTCTTGGAACTGAGGTTCGTGAGTCTGATATGCAAGGGCGCGAGGACTTGCGTGACGTCGCTTTGATCACAATCGACGGCGCCACGGCGCGCGACTTTGACGATGCGGTGTACGTTGAAACTCTCAACAGTGGATTCCGTGTTGTCGTGGCGATCGCCGATGTTTCCAGTTACGTGAAGCCCGGAAGCTCGATTGACGAAGACGCCTACGCTCGCGGTACCAGTACATACTTCCCGAACTTCGTGGTGCCGATGCTGCCGGAAGAGCTTTCCAACGAGCTTTGCAGTCTGAAGCCTGATGTGAACCGACTTTGCTTTGCTTGTGAGATGCATCTTGATTTCCAAGGTGCAATTCGTGAGTACCGCTTCTTTGAAGCCGTGATGAAGTCCAAAGCTCGTGTGACTTACGGCGAGGCGCAAGAAGTTATCGACGGCGAGCCTAGTGCACGGCTTGTGGCGCTTGACGGTGTTTGCGAAAACATTCAGCGCTGCGCGGATCTGGCGAAAATCTTGATGGCGAAACGCTTCCGCGAAGGTTCGCTGGATCTCAATGTCCCGGAGACGCAGGTCGTGGTCGACAATGCGGGCGAAACTATCGATGTCGTGCGCACGGAACGCCTGTTCGCGCATCGCTTGATCGAAGAACTCATGCTTCTTACGAACATCGCGACCGCGAAGTTTTTTGAAGACAACCGGATTCACGGCATTTACCGCATTCACGAGGAACCAGACCCAGAGAATATCAAGACGGTCGAGAAGATGCTTTGGAACCTGCTCGGCCCAAGCCGAGGCGGTCGACTTGGTCAGGGGCCTGGGTTGCAGAAGAAACTCACGAAGGCGCTTCAGGTCGCGGCGGAAACGCCCGGTGGTCAGGTGCTTAACGTTCTTACGCTTCGTGCGATGAACCAGGCAAAATACAGCTCGGACAACATCGGACACTTCGGACTTGGATTTTCGCATTACTCGCATTTCACGTCGCCGATTCGCCGTTACCCCGATTTGATCGCGCATCGTCTGATCAAGGCGGTTTTGTACCCGCGCTATCGCAACCAGGGAATGGAAGTCGAAGAGATTCAGTCGGCAGCGACGCATCTTTCGTCTTGTGAGCAGCGGTCGGTGAAAGCCGAGCGCGCCGTGATTTCAATTAAGAAGGCTCGCTTTATCCGTCGTTACCTTGGCGAAGTTTTGGAAGGTACCGTCACTTCGATTGCGAAGTTCGGAATCTTTGTCACGCTTCGTGAGTTTGAGATCGATGGCCTTGTGAAGCTTGAGTCGCTTGGCCCTGATCGTTGGGTTTTCGACGATCAGAATATGCGTCTCTACGGTCGTCGCACGGGTCGAGTGTTCAAGCTTGGCGATGTGCTGCGTGTGCAGGTGCAGGCATCGGACTTGGGCACGGGCAAGATCGATTTCGGACTCGAGGACGAAGGCACGCAAGTCGAAGAAGCGCTTGTTGTTCTGGGCGACGAAATGGATGTCGAAGAGTTGGCGGAACGCGCCGAAGAGCTCGTGCATCAGAAGTCCCCGCGCCGTGGAGGTCGTCACAAAGACCGACACGCCAAAGACCGCAAGATGAAAAAAGCTGGTGCCGGTCGCGAGGCGAAAGGCACTAAGAGCGGTACGAAATCCTCGAAGGGGAATCAGAAACCTAAAAACTCTGCTCCGGCTTCCCGCAAAGGTGGGAAGGGGGGACGTGGTCGATGAGCTCACGCCGCCATTCTCGACCACGAACGCGTCGAGGCGGTTCGGCTCTTCGCAACGCCGCTCGATTGAGAACGATCGCCAGCGTGTTTGCCCGTTACGGGTTTCAAAATGTCGCGGAACGCATTCGTCTAGGTAAATTCATCGTTGAACGTCTTAGCGGAATCGATGCCGAGCAGTTTTCGGCGGCAGAACGTATTCGCATGGCGTTTGAGGAGCTCGGCCCCACGTTTGTGAAGCTGGGTCAGCTATTGGCAACGCGGCCAGATCTGGTTCCGGAAGACTTCGTCGAAGAGTTCAAGCGGCTTCACGATCGTGTGTCGGCTTTGCCGTTTGAACGCATGCGGGAAACACTGGAAGTGCAGTACGGCCGCGAGTTCGAATCGATCTTCGCGGAGTTTGATCGTAACCCCATCGGTGCGGCTAGTATTGGGCAGGTTTATCGCGCGGTTTTGAAAGACGGCACGAGGGTTGTAGTCAAAGTTCAGCGCCCTGGTATTGCTGACGTTATTCGAAATGACATCGGTGTTTTGTATTTCTTGGCCGAGCGTTTGGCTGCGTTTGTTCCAGAGGCGGCGGCGTTCAACCCAGTTGGCATCGTCGACGAACTCTTTAAGACGCTCGAGCTTGAAACGAACTTCACGGTCGAAGCGAACAATATTCGTCGTTTTCAACAAAACTTCCGCGATGACCAGTCGGTGAAGATTCCGCATGTGTACTTGGAGTATTCAGGCCCGAAAGTGATTGTGCTTGAAACGCTGGACGGCATCGCGCTTTCGCAGCCAGGCGCTTTGAAGCAAGAGGGTGTGAATCGTGACGAGATTATGCGTTCGGCGATTCATTCGTATTTCCGCCAAGTGTTTGTTCACGGGCTTTTCCACGGTGACCTGCACGCGGGGAATATCTTTATCATGCCCGACAGTCGCATCGGTCTGATCGACTTTGGAATCGTCGGACGTCTTGGGCATCGTGTGCGCGATGCGATCGCGAATATGTTCGTCGCACTGTATGCCGAAGACTACGAACGTTTGGCGTATGAGTACGTCGACCTCGCGCCGTTTAACGACGCAATCGACATCGACGAGTTCTCCAAAGATCTTCAAGGGCTTTTGGCTCCGCACTTCGGGTTGAATCTTAAGAGTGTGAATCTTGGTCGACTCTTGATGTCGACGACCGCGATCGCGGCGAAGCACCATCTGGTGGTTCCAAGCGAACTCATGCTGTTCTTTAAATCGATCGTGACAGTGGAGGGGATGGGGCGCGCGATTCAAGACGACTTCGATCTTTTGCCGCATGCACTCGCGTTTACTTCGGAAATCGCGGAGAGTCGTCTCGATCCGCAGCGTTTGAAAGATGAGGCCCTTGGGTTTGGGCGTGATTCGGCGGTTTTGTTAAAAACATTGCCTCGTCAGGTTCGGCAGTTTGTTCGCCGAGTGAATCACCCGGACTTCGCGTTTCGCTTAAGCCTCGTGGAACTCGAAGAAGTAAAACGAACGCTCGAGAAATCTTCCAATCTCATGTTCCTGGGCCTCGTCATCGGAAGCCTGATTCTTTCGGGAAGCGCGACGATGTTTCTTGAGCGCGGGCACTTGTTTGCGGGGATTCCGGTCTTATCGGCGCTCTTTTTTGGCCTTGCCGGAATCCTAGGTCTTTTGGCTTTCCGCAATTACATTCGCAAATAACGACTTATTGAACCTTCGTCCAAATCGTTGGATCTGCGAAGAACGGATCTCCGATCACGGAGAGATGGTTGTCATCAATCACTTGGAACGTCATCACGCGGCCGGCGGGAATAACCGCCGAGCATGTGCGGCCGTTGAAAGGAACTGCGTTCTTGGTTTCCGCCGCTCCGTTGTTGATGATCTGGTTGTTCACGTATTTTACAGAACCTTCTGTTGAAACGGTTGCGACTTCACCTGTGTCATTTGCAAAGCAGGTGACGTTGGCGATCATGTTTCGTTGTGCCCGAAGATCCAGTTGAACGATCAGAGTAACGTTTGGCCCGGCTACAAACTTGCCGAACTCCCATACATGGCCTTGTGCCGCTGCGAACGCGCTAGAGCCAAATAGACTGCCAAATAGGCCGAGTGAAAGAGCTGCGAGCATCGATTTCATAACATCCCTCCTGGGTGTAAGTGTTTGGAGAGGGTGCTAGCCGAGCATGTTGCAAGGAACAATGACTCATTGGCTGAGATCGAAATAACGACCTCGTGAGGGGCGTCTCTATATATTTTTCGAATGCTTTCTGTGGATTTCGTGTCGAAAGCGCCCAAAAAGAAAGAGGAGGGCGGTGAGGCCCTCCTCTTTTGTGACTCTTGAATCGTTTAGCTCAAGAGCTTCAGTGCGACGTTGGACATGTTGTTCGCTTGGCCGAGAACCGAGACTCCGGCTTGCAACAAGATGTTGTTGCGAGTGAGTTCCGCGCTCTCTGCGGCGATGTCGGCGTCACGGATTCGTGAGTTCGCTGCCGACAAGTTTTCATCCGAGATCGCAATATTTGCTGCCGTCGATTGGAGGCGGTTTTGCATCGCGCCGAAGTTGGCGCGAATTGCATTCACCGATACCAATGCGCGATCCAGAACATCCATGCTCGTCTGAGCGGAAGTCTTTTCTGCTAGAGACTCGGCTGAGAGTCCAAGAGCATCGAGACTTGCGTTAGCTGCCGAGGCATTGAACGAAATTCGATCTTTGAAAGGATCGTTATTCGTTCCAACTTGGATGTCGATAACGCCGCCAGTTCCATTCAACAGATCGCGTCCGTTGAATTTCGTGACTTCGGTGACTCGCTGGATCTCGGACTTCAGCTGTTGATATTCGACGTCGAGGAACTTTCGTTCTGTGTCGCCGATTGTGTCCGACGAAGCTTGAACAGCCAATTCGCGTAGGCGAATGATCATGTTCGAAACTTCATTGAGACCGCCTTCTGCAACCTGAACGAGCGAGATCCCGTCGTTCGCGTTGCGGTGAGCTTGTCTCAAGCCCCGAATCTGTCCGCGCAGGTTTTCGCTGATCGCGAGTCCCGCGGCATCATCAGCAGCTTGGTTGATTCGGAAACCTGAGCTCAAACGAGCCAAGCTCTGATTCATTCCTCGCTGCGTCCCAACCAAGTTCTTCTGTGCGTTCAATGACGCCACATTGGTTGAAATCCTCAAACCCATACTACCCTCCTTGTGTCATCTGCGTTCCTCCTTGATCGCTGCCAACCCTGGCAATGAGACGCATTCTGCATCTCGCGGTTTGTTCATTTCTGGTCGCGCGCACCATGCACACTCCCGATTTCTCATCGGCATTTGTGAACAAAGAGAAGAGTCCTGAAAAAGTCTGGTTTTTATTTTTTAGTGGGAAGATGTTTTCGCCATACGAGGCGAGCAGAGAGCGTAGCAAGAGCTTGCGCTCGGGTGGTGCACGAAAGCACCTTCAGATATCCATGATATCTGAGATCGCGATGTCGGATATCTGATTAGATATCGGATCGCCGTTATGTAGACTGATTCCGCTTTAAACGTGGGGAGGTTAAATCCTCCCCACTAGCAGGAAACAGTAATTCAGTCAGTCACTAGAAGGGGCTAACCCCTACTAAGTTTTACGGTTGGTTAGAGTTCATCAACCTTGGAACGTACGGTTCAAGAGCGAGAGAGCTGTATTCGAGGTTTGGTTCGCTTGCGCAAGAACCGAAGTGCCCGCTTGCAACAAGATGTTGTTGCGAGTCATTTCTGCCGTTTCTTCCGCAACGTCCACGTCACGAATCCGTGAGTTCGCCGCTGATAGGTTCTCTACCGACACTGCGATGTTACCAATCGTCGATTGCAGACGGTTTTGGATGGCACCAAAATCCGCTCGCATCGCCGAAACGCTCACAATAGCTGAGTCGATCGCCGACAAACTATTCTGTGCCGACGCTTTGTCCGCGACACTTGTGAGGTTGACGCCGAGAGCTGCGCTGTTTGCATCAGCTTTTGAAGCGTCGAATGAGAGACGATCGATATTTGGATCGTTTCGAGTTCCGACTTGGAAGTCGAGAACCGAACCGGTACCTGCCAACAGCGGTGTGCCGTTGAACTCGGTCGCGTCGGCGATACGATCGATTTCCGAGACCAGCTGATCGTATTCCACGTTGAGGAATTGTCTCTCAACAGGGCCGATCGTGTCTGAAGCGGCTTGGACCGCGAGTTCTCGGAGACGAATCAAGATCGAGCTCACTTCGTTCAAGCCACCTTCTGCGACTTGTACAAGTGAAACGCCGTCTTGTGCGTTTCGCGATGCTTGCTTGAGACCGCGCACTTGCGCTCTCAAGTTTTCACTGATTGCCAAACCAGCTGCGTCGTCACCGGCGCGGTTGATTCGGTAGCCTGACGACAAGCGTTCTAGACTCTTGTCGAGTCCCCACTTAGTCCCCAGCAAGTTTCGCTGGGCATTTAGTGAGGCTACGTTGGTATTGATCCGCAGACCCATACATCCTCCTCCTTGAAGTTCCGCCGATCATCCTTGATCTGCGGGATCGAAGCCGTACTTGGTTTCGATCTAGGGTTCTTGCCTTCCTATATCTCTCATCGGTGTCTCAAGATGAGGCTTGAGGGCAAAATTCTCGGATTGAGATTTTTTGGACCTTGGTCCTTAGCGGAACGTAGAAAGCAGGCCGCGCAGGTGATTGCGCTGCTCGAGGTTGGGACATGTGGTTTCCAGAAGATCTTTGATCGCCTGGATGTAGGCTTCGCGAATTTCTAGCGTAGGTGGGTCGGAGGCCTTTAGGCGCAATTGGGCTCGGTCAAAACGTCTTTGCAAAAGGACGCACCGAAGCTTGGCTCCGTAGGAGCTTTTTTTTGGGTCGGAATCGATCATCAAGACACGCTCGGCCTGCGGGTAGACGTAGAGGCTGATGGTGTCACCAATTTCAGGAGCGAAGTCGAGGCCGTCGATATCAGGTAGGACACGGGTGGCCGTGAGAGGGATCGTGATGCTCATTTCGCCAGTGATGGGAGAGTTATAGAGCAGGCCCACTTCCAGTGTGCCGCCTCCGCCGAGACTGCTTGAGCGACGTACGTCAGAGACTTTTGCGATATGCGCCTCGCCGTTCGTCTTAAGAAAATCGAAGAAGAGCTCTCGCCCATAGCGGAGGTTTCCGTAAGCGATACCTCCCAGAAGGGCACAGACGCCGAAGAACAAAAGCGCCGTATTCACTTTCGCCGAAAGCGAACGCACGGCCCTTCCAAGTAGGACCAAGAGAGGCAGTGCGATGACGGGGGCCAGTACTGGGAAAAACACAACCCAGCCCCACAACAACACCAAGTTCTTCATGGACTCAGTATACAGGGAATCTCAGGATTAATCGAGTTCACCCTTGGGGGCTGTTCTTTCGTAGGTCACAAACTGGTAGGTCGGTAGGCCGTTTGTTCCGCTATCAGCGCCTTCGCGCCGCGAGCGTTCTTCGAAGTCGCCTTCGTGCCAACGGGGAAAGTGAGCATCGCCGTCGGCCGCAAGGTCGATTTCCGTCAGCAGAATCTTATCTGTCGCCGGTAGCAGGGCCGCATACATTTCGCCGCCGCCGATATTGAAGACTTCCGTTCCCCAATCGGACTCGGATTCCAGCAGGGCTTCGGCGGCCGCAAGCGCTTCTTGGACACTTTGCACGACAAGGTACTGGTCGCTATCGCCGACGATCGCCTTGGGCGGCATGTAGTCGGAGCGCCGGGTGACGATGATGTGAAAGCGCCCGGGCAAAAGGCCCGGGAAAGATTCAAGAGTTTTTCGCCCCATGATCATCACGCTGCCTTTCGTCGTTTGACGAAAGAAGCGCATGTCTTCTGGGATATGCCAGGGGAGATCGCCATCGCGACCGATGATGCGATTGGATCCCATGGCGGCGATCGCGGTCAGAATCATACGGCGACTTCTGCTTTGATTGCGGGGTGTGGATCATATCCGACAAGTTCAAAGTCTTCGAACTTGAAGTCGAAAAGCGATTTCACATCCGGGTTGAGTTTCATAACTGGCATCGCGCGCGGCTCGCGCGTGAGTTGCAGTTTTGCTTGCTCAAGGTGATTCGAGTACAAGTGCGCGTCGCCGAGCGTGTGAATGAACTCACCCGGTTGCAGCCCCGTCACTTGCGCCATCATCAGGCACAAGAGCGCGTAGCTCGCGATATTGAAAGGCACACCCAAGAAAACGTCGGCGCTGCGCTGATACATTTGCAGCGAGAGTTTTCCGTTTGCGACGTAGAATTGGAAGAAAGCATGACATGGCGGAAGCGCCATCTTGTCGACATCGCCCGGGTTGAAAGCGACGACGAGGTGTCGGCGAGAGTCGGGATTGTTTTTGATCGACTCAAGGACATTTGCGATTTGATCGATCGTGCGGCCGTCTGCGGTTTCCCACGAGCGCCACTGTTTTCCGTAAACGGGTCCGAGGTTGCCGTTTTCGTCAGCCCATTCGTCCCAGATCGAAACTTTGTTGTCGGTGAGATATTTGATGTTGGTGTCGCCCTTGAGGAACCAAAGAAGTTCATGAACGATCGAACGTGTGTGGCACTTCTTGGTCGTCAGCAGCGGGAAGCCTTTGCTTAAGTCAAAACGCATCTGGTGGCCAAACACGCTGATCGTGCCGGTGCCGGTGCGATCGGACTTCGTCTCGCCTTCGGCAAAGATGCGGCGGACGAGATCGAGATACACGTTGTCGACGTGGTACTCAGGGCTTGTTTGTCGGATGGTCGATTGAACTCCAGCGGCCGTGGTCGCGGAGTTGTTTTTTGCCATTTTGGAAGTTTCTGTTTCCATACATGTCCCTCCTGCTCGCTTCGAGCAGCCGGCACTTTTGCGCACTCGGCTGAGAGATTCAATTATCCGAATTGGAAATCCGGCCCGAAGGCCACAAGACCGATGGCCTAACGCGCTGGCTAACACGCGCAGGCCGGTCAGCGGCGTCTAGCGAACGATTCCAGCGATGCGGAACCACTCGAGCAAGATCGGCTCTTGATCGATCTCGAACATCGTGCGCTCGTAGATGGCGATGTCCACATTCACCAGCGAACGATCGGCGTGATAAACCACGACTCGAAAACTGTGTCGTTGGTCGAACCCACCGTAACCATTGAGAACATTTGAAACTTGGTACATCTGGACATCGGCCTGGGCGACGTCGATTTTCAGCGGCGAAGCCACCGGATAACGCGAGCGGAAGTCGCGATCGAGGAAGTCCTTGATGTCCTGAGGGATGGGCATTCGAGCCGTGAGCTTCGAAGGTACCTTGAATCCCGGAACCGGTCGACGAGGAGCGGAGATGGGGTCTGTTCCTGGCGGATGGCCAGTCGATGCACCAGACGAAGTCGAAAATGTGAGCGCCATAAGAGCTGCGGCGACAAGTGAAGTGGCATGCAAAACGCGAGTGCGATGAATCATAATTCTTCCTCTCTGGAAAGGGTCCATTATGTGGCCTTAGCCTAAACCGTTCGCCTCGTGTTTGAGCAACCTGAAACACGGCGTGCAGTGGGTATTTTGCAATGCATCACGCCTGAAATTGCGGCGTGGTTCCGGGTACACCGTCTCAATGGAAATCAAAGACCCGATTCATGGCTCGATCGTCTTAAGCGAGGTCGAGGAAGCAATCCTCGAGACGCGAGAGTTTCAACGCCTAAGGCAGATCAAGCAGCTCGGTTTTGCGGAGTATAGTTTCCCCGGCGCTTCGCACTCGCGCTTCTTGCACTCTCTTGGTGTCATGCACTTGGCGGGACGCGCGTTTGATTCCATTTTCCGCGAATTCAAATTTTCCAATGAGGCTGCCCGCACACGCCTGCGAAGTGCGGTTCGCCTGGGCGCGCTTTTGCACGATATCGGTCACGGTCCGCTTTCGCATACCACGGAAGAAGTGATGCCACCGGTGGGTCAGTTAAAGATCAAGGCTTACTCCGCGCGTGAACGTGGCTATGCGGTCGACGCCGCTCGCAAGGCGACGCACGAAGATTACACGATCAAAATGGTGACTGATTCCGACTTGGCGAAATGTCTTGAGACTTCGTCCAAGGAGATTACGGGCCTGCACGTCGCTTGTCTGATCGACCGGGGCTTGAAAGCGCCGGATGACTTCTTCTTTGATCAGGGGTTGGATTTTCGTCCGATTCTCTCGCAGGTGGTTTCCAGCGAGATGGATGTCGACCGTATGGATTACCTCGAGCGAGACGCCTACTTTTGCGGAACCAACTATGGACGCGTCGAACTTGAATGGCTGATCGGCAACCTGACATTCCACGAGTCCAAAGGTCGTGTGCACCTGGCGCTCAATCGCCGCGCGCTTTACACCTTCGATGATTTTTTGATTTCGCGACATCACATGTATCTGATGGTCTATTTCCATCACAAGAGCATCATCTTCGAGGAAATGCTTCAGCGGTACTTGGGATCGAGTGATTGCAAGTACCATTTGCCGTCGGGAATCGAAGACTACCTTCGCTGCTCGGATTACTCCTTGTACGAGCATCTCGCGGAACAGAAGAATGAGTGGGCCAAACGCATTGCGGATCGTCGTCCGTACCGCATGCTCACGGAGATTCACACGACAGAGAAAACCACGCGACCACGCAAGATTTGCGAAGTGCTGGAGGCCGAAGGTATTCGCACGATTCAAAGTGGTTCGGCGACTCGTTTGTCAAAGTACCATGCGACTCAAGACCAAGAGGCGTTTCCGATTTTCGTCGTCGACCAATACGATCAGCGCGAAAAGCCGGTGCCGATTGAAAAGGTCACGCGGGTTTTTCAAAAATACGAAGAGACTCGCATGATCGAGCGTATCTACGTGGCGCCAGAGTCGTTTGCCAAGGCACGCAAGCTGGTTGCCGACAAAAAGCTTTAGTCGAACTTCAAGGGGAGAGGGTTCATGGGAGAACGTCGCACGTTCAAAGTTGGACAGAAGGAATCTGTTACCGTCACGATCACAGACGAAATGGTGAAGGCGTTTGCCGACCTTTCGGGCGATCGGAATCCTGTTCACGTCGACGACGAATTCGCTGCCAAAACACGATTCGGAAAACGCATCGCTCACGGCATGATTTTGGGTGGGCTGCTTTCGCGTGTGGCGGGGATGCACTTGCCAGGGCCTGGCACGATCATCATCAGCCAAGACATTCGCTACAAAGGGCCGTGCTACATCGGTGACACGGTGACCGCGGAAATCAGCATCATTCATGTGCGTGCGGATAAGCCCATCATCAAAGTGGCTTCACGCGTGACGAATCAAAATGGTGAAGAGCTGATCAACGGTGGGGCAATTCTTTACTACGATCCGGTTACATAAATCCGGCCGAAGCGCTGTTAGCTAGTGGCTTTGTCGGTCGACTCGTCGTTCTTATGGTCGACGGGTTGGTTGCCGTGGCGCTCGGAGAGTTTTAGCGACAGGCGATTGAGATCATTCATGACATCTTGGTAGTCGTCTTTGTTGCGGAGGCGTCCTTGGATGCCGTACTGCCCTTCGGAGAGCTGCTGAATCAGGCGACGAATTGGAACCATCGGCCCGATCAGGCGGTGCGTGAGAATGATGCCAAGAGAAACGGAGATCAGTCCAAACAGTGCGCCGACGATGATCGTGGTGAACGTCGCCGTGCGAAGAGAGTCTTGAATCGCGCCGATCACCTCGGGCTCGATGCGATAGACGACGGCGAGAGTGGAGATCATATCTTCCAGCGAAAGCAGGAACAGCAAGAAGACACCACCCATTGTGATCAGTGTGATGCCGACGAAGTAGAACGAGTACTTGAGCTGAAACTCCGGCCTGAGCAGGATGTTTCGCATCGAGCGTTGTTGCTTGAACCCTTTGCTGGGATCTTCTTTAGCGCTGGCAGGGATCTCGCTCATGAAAGTGTGTCTCCTGCCGGATATTCTCGATGTTTTTCGCTAAGTTGCGAAGAATTTCTCATGGGCCGGTACGTGAGACTGGCCCTAGGGCGGTTACAAGCAGAACTTGAAACGTGCTGGGTTGCGTACCGGAGGGTTGAATTTCGCTTCGCGAATTCGTTCTACGGCCTCGGCTTGTGTCATGCGGCCGGCGTTTACGGCCTGAAAGAGTTCGAGCTCGAGGTTTTTCCTTAGAGCTTTGATAGATTTCGGCTCGGGCCAAAGGTTGTTGGCGCGATTGGTGCCACCGATGGACAGAGGGATAAAGTGATCGATGGTGTATTCTTTCCGGCATTTCTGCGAGACGCCGTAGCGCTGATACACTTGATCTTTGTCGGATGAGCTAACCGATCGTTTGCAGTAAGGGATCTGCTCGGCGTAGCGGAACTCTTGAAAGTCCGAATCGCTGGTGGTGCAGAGTGAGCCGGTCGTGATGTTTTCGTCCGGCGTGAAGGGGAAGGCCGAGATCCTGAGGTCGATCTCGTTTCCGAGGAACCATGAGGCGTCGCGGGCCTCCGTCGTGAAAGGTGCGGCCAAAATCGCCAACACCAAAATCAGGACACGAGACATAAGAATTCCCGAACGCATAAGACCCTCCATTGGCCTACAGGTGGAAACCGAATCCTGGTCTAAAGCCTACTGACGAGAATCATGTGAATGGAAGTAAGAACTCATCGGACTCTGTTAGGAGTCCGTTCGAGCTAGACCAATGACCAGTGGCATAACGGGGTGCGTGGTTGTGGGCGAGTGTGTTTGGATCTTGTGGTGATGAATTCCACGGCAGAAGTTTTCGCGAAATCCAAAGTTCCTCAAGTCGAAGCCTCATGGCTCGATGTCATGGGTGATGAGTTTGAAAAACCGCACATGGCAAAGCTTCGCGAGTTTCTGAAGTCCGAGTACGCTGGCGGGAAGACGGTTTTTCCGCAAAAGAATGAGTACTTCACGGCTTTGAACACAACACCTTTTGATAAAGTTCGTGTCGTGATTTTGGGGCAGGACCCCTATCACGGCGTGGGCCAGGCGCACGGTCTATGTTTCTCGGTGAGGTCGGGAGTGGCGCTACCGCCGTCCTTGGTGAACATCTATAAAGAAATGGAGTCCGATCTCGGAATTCCTCGCGCAAAAGATGGCTGTCTTCAAAAGTGGGCGGATCAAGGTGTGCTTTTGCTCAACAGCGTTCTCACGGTTCGTGAAAACCAAGCGGCCTCACATCAGGGGCGCGGGTGGGAACAGTTCACAGATCGCGTGATTCGCGAAGTGGCTGAACGCCGCGAGGGTGTTGCGTTCGTGCTATGGGGTTCTTACGCGCAAAAGAAAGCGGCGTTTGTCGATCGAAAAAAACACCTCGTGCTTGAGAGCGTGCATCCTTCGCCGCTCTCCGCGCATCGGGGCTTTTTCGGTAGTCGCCCGTTTTCTAAGATCAACACGTACCTCACCGCACGCGGTGAGGCTCCGATCAATTGGAGCCTTGTTTAACAAGTGTTCCATCAAAGGCCTCGCCACCTTTGAGACCGCCGAGGTTTCTAAAGTGGAGAGTGAGGCTATCACCCACGCGCCATTTGCGAACTTGTCCCGGTCCACCCGTCATCGCTGTGAAATCGAGAGTGATCTGCTCGCCATCGGTATCGGCGTAAGAGATGTACGCGGTGTCTCCGTCGAGACGTGTGACGGTTGCGGGCAAAGTGTAGCTCTGTGTTCCCCACCAGACGAATCCAAGTGCGCCGGTTGCCGCCGCGCTCACTAGCATCATACCGCCTCGGGTTCTTAAAAAGCTTGGCCGGGCGGATTGTTGAACATTGACCGAACGAATCGGCCCAATGCCACGTGCGGATGTGATCGGTTTCCCCTGTGCCACTGCTGCTGCGGCCGTTGCCATTGCTTGAGTGGCGGCAGCTGTTCCTGTTGAAAGCGGAACGCCGGTAACTGGGTCTGCTGGATTGGCTTCGGCGTAATTTTTAAATCGACCGGGCGTCATAAGCGAGGGCTTGCCCGCACCGCACCCAGGGCAGCTGGCCATAATCTGAAACGCCGATGAGTCGCAATATGAGCAAGTCCAATGTGCGCCGGAGTCCGCGTACTTTTTTGTAACGTCGCCTTGGCGGATCAATGCATCGGTGTAGATCAGATGAATGCGACCAGAAGAATCGGTGAAATGTTCGGGGAGAATACGTGGTTCTGATTGATCGTTTTTCGAGTGTGGCTTTCCGCAAGAGGGACACTCTTGGCGGTTGTTTGAATTGGGACGCATCGAAGCAAGGCTGTCGCATTGCTTACACTGGTACATATGCCATACCGTATCGCCCGGTTTGAGGACGACTTCCAGGCGCCCTGTCGAAGTTTTGGATGGCCATCGATCCTGAGCGCTTTCGTTTCAAGGTGGCAAGCCCCTATGGCGAAAGCCGAACCGACGTGTCGGTTGATCCCAGGGGGAAGAGACGATTTCCGTCAGACAGCAGGGCGAGAAAGAGCCAGTTCTGCTGTGCAATATTGAGGAGTGTTGACCTTCTAATCTGGCAAGGGGGAATCTAGGGAGTCGCTAAAATCGTTATCAAATTCGACCTCAAGATCGAGAGGAGTTGTCCCGTGAAATCATCAGGTCTGAAACCATCAGGTTTGGCTGTCGCAATCGTCGGCGCGCTCACATCCTTGCTTGCTGCTCAAGCGGTATCCGCATCGACATTCGTCTACTGCTCAGAGGGAAGCCCTCGTACCTTCAACCCGCAGATGGGTTCCGACGGTCCGACGTTCAACGCAAGTTCGCGCACGATCTATAACCGCCTCGTCGATTTCGAAAAGGGCGGAACCAAAGTGTTGCCGTCGCTTGCCGAGTCTTGGACGACGTCGAAAGATAAACTGCAAATCACTTTTAAACTTCGTAAAGGTGTTCCGTTTCATACGACATCGTTCTTTAAGCCGACTCGTTCGTTCAATGCGGATGACGTCGTTTTCACTTTTGGTCGCATGATGAAGAAAGATCATCCATTCCATACCGTAAATGGCGGCGTGTACGAGTACTTCACTTCGATGGAGATGGACAAACTCGTAAAAGAAGTGAAGAAGGTCGATGACCACACGGTCACGTTTGTTCTTACGCGCCCTGAGACACCCTTCATCGCCAATATGGCAATGGATTTCGCGTCGATCCTTTCGGCGGAGTATGGTGATCAGCTGCAAAAGGCGAAAACTCTTGAAAAGATCGATCTCGAACCTGTCGGTACGGGACCGTTTAAATTTGTTCGCTACGAAAAAGACTCGCAGATCCGTTTTGAGGCCCACGAAGGATACTTTGAGGGCAAGCCAAAAATCGAGCGCCTGATCTTTGCGATCACAACTGATCCAAGTGTTCGCACGCAGAAACTGAAACGTGGCGAATGTCAATTCGTGGCCGAGCCATCGGTGCTCGATATCCCTTCCATTAAAAAAGAAATGAAGCTTTCGGTTATCGAACAAGAGGGCCTCAATGTTGGCTATCTCGCATTGAATGTCGAAAAGAAACCGCTTGGTGATCGCCGTGTTCGTGAGGCGATTGCGAAAGCTCTGAACCGAAAAACGTACCTCGATGCGATTTATCAGGGGCAAGCGACAGTTGCGGTGAATCCGATTCCGCCAGCGATGTGGTCTTACAATAAATCGATCAAAGACATCGACTTCGATATAGCTGGTGCCAAGAAGCTCTTGGCCGATGCTGGATTCCCGAACGGGTTTGAAACAACGCTTTGGTATATGCCGGTTTCTCGTCCGTACAATCCCAATGCGAAGAAGATGGCGGAGATGATGCAGGCTGATCTCGCGACCATCGGAATCAAAGCGAAGCTCGTTTCTTACGAGTGGGGAACCTATCTGGACAAGGCACGCAAAGGTGAACACGACATGCTTCTCATCGGTTGGACGGGCGACAATGGCGACCCTGACAACTTCTTGGGAACACTTCTTGGCTGTGCCGCGATCAAAGGTGGTTCGAACTACGCGCGTTGGTGCAATAAAGAATTCGACAAACTCGTGACGGATGCGCGCCAGGCTCCCGATCAAGCGACACGCACTCAGCTTTACATGAAGGCGCAGGAAGTCTTTAAGAAAGAACTTCCTTGGGTGACTCTCGCACATGCCAAAGCTTTTCGTGCGATGGAAAAACGCGTGAAAGGTTATTCGATGTCGCCATTTGGTACGGACTACTTCGGCAGCGTTGTTGTCGAGAAGAAGTGATAGCGACGGATGTCACGGGCCTTTAAGTTTGGACAGATTGCGACAACGCTGTTTGGAATCACGCTTGTCGCGTTTTTTCTGATTCGTCTTGTGCCAGGCGATCCCGTGACTTTGCTGATCGGAGAACGTGGGGCTTCGCCAGAAGCTATCGCAGAGTTAAAAGCCCGCATCGGGCTTGATCGTCCCCTTGTCGAACAATACGGCCTCTTTGTTTGGAATGCTCTCAAAGGGGACTTAGGTGTCTCGATTCTTTCAGGCCGTTCGGTCGGAGCGGAATTCCTAGAGCGGCTTGCCGCGACTGCGGAGCTTGGCTTGACGGCCCTGATGCTTGCAACTCTCGTCGGCGTGCCTCTCGGGATTTTTGCGGCTCTTCATCGCGGTCGACTCTTTGATCGTCTTTCGATGGGGCTTGCAGTCAGTTTCTATTCGATGCCGATTTTTTGGTGGGGCCTCATGGCCATTGTAATCTTCAGTGTGAAGCTTGCGTGGTTGCCGGTCTCTGGCCGCATCGGCGTTGAACACGACGTGATTTTGAAGTCCGGACTTTTGCTCGTGGACTCGTGGTTGATGCCCGGCAGTCTTGCGGAATCATGGGCCGCTTTTAAGAGTGTGATCCACCATCTGCTTTTGCCGGCCAGCGTTTTGGCGACGGTACCCCTGGCTGTGATTGCGCGTATGACGCGTTCAAGTCTGCTCGAAGTTTTGGGTGAAGACTACGTGCGCACGGCTCGCGCCAAAGGGCTTTCGAGATTTCGCGTGGTGGCTCTGCATGCTTTACGAAACGCCTTGATTCCCGTGGTGACAGTGATCGGTCTTATGCTTGGAACGATTCTAACCGGAGCGATTTTGACCGAGACGATTTTCTCGTGGCCAGGCCTTGGCCGCTGGTTGGTGTCGGCCGTGCTTTCGCGTGACTACCCGGTCATTCAAGGTGGAATCCTTATGGTGGCTGTTGTGGTGCTGACAACAAGCTTGCTTGTCGAGATTTTCTACTACTTCATCTCGCCAAGGTCTCGGGGGCGTGGATGAGAGTGACTCAGGAGGCCTTGCGTTCAATCCGTCGCAATCTCGGTGGTCCACTTATCATTGTGGCGATGGCTCTGCTCGGCTTGACCACTTTCTTTGCGATCTTCGCTCCGTTGATTGCGCCCTATGATCCGGCGCGAACTTTCGAGGGAGCATACTCGCTTCCGCCGTTTTTCTTAGAGGGCTGGGATTCGCGATTTCTTTTGGGGACAGACGATGTCGGGCGCGATCTTTTTTCACGCCTGATACACGGCGCGCGCATTTCTCTTCTGGCTGGTTTTGCCGTGACAGTTTTGAGTCTTACGATCGGTGTCGTGTTGGGAGCTCTTGCCGGTTGGAAGGGTGGTTTCATTGAAGCCGCGATCTTGCGCCTGATGGACACGATGATGGCTCTTCCTAGTATCTTGCTCGCGATTGTTGTGGTCACGATCCTGGGTCCAAGTCTCGTGAACGCTGTCATCGCGGCGGCAGTGACGGCTGTGCCGGGAGTTGTCCGCTTGGTGCGTGCGACCATCCGCGAAGAGAAGGCTAAGCCTTACTCGCTTTCTGCAAAACTCTATGGTGCCGGTGGTTTTCGAATCGTGACGGTCGAGCTTCTGCCAAACTCGCTAGCGCCGATTTTTGTTCAGGGAACGATGGGTTTTGGAGAAGGCATTCTCAACGTGGCCGCACTTGGTTTTTTGGGCTTAGGAGCAAGGCCGCCCATGGCGGAGTGGGGCACGATGCTCGCGGATTCTCGTGCCTACGTCGAAAGTCAGCCATGGCTGGTAACGGCACCAGGTCTTTGCATCTTGATCGTGATCTTGTCGTTCAATCTTCTAGGTGATCACTTGCGCGACGTTTTTGATCCGAAGCTTAAAACTCGCGAGGAGGCCTGATGCTTGATGACCGAATGCTTGATATTCGGGGCCTTACATTGGATATCCACGGTGCCCGTCCTTTGCGCGAGATCGACCTGGTTTTGAAAAAAGGCAAATCGCTTGGAGTCGTGGGCGAATCGGGATCCGGCAAATCTCTGACAGCACTTTCGATAATGGGACTTTTGCCGAACGGGGCTGTGGCTCAAGGCCAAGCCCTATGGAAAGGCCGCGACCTTCTTGCGCTCACGGAAGATCAATATCGCACGATTCGTGGTCGCGAGATCGCCATGATCTTTCAAGACCCGATGTCGAGTTTGAATCCATCGTTCACGGTCGGTTTTCAGATCGACGAGGTTTTAAAAATCAAGATGGGTATTCGCAATGCGGCCGAACGCCGCGCGCGTGGATTGTCGCTCTTAAAAGAGGTTGGAATTCCGGCTCCCGAAGAGCGTTGGAATTCTTATCCGCATCAGATGTCGGGTGGAATGAGTCAGCGTGTCTCCATTGCGATGGCGCTCGCAAGCGAGCCAGAGCTTCTTATCGCCGATGAACCGACAACGGCCTTGGACGTAACGGTTCAAGCACAAATTCTTGAACTCTTAAGGCGTCTGATTCACGAGCGGCATATGTCGATGATCTTCGTCACTCACGATTTGGCGGTAGCGGCCAAGGTCTGCGACGAAATTGCCGTTTTTTATGCAGGCGTCGCCGTGGAACAAGGGCCTTCGGAAATGGTTTTTGAAACCCCTCGTCACCCCTATACGCAAGCGCTGCTTCGGGCCCGACCGACCAAGATCCAAGCCTCATCAGAAGGCAGGCGCCCACGTTTGGCGGCGATCCCGGGAAGCGTTCCGCGCTCGACCGAGCAAATTGCCGGTTGCGTGTTTGCCTCTCGCTGCGAGAAAGTGATGGAGTCGTGCTTTACGAAGAGGCCACCTGTTGCAGAGGGGGCAAATTCTCGAAAGTCACGGTGTTTGCTACAAGGAGATCAGTGATGATGAAGTCTGATAAAAGAATCGATTGGACGATGGCAATTGGTGTCGCGATTCTGCTTTTACTTGCGGGACTCACGGTCAAAGCCGATGCCGCAAAGTCCGCTAGTGCCGATAAAGTGAAGAAAGAAACCGTGGAAGCGGTTGAAGCGGCGGGCGCTTATGCTGGCGAAAAACGCGAGGAGTTCGCCAAGCGTATGAAGACCAATATCGAAGAAGTGAATCGCGAGATCGAAACACTTAAGAACGACACGAAGACGGCCTCTAAAGAAGCCAAAGCGGCCGCGGAAGCACGGATCGCGAAACTCGAAAAACAACGCGATGATCTCGTGAAGAAGTACGAAACTTTTGAAAAGTCGACCGACAAAGCATGGACAAAAATGAAGTCGGGCCTCGAAAAAGCTTGGGGTGAAGTGAAGTCAGCGTACACCGACGCGAAGTCGGAACTCAAATCCGCGACCAAGTGATCACGAAGTAACTACAGTCTGGCGGCAAGTGGACGGCGTTATCCTATCTGCATCTGATCTTCAAAAATCCTACGCTGGCGGCGGTGCGGGTCGGTTTGTCCATGCTGTTCGCGAGATTTCACTCGAGGTGAAGCGCGGGGAAACGCTGGCGATCGTGGGTGAGAGCGGTTGTGGAAAGTCCACTCTGGCTCGTCTTCTTGTGGGGCTCGAAGCGCCCGACATGGGCGCCATTCAAAACCACTCGGGAGCAAGTATCCCGATGGTTTTTCAAGATTCACTGGGTTCGTTGAACCCGCGTCGTGCAGTTCGTGATCTCATTGTCGAGCCGATTTTGATTCGCGAGAAACGAATTCGTTCAACGCCTACCGATCACGCGGTCGCACGTGATCTGGCGATTTCGGCAGGATTGCAGGATGAACATCTGACTCGGCTGCCGCATCAGCTTTCTGGTGGGCAACGACAACGTGTGAATATCGCAAGGGCTCTGGCTGCGGATGCCAAGGTCCTGGTTTTGGACGAGCCGCTTTCGGCATTGGATGTTTCGATTCAAGCACAGATCTTGAATCTCTTGGTTGATCTCCAGGAGTCTCGAAAGATCTCGATTGTTTTCATCTCGCATGACCTTTCTGTGGTTCGCTATTTCGCACACCGAACAATGGTCCTTTATTTGGGCCGAGTGGTTGAGTCCGGGAAGACCGACGAGATCATGGCTCGGCCCTTACACCCGTATACCCAGGCACTTTTGGCCGCAGACCCTTCGGTGGCTGATTCGGTGGCTGGTTCGGTATCTGTCGCGGAGGGAGCGTCGGGGCAGTCTCCGCGACTTCAAGGGGAGCCACCATCGCCCTACGAGATTCAACCCGGCTGTGCCTTTGCGAGCCGGTGCTCGATAGCCGATGCGGGCTGCCAGAAGGCGATTCCGCCCCTTCAGAATTTTCAAAATCGGGCCATAGCTTGTTTCAAGGCCGATCGCACTTTAGGTTAGGCGCCATGGAAACCATCCAGCTTTATTTGGATCGTCTGCCTCGTGCTCGAAAACCTGATTTCGATCCCGAAACGACGATCGTGATTTTCGACCGCAAGCTGATGACGGCGGTGCCTGGTTTTAAACCTTGGGTCACGGCGTTTCCATATCGTTTCCCGGTGCGTTCGGGCGAAGGGCTTAAGTCTTTTAGCTCCTTTCAACAGACTTTGACGAAGATCCATAAAAAAGTCGGAGACAAGGCCGGCCCGAAGTGGACAGTTCTCGCCATCGGCGGCGGCAGCGTCGGGGACTTTGCCGGATTCTTTGCCTCGGTTTACAAGCGGGGACTTCGACTCGTGCACATGCCGACGACGTGGCTCGCGGCCATCGATTCGAGTCATGGTGGAAAGACGGGCCTTAACTTTGGTGGCGCAAAAAACCAGATCGGCACGTTCTATCCGTCGGAGATGACGGTGATGGTGAAGTCGATTCTTCTGAGTCTTCCTCGAAAACAAGTTTTGGACGCGTTTGGTGAGTTGATCAAAATCGCGGTGATCGACGGCGGTTCGTGGGCGAAGCGCCTTCGGCTTGGTCGCGGTACGAATGGATCACGCGCGGTCAGAAGCACGGCACTCTTGCTTTGGAAGGCTCTGCCGTTTGCGGTTGAAGCAAAAATGAAAACCGTGCGCCGAGATCCGAAAGAAAAAACGGGTGTTCGGCAGGTGTTAAACTTAGGCCACACGTTTGGTCATGTGATCGAATCGGTGACGGGCCGAAGTCACGGCGAGTCGATATGGCTTGGCTTCCTTTTCGCTATCGAGTTTTCTTTGGCCGAAGGCTATCTGAAGATGCGTGAAGCCGAACTCTTAAATGACTGGCTCAAGCTTCAAAGCGAACCTCTAAAAAGCATCAAGAAGTCACAGATCAAGATCAAAACAGCCGAGGCGCGAAAGCGCCTTCTTCAAGACAAAAAACGCACGTCCGGTTTAGGGCGAAAACAGAAGAACAACGACGAGGTTCGTTTCGTGTTTGTAAGGGGTCTTGGCAAGACGGTCGTCGAACCGGTTTCCGTAGAAAAGATTTTGAAAGTGGCCCGACAAAACGGGTGGCTCAAGTGATTCGCGTTCAGCGACCGTTCTTCTTTCGCGGTCGAGTTCCGTTTTCGAAATCCTGGTTGGCGCGTGCCTTGATTCTGCGCTCTCTTCATCCACAGGTGCGAATCCTCGACTGGGAAGCGGGCCCGATTGATGGCGAAGACGTCGTTTTTTTGGACTCGGCTCTTAAGCATCTCGCTTCGGGCGGAACGGATTTCCATATTGGAGAAAGTGGTACTGGCCTTCGTTTCTTGTTGGCTAGGCTTTCCGTGCAAAAAGGCGTTTACACGATTGCAGGCAGCGAGCGTCTCTTGGCGCGGCCACACGCGGAATTGGTACGCGTCTTAGGTCAGGTAGGAGCCAAGGTTGAGCAGATCGCTCCGACAAAACTTAAACTCGAAGCGGCGGGATGGCCGAAGTTCTCGACGGCATCATCTTCGCAGTCGGAGATCCTTGTCGACGGATCGGAATCCAGTCAGTTTCGCTCGGCTCTGTTGTTGGCATCCTCGCATATTCTAGAACCAGTCGCTCGCCCTCGGATTGTCGGGAAAAACGAAGTGTCGCGCGGCTACATCGAAATGACGGAAGACTTGGTCGATCAAGTTTTGAATCGCGGTCGTCGGGTTCTGGTTCCGGAATCCGACGCAAGCTCGATTGCGACGTTGGCCGCGATCGTCAAGGCCGCCGCCCCCATGGCCTCCCATCTCAAAAATGATGAATCGGACTTCCTCAAGCAAGAGCTCGAGTCTTTGCGAGGGCAAGTTGATGGCACCAAGCAGCCAGACCGAGCATTCTTTCACTTGCATCAGTTGGAAGAGGCGGATTTGACGGATGCACCGGATCTCTTTCCGTTGCTTGCGGCGCTTGCTAGCTGTGGGTTAGGGCCTCGGATACTTAAGGGTGCTCCTCATCTTCGATTAAAAGAAACCGATCGCATTGCTGAAATCGAAAAGCTCTTACGTCTACTTGGCGTCGAATTTGAATCACGACCAGATGGCATCGCGATCACTCCCGTTACTGCGACACAACGAGCGCAGTGGGAAAGAGGCAGACGAGAGGGCTTCGCATTCGAATACGACCCGCCGAACGATCACCGCTTGGCATTTGCTGCGACCGTGTTTGCGGCTCAAGGTGCTCCGATTCAATTTCATGGACGTGGGATGGTCGCAAAAAGTTTTCCGACGTTCTGGTCGATCGTCGAAGGCGATGCTCCGAAGGTCGCCATCATCGGCCATCGTGGAACGGGAAAAACGGACTTGGCCAGAAGATGGGCCCACTGGCTAGGAGCGCGAGCGACAGCCGTCGACCTGGATCGTGAGATCGAACGGCTTTCCGGTAAGTCCACTCGTCAGCTTTTTGAAGAAGACGGCGAAGGCGAATTTCGCTTTTACGAGAAGAAAGCGTTTCGCGAAGCGGATGCGGAGTCGCGTTCGCGCGTCGGGGCTTTTCTTATTTCCTGTGGAGCAGGGTTCGATGTTCGCGAGCTCGACGATTCTTGGCAAAAAGTTTGGGTGCGCCGAGAGACAGACTCAGATGGCCGGATATTTTTTGGTCGACCACGTTTAGATCCAGAGCTTCATCCTCGCGAAGAGTCGCGGCGGCGCTATGAAGCGAGAACCTCTGGCTATAACGCGGTTGCGGATCGTGAGTACTGGATGCCGGAAGGCGCAAGTGATCCGGCGGAGCACCTATGGGCGAGAGACCTCTTCGACGAGGATTCCATTTCGTCCATTGGCGGCACGATCACACTTTTGCCTAAAGGAAACTTTGTCGCGGCGATCGCGCGCTACCTGAGATGGGGCGTTGCGCGAATCGAAATTCGCGACGACTTGTTTCCACACGATTCATACTCTCATCTATGGGAGCATCTCTTGTCGCTTCCGCCTGAGCGACTACTGATCAGTTTCCGTGCCTCGAAAGAAACGATAGCCACGATCGCGCACGTGAAGCTTCAGATGGCTCGCGCTGAGACGATATCGTTCTTGATCGATTGGTCGTTTGACGGGTCAAAGAGTGCCGATGCGCCAAGTTTCGGCGACTTGCCAAAGGACTTGAACGATTTGCTGGCCGACGCGCGCCTGGGATTCGTTGCCAGTCGCCATCTGCCTCTCGGTGCAAACGGGCTTGCAGCTTGGGAGAGTCTTGAGGCCGAACTTTCAAGATCGCGCGAGCAGCTCGGGGTGAAACATACTCCGGTGATGAAGCTTGCACTTGAGACCAAAAACTTCTCGGATCTGAGGGTCTGTCACGAGTGGATGATGAAGTCGCCATCCACGCGCATCTTTCTTCCCATGTCGCCGGCTCAAGAGCCCCATGCCCGCTGGGCCTGGTATCGGCTTTGGCGCGGCTCCGAAGTGCCGCAGGCATTAAATTTCTGGCGCGATGGCGCCGGGTCCGCCGTCGATCAACCAAGTTTCTCTAGCTGGTGGCGACGAGAGAGATTCACGTCTCGAACGATTGACGGCGAGAAGCGCTATCCGTTTGCAGCCGTTCTCGGTGATCCGGTTCATCACTCGCTCACACCGCTTGAGCACGATCGGTTCTTCACCGGATATGAGTTACCGGTTTTTGCCATCTCTGTAAAAAGAGAAGAGGCCGATATCGCACTTCCGCTTCTTGAAGAAATGGGGCTCAAGGCGGCCGCACTCACATCGCCTCTGAAAGAAATTGGCGCTCGCTATTTTGCCGGGGACGCTGGTCTTTCGGCAAACCCGCAATCCCTTGCGACAGAGCCGGTGAACACGGTTGTTCGCGTGAAGTCTGGCTGGAAGGCGATTTCGACGGATGCCGCTGGGTTTGAAGCTCTTTGGAAAGAGGCCGAAGAAGTGATCCAGCAGCTCGAGCTACCACGTGACGTGATTGTCTGGGGCGGTGGTGGCGTTTTGCCAGCACTCGACACGGTTCTCTCGCGGGTCGCCTCGGTGGGCGGACGTGTCCAGCACTTGCGCGCAAGCCAGCCAGTCGAGCTTAGCTGGGCGCCATCGATTGTGATTTGGGCCAGCGGTGCGCAGCGTGGAGCTTGGCCAGCGGCCTTTAAGCCGCGTCTGGTGATCGATCTTTCTTATACCGACGATTCTGAAGCACGTGCGATTGCGATTGAGGCAAAGTCTCGCTACATATCGGGGCTCACGATGTTTCGAGTTCAAGCCGAACAGCAGCGCGAGTTTTGGCTCAAGCATCTGGAAAATAGATTGTAGAGACTTAAGGAGCAGTTCATGGCGAATGCCAATCAGACAGGTCAGATCTTTCGTGTGACCACGTTTGGCGAGAGCCACGGCCCAGCCATCGGCTGTGTGATCGACGGCTGTCCTGCGGGCATCTCGGTTTCTCTAGAGATGATTCAAGCTGCGCTCGATCGTCGTCGCCCCGGTCAAGCGGCATGGGCTTCAGCTCGTCAGGAATCCGATCAGTTCGAGATCTTATCTGGCCTTCACGAAGGAAAAACTTTGGGGACGCCGATTGCGGCGATCATTCGAAACCGAGACGCACGCTCTGCCGACTACAAAGATGTCGTCGATGGCACGAAGAAGCGCATCGGTCACGCCGACGATCTCTGGCGTGATAAGTTTGGTCACGCAGACTTACGCGGCGGTGGTCGTGCATCTGGTCGTGAGACAGCCACGCGTGTTTTGGCAGGAGCGATTGCCGAGCAGGTCGTTCGCGCTTTGCTCCCACCTACTCAGGCCTGCGATGTAGTTGCTTACGTGTCGCGAGTCGGAGAACTTGCGCCGACAGCGAAAGAGCTCGCAGAAATCCATTCTCACTTTGTCGACTTTCCATCAGAAAAGTCATCAGAGTCCCGCAGCCTCCGAGACTTTGTCGATTCATTCGCAGCGCGCTTTCCGTCGCTCGACGCTGAAAAGTCTCTCAGCCGTCGTGCGGAAGCCATGCTCGTGGACGCGGTGAAAGAGGGAAAGAGCTACGGTGGTGTCGCGGAAGTTTTCGTCGTCAATCCACCTCGCGGTCTTGGGCAGCCTGTGTTCCACAAACTCAAAGCAGACCTCGCGGGTGCTTACTTAAGTATCGGTGCGACAAATGGCCTTGAGTTTGGAGAGGGTTTTTCTGCGACCTCTGCCGAAGGCACCGAGTTTCACAAAGCGTCTGCTTCCGAAACTCAAGACACGCGAAACACAGAAGCGCGGTACGGCGGAATACGCGGTGGTCTTTCTACAGGAGAACCCATCTTCGCACGGGTTGCGTTCAAACCGACATCCACAGTGATGGATCTAGCAAAGCGCGGTCGTCACGATCCTTGTATTGTTCCGCGCGCCGTACCTGTACTTGAAGCCATGACCTGGCTTGTTCTCTGCGACCACGTGCTGTGGTCGCGCCTTGATCGGTAGTACCATCTTGTAAGCTGAACTGCCTGACTTCATTCGCGTGATGAGCCAGGCAATCGTTTTTGTACCGAGTCAGATCGGTGCAAATCGCCAAGGGTTTACTTTACTGGTCATTGCTCGGAACTGTTTGAGCGCCGAACGACTCATTCAATCGTTTCAGCCATTCTGGAACTCCGTAACTAGTTGGGCAAGGACCTTCGATGTCGCCAAAGAAGCAAGTTTCTTTGGTAGCTTCAGGCTTGCTTGGTTGGCGCACGCGGTAAGTAACTTGATGGCATATATCTCCCGACTCTCCACCGTTACAAACTGTCACCGTCACCAACTGACCGACACGAGGACCTCCGCCAGAGCCGCCCATACCCGGGTCTGCCTGCGCGACTCCTGCTTGTAGGACGAGAACGGAAAATATATGAAGCGTGGTGAGAATCAGCGCAGCTAGAAGAGAGAGGGCGCGTGTGAGTGCATTTTTCATGAGAGGTCCTTTTTTTGGAAAGAGCATAAATTGGGATTTTGTTGAGGTAGACCGAGTTTGCGGCGTTCGACCTCGGCATGGTCAACGATCTGTGTAGTGAACGCGCGAATGTCACCGCGGCTCTCTTTTTGTTTGGCGAGGGCGACCTTTTTTTTGAAAGCCTCGGCGTCGATCGCTAGCCACTTTTGATAAGCTTCGTCGTTCAGCCCAGCCGCATAAAACCCAAGAAAGTTCTCGCCGGTGATATATGAGTTTTCCGGTTTGAGGTGAGCTTGCGCCATATGTACGGAAACGGTCGCAACTGTCTCGGGTGACATATTGACTTGCATGGAGCCCCGACAGATCTCACCGCCAGAGAGGGCTTGAAAGATGTGTCGCCGAAGGCCGTTTTCGACAAGTCGCAATCCGAAATCGCCGAAACGCGATTTGATGTAGCTGAGTTTCAGCGGGCCGGTCGCACAGAGAACGAGGAGTTCCGCCAGTACCGGGTTTGCGCGCATTTCCGCTTCGAGATCTGGTGAATAGGTGGCGTGCTCTCGGAAGGATTGTGTATTGGCTCGTTTGAGATACTGTGCGACCACGGCGGGAACGCGTTCGAGAACTTTTGCATCGTCGGTTTCGTTTAAGAGGAAACGATATATTTTGAAGACGGTTATGTAGGTCGGTTTATTTTCTCGTCTTGCCAAACGACTCAAGGTTTTCTCGTGAATGTTTGTGCGTTTGGCCATGTGCTTAAGTCGACGACGATCTTCGTTTAAGGGGCCAAGATATTTTTCCAGATCTAGGTAAATGTATTCAGCAGCCGCAGCAGCAATGTCTGTGGTGGGCGTCATTGAGGTCGGTAGCTCGAACGGCTCATCTCTCAACATGGGTTTCTCGTTAACACCAAATGAGGCAGCACGCGCGGGACATACGGGGAAAACAAAAAAGAAAAGGGGCCGATCTGGCCCCTTTTGTACATTTCTACACGCTAATTTTTTAGCGGAAGGAATGATTAGTTGCGATAGAGATCGTCTTGTTCTGGAGCTGTGAAGCCTGCGCGAGCAAATGCTTCGTTAAGACGCTTCAACCAGCCTGGAACGCCGTATTTTGTTGGGC
Organism: Bdellovibrionota bacterium; assembly: GCA_963170185.1. Lineage (GTDB taxonomy): Bacteria > Bdellovibrionota > Bdellovibrionia > Bdellovibrionales > JAMPXM01. Next base: position 45,265 of record CAUJGS010000081.1, read on the forward strand.
ATGGGCCTTCGATTTCGCCAACGAGGCAAGTTTCTTTAACAACTTCAGGCTTGCTTGCTGGGCGAACACGGTAAGTAACTTGGTGGCATACGTCGCCAGACTCTCCGCCGTTGCATACTGTTACTGTTTCGTATTTTGCTGCCATTGCAGTGCTAGAAGCCATCAAAGCGAGAGCTACCAAAAGCTTTTTCATGTTTAGAACCCCTTCGTTCTTATTTGTTTGATGTTTTCAGGCATGCAGCCCGAATTCATCGTTCCCGTTCGTTTGACCCGGAAGATGCTCGCTCGGCGGATTTTTCGCAATTTGAAGACTCAAAAACGGTGGGGTTGTTGGGACATGTCCAATTTTTTGGGACAAAACCGGGACATGTCCACGCGGGGTACTCGTAAAATCAACTTGAGCGCGCATTTGTGCGCGCAAGAGCTTCCGCTGTGCTTGCTCGAGGAAGCGGTATCTATAAAACGCGGGCTTTGTAGATGTAGGCGATGCCGAAGGTGACAGCGCGATATTCAATCGTTTGGAAACGACCAGTAGAGCGCATCAGTGCGACGAAGTCTTCACGACATGGAAATTGCGCCGACGAGTTCTGTAAGTACTCGTACGCTGATTTCTGACCTGTGAGCAGGCCGCCAATCGTGGGCAATACCTTTTCTGAATAGAGATTGTAGGCTTTCGCGATGAGATCGTGTTTGGGTTGTCCAAATTCAAGCACCATGACGTGGCCGCCTGGTTTTACGACTCGCGCGAGTTCCGAAATACCCTTAGCAGGGTCGGAAACATTGCGAATGCCAAACGAGATGCTCGCGATATCAAACGAACTATCTTCGAATGGGAGATTCATGACGTCAGCTTGCGAGAAGCTGACTTCAAGTCCGCGGTTTTTGGCTTTTGCTGGCGCGGGGATCAACATTTCGGCGCAGAAATCGGTACCGGTCACTTCGCCTTTTGGCCCAACGACAGATTTAAATTCCAAAGCGAGATCGCCGGTTCCTGTCGCGCAGTCGAGAATTTTGTCGCCAGGTTTAGCGCCTGACCAGTCGACGAGGTCTTGGCGCCAGAGGTGGTGAACGCCGCCAGAAAGAACGTTGTTCGCAAGATCATAACGACCCGCGATCTGCGAAAACATCGAGCGAACTTTTTCCGACTCGGGACGACCGGCAGTGGGGCCATTTACTTCGTTCATGTGAGCTTCACTCCGCTAGTGGGTGCATTGGCCAGAGTTTTCGATGTGAACCCGGAAAAAGAATCCGTCGTGATCAACGGACGGCCGACAGCGTTTGCAACGGCTTCTACGCGCTCGCAGAGATCGGCGAAGTCTTCAAAGCTCAAGGCTTGGAAGGCATCCGAAAGCGCTTTGTCTGGAACCGGGTGAACTTCGCAGATGAGGCCATCCGCACCAGCCGCGATTCCCGCAAGGGCCATCGGCAGGACAAGTTCGCGGCGACCAGTGCCGTGCGAAGGATCAACGACAACCGCAAAGTCGGTGTGAGCCTTGATCCAAGCCACGGCATTGAGATCCAGCGTGTTGCGGGTTGCTGTTTCAAATGTGCGAATGCCGCGTTCGCAGAGAACGACTTGGTCGTTTCCGCCTTTTACGACGTACTCCGCAGCGTGAATCCATTCGTCGATCGTCGCGGCGAATGCGCGTTTCAGCATGACCGGGCGATCAAGACGTCCGAGTTCTTTTAAGAGTTCGTAGTTGTACATGTTGCGCGAGCCGACCTGAAACATATCGACGCTCTCAAGCATCAGGTCGATCTGGCGCGGGTCCGTGATTTCACAAACCATCGGAAGTTTGGCGTCGGTCTTTACCTGACCGAGAAATTCGAACGCTGGCGTTCCGATGCCTTGGAAACTATTGGGGCTCGTGCGCATTTTGAAAACGCCACCGCGAAGCATAGCTGCGCCGCTGTTTTTTACAGCGTCCGCTGTTTCGCGAAGGTGTGTTTCGCTTTCGATCGAACAAGGGCCGGCGATCATGACGATCCCTTGGCCGCCGATTACGAGTTCCGGGAGACCAGGCGCAGAAGAGGTGCCGCCCCCACAGCGAACGCGAACCTGCTTGGTGCGAGGTGAAAAGCGGTCAGAGGCAGTTTTGTTCGGTTCAAAGGTCATGAGGTCTCAGCTACCATGTCTTGCGTTGACGGTGTACATCAAATGTCGCCGATCCTCCCATGAAGTCAGGGAACTCTCAACCAAGAAAACTTCACAAATCCTTGAATTTATAAGGCCTTAGCGCCCTTCGGGCGGGATGAACGGTCACCCAGGTGCAATTCACCGGAATTCACGTTAGTAATTCGCCCGATGCTGGAATGGCTGCGCAATGGTTGGATTCTGGAGCTACGCGAACCGACTGATCTTTTTTGGATCGGCGGGCACGGCCCATGTCCAGAGGCTCTTAAGAGCGAGCCGCCGGTACCGGCGAAAATCTGGAACCCAGATTTTTTTGATCTCCAAGCGACAGCACCCGGCGAGGCGAGTTGGTCGGTGCGGGTCTCGCGTGAAACCTTGGTGCGGTATCTGGAACAAACTTTTGTGCCAAAGGCTTCGCGGCATCGGTCATCAGTGACTGAATCGACGTTCGGGTCGGCGGCCAAGCCGCCGCGTCTTTTGGTCAGTTGGAAGCCACCTGAGAAAGCGGGTTTCTTTAAAGCGGTTGAACGCATTCAAGCTGAGGTGCGTGCAGGCACCTTAAAGAAAGCCGTACCGGTTGTTTGTGCCAGCGGCTTTGCGGCCGTGACAAATATCGAAGAGTTCTTGATCGATCGACTCTTGCACGCCCTTTCGACCTCCGATGGAACGGGCCTTCGTGTGTATGGCCATTGGAGATTGGCCCAAGAGCTGTTCTCGGGCGTGGTCGGTCTTACTCCAGAAGATCTCTTTCGCATTGAGAGTCAGGAAATCAAAACGATGGCGGTCGCGGGCACGGCGCCGCTTCCGGCGAAGGCCACAGACGAAGCCGCAGACGAGGCCGCAGCTACGATCACAGCTAAGATCACAGCCGCGCTACTGGGCGATTCTAAAGAACGCGAAGAGCACGAACTCGTGATCGAAGATATCGCTCAGCGCCTTTCGGACTTTCCCGGCGCTTCTGGTGTGGAGATCGGGGAGACGGGCACCGTTCGTTTCCGGCAACTCTTGCATCTAGTCACTCCCATTCGAGCTCGTCTTGCAAGCTCCTCGTCTGACGAAACCGTTCGATCTTTGATTGGACACCTGCATCCGACACCGGCGCTGGGAGTTGCTCCGCGCGTGGCTGGTCTTTCTCTCTTAAAGCAGGTCGACGATAGCGTGCTCCCGAATCCGCGTGCGGGTTTCGGTGCGCCGTTTGTCGTGATGGGCAGGGACCAAGCGGAAGCCGTTGTGGCGATTCGTCAGCTACGCTTTAAGAGTGAAGGCGTTTTGAGTGATCGTCTCGAATTGGAGATCCTTTCGGGATGCGGAATCGTGGCTGCTAGTCAGCCGGAAAAAGAATGGGTCGAGCTTCAAGCTAAGCGTCAGGCGGTTGGCGATGCGCTTGGCCTAAGCCGGGAAGTGCCCAAGCCCTTGGGATTTGCCAGTCGCGTGATTCGCGAGCTGGTGGCGCGCGGCGTGCGACACTTTGTAGTTTGCGCGGGCGCACGCAATGCCCCTTTGGTTGTGGCACTTGATCAGTGGAAAAGGCGTTCGGCGGTGAAGCTCACGGTCGAATCGTTTTTTGATGAACGTGCGGCTTCGTTTTATGCGTTGGGAATCGCGCGTGCGAGCGCTCGTCCCGTGGCTGTCGTGACCACGTCGGGAACAGCGGTGACAGAGCTTCACTCGGCGATGGCGGAGGCGGATCTTTCGGGTGTGCCGCTGATCGCGCTCACGGCGGATCGTCCGAAGCGACTTCGCTTCTCGGGTGCTCCGCAAAGCTTGCGACAAGATGCGATCTTTTCGTATTTCGCTGGTGGTTCGCTCGACCTCGAAGAAGGCGACGCGATTTCGCTCCCATCGTCGTTCTCGGATGCTTCCGGCAGCCCACGTCCTTGGCATTTGAATGTTTGTTTTGAAGAACCACTTCTTGCCGATGCTGAGGATAGCCAGTTTGAGCTTTACTCGGATGTCGGTTCGGATATCGGTGTGGTCGGGCCTGTGCTTAAGTCCACGCAAGATATAAGGAACGCTACGGCGAAGCCTTTTACAGAGCGCGATCGCGAGATTTTAGCGAAGTCCCTTCTGCGTCGTTCTCGCTATGGCGGTGTGGCGATCGTCGGAAAACTCTCCGAAGAAGAACGGGCGCCGGTTCGCGAGTTTCTTTTGAAAACAAAGATGCCGTGTTTGCTTGAGGGCTCGTCGGGACTTCGTGGCGATGCCGAGCTTCGTATGCAGGAGCTTTGTTCGGGTGACCGTGTTCTTCAGCAAAAGATTCTCAAGGGTGAAATCAATCAGGCGTTCCGCTTTGGTGGTGTTCCCACGACCCGTGTGTGGCGCGATCTCGACGATCCGAAGGTGCGAATCTTAACGACTTCGGTTTCGACATTGAGATTTGCAGGGCTTGGTCGTGGTCATCACATTCAGGTAGCGGACGGTGCGGCTCTTAAGGCGCTTTTGGCTTCGGTCGAACTGAACAACGATACGACTCGTGACGGGAGTTTGGTTGAAGTTCAGCTCTTGCGGGCTGATCGCGAACAAGAAGAGAAACTTGCGGCGCTTTTAGAAAGGCTTCCGCATTCTGAACCGGCTTGGGTGCGAGCGCTCTCTGAGGAAATGGAACACGCCGATCTGGTTTATGTCGGCAATAGTCTTCCGATTCGCTGGTGGGACTGGATGGCGATACGTCGTCGCACGCACGCGGTTGAAGCAAATCGCGGCGTAAATGGGATCGACGGACAGATATCAACGGCTCTTGGTTTGATGCGTGGGTCTTGTGATTTGGCAGGAGACCGCGGAGCCGGTGGCCTGCGCGAGGCGTGGATCTTGATCGGCGACCTCACAGCGCTATATGATCTTTCCGGCCCATGGGCGCTACAGTTTGAAGAGCTTCGAAAGAACTGGAAGCTTCGAATCGTCGTTTTGAACAACTCTGGCGGCCTGATATTTAGACAGGTTTTGAAGGCTGCTCCGTCGGGCTCGGCTCCGTTTGAAAATGCACACGCCATTGGTTTTCAGGATTGGGCGAAGATGTGGGGCTTGGGCTACCACAAACTCTCGTCGCAATCGGACCTCGCGGATCGGCGAACACATCTTGAGTCGATGTGTGTTTTGGAAGTCGTTCCAAGTGAAGCCGAGACGGCGCAGTTTTGGGCGGCGCAGTCACAGGGAGAGATGGCATGATCCTCATTGCGCTTCACGGTTTTTTTGGCGTGCCAAGTGATTGGGACGATATAGGTGAAAAGCATCCGGAGCTTGAGATCGTCACGCCCGATCTTTCGGTGTGGGCGACTCGCAAGGAAGTCACGGATTTTGAAAGTTTCGCGCGGTCGATGAATCGATCTGTTCGCATGCTTTCGGGCGAGCGTTCGGAACCGGTGATGATCGCGGGGTATTCGCTTGGGGCGAGACTCGCTTCGGCGTGTATTTTGGCGGACCCCGAACTCTACCGAGCGGCTTTGCTGGTTTCGGTCAACCCAGGGCTTGCAAACGCCGATCGCACGGGGCGGGAGTCGCGTTTGGATTTTGATCGCGTGTGGGCAGAACGCATGCGAAAGAATCCTTGGGCCGAGACCTGGAAGGCTTGGAACGAACAGGCTGTTTTAAAACCTGGTAGCCGAGCGATTCGTCACACGGAAATCGTCGGGCGAGAGGACAAGATTTCGCGAAGTCTTGAAGGACGGCGCGAAGCTTGGGCTCGCGCGATGGAAATCTGGTCGCTTGGGCATCAGCCCGATCAGCGACAGGCGCTTTTGGAATGGTCCATGGCAAGCGGGGCTTTGCAGCGACCGCTTACCGTTATGACCGGAACCGAGGATTCCAAGTTCACGGAACTGACCCGCTCGTGGTTGGGCCCGGCGGCTTCCGGTGGCGGGCCAGTTCGTCATAGATTGGTTCTAGGAGCTGGCCACAGGGTTCTTAGCGAAGCATCGGAAGACGTGGCTTCGGAAATTTCCTCACTACTCAAGTCCGTCTAAACCTGCTAGTGCTTGGCCCACTTCCTGGTCATTTGTTTAAAGGAGACCTTTCCATGACGAAGCGTCGTACGACGAAGACTAATTCGGCGAATCCTACTTCAGCTAAAACTACTTCGGCTCGAACCGCGGGCAAGAAAAGTGCCTCTAAGAAAAGTGCGGACCCTGCGATTTCGACGATCAAAGCAGGCGCGAAGTGGAAGCCGATGAAACCGGCGCGCTTTAAGTCTTACTCGGACATTCGATTGGAAACAGATGGCCAAGGCATTGCCAAAATCACGATCGATCGTCCCGAAGTGCGCAATGCGTTTCGTCCCCAGACTGTAAAAGAGCTGTTGGACGCGATGGACGTCGTTCGTGACGATTCGGAAATCGGCGTGATCATTCTCACCGGCCAAGGCGATATGGCGTTTTGTTCGGGTGGCGATCAGCGCGTTCGCGGCGAAGGTGGTTACGTCGGCGGCGACGGCATTCCTCGTCTGAACATTCTTGATATGCAAAAAGCCATTCGCTCGTGCCCAAAACCTGTCGTGGCGATGATCGCGGGTTACGCAATCGGCGGCGGACATGTGCTTCACGTCGTTTGCGATCTTTCGATCGCTGCGGAGAACGCACGCTTTGGACAAACAGGTCCCAAGGTTGGCTCGTTCGACGGCGGTCTAGGTTCCTCGTACCTCTCGCGCATCGTCGGTCAAAAGAAGGCCCGCGAAATTTGGTTCTTGTGCCGTCAATACAACGCGAAACAGGCGCTCGATATGGGCCTCGTGAACACCGTTGTCCCTCTTAAGGATCTCGAAGTCGAAACTGTTCAGTGGTGCCGTGAGATGTTGGCGCTTTCGCCAATGGCTCTTCGCTTCTTGAAAGCCGCTCACAACGCGGACTGCGATGGTCAGATCGGTCTCTTGGACTTCGCGGGCAATGCGACTCTTCTTTACTACATGAGCGACGAAGGCTCGGAAGGTAAAAAAGCGTACCTCGAAAAACGTCGTCCTGATTTTTCCAAATTCCCGCGACTTCCGTAAAAGAAACCGTCTGGTCGAAGCCGTCTTATCGAAGACGCTTTAAGGCGGCTTGACCCTCTTCTGTCTCAAAGACGCGGTAAACTGGGTAGGCCGCGTTTTCGTATGCGCCCATTTGAAATGGAAGCCCGGTTTCTCTTGTCAGCTGATCGGTGAAGGCTTGGTTGTGGGCCTTCCCCCAGCTTCTCAATGTCGGGTTTGGAACCGAAAGGTTTCGACCGATTTCATGAGCCTGATCGAAGTACATGAACGTGTTTTGCCAGAAAGGCTCGACGTTGAAGTCGACGCCAGCCCCGTTTCGAATATCGATAAGAATGAGATCCGATACATCAAGACCGTTTGCGACGATGTCGACGAAGCGTGTGTCACTGATGTCGCGAATCAGGATGAGACCGGTTGGTCTCAAGCCGCGATCAAGTTGGATCAAAAAGTTCTGAGCGTTTGGCGACTCCATCTGAAGTCCATACCGAACTAAGAGGCGAGCCTTGATGGCGCCGATGGCTTCCGCATAGTGCTTTTGCCAGAAGGCACTAAACTCCATCCCGTTGTGCGCTGCGATTTCTCTTCCGACCCATGGGATCGCAAACGCTGGCAGGTAGTAGTGACCGTCGTCTAGGCGAGAGAGATCGCGCAGAAGAAACCCACGCCCTGTGCGTTTGTCGGCAACCGTCAGCGAGTCAAAGAGGATCGCGAAGCTAGGGTCGGGACCAAGTCTCCGGTCGCGCGCTTGGATGTACGTTGCGCGTGTGATGGCGGTTCCGATGTCATTTTCGGTTCGGATCTTTGCGCCCTCAAGGCCCGGCAGGTTTTCGTGAACAGTGTCCGTGGGAAGTTTGATCGAATACCGAAGAAACGACCCTTTTTCGAGAACAAGACTTCGCGACGCTGTCGGGCCACCGCGAAGCGTGCCTCGCTTTTCGAGATTTAAGAACGGAACGTTGGCGCTTTTGTTAAATGGGTGATGTGGCCAGATGACGTTTTCGTCGTGAAAGAGAAATTCGCGCAAGTTTTGCGGAAGATCGCCGAAGGCACCGATGGTTTGAATATCGACTTCGCTTCGGGCCACGCCGGAGAACGGAATCGCCACTTTGGCTTTGTCGATGCGATGCATTTTCACGTTCGCTTCACGCTCCCACTTTTGCCACTGCGCAAACGCATTGGAATCCACGAGGGCTAGTGTCGCCTGGGACTGGGTGATGAAGGCGGATTCGCACGGGCCGAGTTGAGCCCACGCGCCAGGCGAAATGAAGAGTCCCGTCGAAACCAGCGCGAGCAGGCCCGCTGTCCATGGTTTGGACAGATCGGGAAATAAATTTCTGATCCTCCCAAGCCGGAGGGGGTATCTCGGTTTCATAGGCATTTCGCAAGTCTGTGCGTTGTTTGACCTGAAGGATTGCAAGGACCGTGCGCCTTAGGAATTTGGTTGTTGATGCCGGAGTGGTCCGCTATCACTGAGGCCTATGACCGCACAGACAAAGCCCCTATCGCCTCCGATGTCATCGTCCCTTTCACACTGGCTGCTTGCCCTTCGCCCGAAGACCTTAACGGCGGCTCTCGTCCCGATTGTGGTGGCGACAGCGATGGTCAAAGCGCTCGGTTTTCAGGTGTTGTGGTGGGTCTCTGGGTTAGCGCTTCTGGCTTCGTTTTGTATTCAGATTGCAACCAACTTGATCAACGACGCGATCGATTTCGATAAGGGCGCGGACTCGGAAACGCGCACGGGGCCTAAGCGGGTGACGCAGTCGGGGCTTCTGACGCGAAAGCAAGTGATGACGGGCGCTGGTCTGTTCTTAGCTGCGGCGTTTGCTTGTGGTGTGCCTCTGGTCATGCACGGTGGTCTTCCGATCGTCGTGATCGGAGTTTTGAGTTTGGCTTTGGCTTATGGCTACACGGGAGGCCCGTTTCCGCTAGCGTACTTGGGCCTTGGCGATCTTTTCGTGATTTTGTTTTTTGGTTTGATCGCGGTTGGCGGAACCTTCTTCTTGCACACGGGGTTTTACACAGATCTTGTTTTCTATGCCGGGCTGCAGGTCGGATTTCTCGCGACGGTTTTGATTGCGATCAATAACCTGCGTGATTCTCCGGAAGATGCGAAAGTCGGAAAGAAGACTCTGGCCGTTCGATTTGGCCAAAGGTTCGCCAAGGTCGAAATCACACTTTTGGCATACGCTCCGTTTATCATTGGCATTGCCTACCAAGAGCGTGGTTGGACGTGGGCGGCTTATGGCCCGTTGATCGCGGTTCCACTGGTCAGTCGTTTGGTACGAGGCATTTGGACGAGCGAGCCTGGTCCGATCATGAATCGCTACTTGGCTTTGGCCGCTGCGGTTCAAATGCTCTTTGGTATCGCTCTTAGCGTAGGTCTTTGGCTTGGTGCGCGTTCATGATCCATGTTCACCGCTACCATTTGGTTTTGCGGGGAGCTTGGGAAAAGGCGATCGCACGATCGACTCGTGAAGGCGTGTTGGTTCGGTTTCGCATGCAAGACGGCGTTGTTGGACACGCCGATCTCTTTGCATGGCCGGAACTTGGTGACGCTGCTTTGCCCGATCTTTTATCGAAGCTGACGTCGGTTGTCGCAGACGAGTCCGTGGGTAAAAATTCCGGCATCGAGGCTGGTGGGTTTTCGGAACAAGCGCTTCAATCGCTTCATGAGCGTCTCGAGGCGTTGGCTTCGAAGGATCTAAGCTTTCGTCTTCTGCCCCGGCTAATCGATGCGGCGAAAGCGGAGATCACAGCCGTTCGCTCCCGGCGACCGGTGGTGCAAGGGTCCGCGCTCAATCACATGACTTCGATTTCTGTTCCGAGTCTTGCGATTGGCGATGTCATGGCGGCAAGGCGCGGCGGATTTCCTGCGATCAAGGTGAAGACTCGTGGGTCGGTAGAAGACGCGGAAGCGTTGGCGCGGCTGCAAGGCCATTGGCGTATCGGGCTTCGGCTGGATTGCAACGAGCGATCAGACCGCGAAACGTTGTTGCGATTTTTCGATCGGCTACCGATTCGTATGTTGGAGCAAGTTGAATTCATCGAAGACCCTTTTCCGTTTTCGGTTGAAACTTGGAGCGAGTTTCATAGGGAAACGGGAATACGATTGGCGCTGGATCGCCCGTCGATGCGCCTGTCTGAAGAAGAGCTCTTGGCAGTGTTTCGCGATGGCGCCGCGCAAGTGTATGTCCACAAACCGCAGTGGACGAGTACGGATCTGGCGCGAAAGCTTTGCGACAAGGTTGGCGGTCTGGAAACGGTAGTGACTTCTGCGCTTGGACACCCTGTCGGAAATCTCTATGCGGCGAGCGTCGCGTGCGAGGTTGCACCTGACTCGGTCCACGGTTGTATGACTCATCTTGTTTATCGCGATGATGAGATCTCAAGCTCGTTGATTGCTTCCAAGCAAGTGAAGGCTGCTCGCATTTTTGGAAATGGCATTGGCTATGGCCTTCCGGAGAAATCGCTGCAACAGATTCGTTGGGATGGTCTCTTGGCAAAGGGACGAGGGTGATTGTGATGACGGAATCAAGCCATCCGCGCGGCCTTCAGCTAAACCCACGCTTTGCTCCTGAAATGAGAGAGGCTCTTACGCGAGCATGGGATAACCACCGTGAAGAGATCGAAACCCTGGCGCCTGGCGCGATAGGAATCCTCACCAGCGGTTCGACTCAGTCTCAAGCACACGAAGTGTCGATCGTGATTTTGTCGGCCGAGGCCGTTAAGACCTCGGCGCTGGCGGTGAATGGTCACCTGGGTTTAAAGCCTGGGCACGTCTGGGGTTTGATGCTTCCGATGTTTCATGTCGGGGGCTATATGATTCCTGTCCGAGCGATGTTGTCGGGCACTCGCGTGGTGCGATTTGACGAAGACTGGAGACCGGAATCGGCCGTGCGTTTTCTGGCGGAGAACGGAGTCACGCATCTCTCATGGGTACCGACGCAAGTGTACGACGTCGTGGCGGCGGGCTTGGCGGCGCCGCCAAGTCTTCAGGCCGTCATCGTAGGCGGTGGGCGGCTTGATCCCAGCTTGAAGCGGCAGGGTCAAGCGCTTGGGTGGCCGCTTCTTGAGTCTTACGGCATGACGGAGTTCTGTTCTCAGATTGCGACTGAACTTGCTGCCCCATGCACGACTGCTGACGTAAACGGTTGGATGAAGGTGCTTTCGCATGTCGAGGTGGCGACGGAAGATGGCTCTTCGGGGCGCCTCATGGTGCGCAGTGCTTCTTGTTTTAGCGGCCGGCTGATTGTGGATCTTGTCACGGGCGAATCGAACCTTTTCAAGAGAGAAGGCAAGGCTGACTTCTGGCTCACGCAAGATCGTGTGGAAGTTCGGCGTCAGCCAGACGGAGCGTGGCTGAAGTTTGTCGGTCGTGTGGCTGATGTTGTGAAAGTTCTAGGGGAAAACGTCGATCTGGCACGCGTTCGCCGATACGTGAACGAGGCTTTGGCATTTGGTGGCCAAGCGAGCGAAGGCTTAGCGGCCGGTAGTTGGGAAATTGTCGCGTTGCCTGATGCGCGACGAGAACACGAGATCGTGCTTGTGGTCGAGTCGTCGGAACAAGTGGAGCTTCTAAAGGAATTGCGTCAGCGTTTGGGGGTGAAGCTTCTTCCGATAGAACTGCCGACACGCGTCTGCGTGGTTCGTGAAATCCCACGCTCCTCCTTAGGAAAAGTGAAGTTTCCGGAACTCCGAGAGCTTCTTACAGAAGCGTCGAAAATCTAGTCAGGCGCATCGGCGACACCGCCTGTTGAAAAAATGTGGAACCCTTGAGGCATCGTCGGTAGTGAGGCGAGACGAGAGTGCTTTAGTTTGAATTTGAGCCGAGATTTTTTGGAAGTTCGGCGAAACGGAGTTTGGTCCGGCGATTGATTCTAGCCTTGGTCACAACAATTGGATGATTCGTTAGGTTAGGTCGATGGTAGGTCTAAGTCGTATATTTTTATTGAGTGTCACGTTTCTCATCTCGGGTCTTTCTGAACCCGTGCATGCTACAGAAGGCGCACTAGCGGGCGATGTCGCGACGGTTTCGGAAACGACGTGTACACGCGCGGATCTCGCCTCGGGGTTGCCGGTTCGTCTACGCTTCAAAATTATCGACGAAAATCAAATCGAAGCCTGGGCATGGGACCGAAAGGACCAGCCAACACCGGCAATTCGCCTCCAGGCACAAGAGATTCCTTCGCAGCCAGGCCTTGCGCTTTTCAATGTCGCGGGCCAATTGACAGTTTCTGGCGATGCGAAACTTCTCGTGACTCGCACCGCTCTCAAGTACCGAAATGTCGGTCGACTGCTATTCACCAATCGTACTACTGGCGAACTCAGCACCTACCACTGCCGCTAATTAGGCGAGGCCTTGGTTGACGGAGATGGTTTGCCCCGTGATGCCCGCAGCCAAAGGGCTTGCTAGGAAAGCGATCGTGTTTGAGATCTTTTCCGGGTCGACCATTGTCGCCCGTGGGTACTGCACTTTTAGTGCGCTCAAAGCCTCGTTGATGGAGCCTTTGCTGGGAGTGTTCGCAGCACCCGAGCCGCGTGCACCTGGAGCGCCTGGCGGATTTGTCTGTTGAATCAAGAACTCTTCGCTGACGCCATGGCTTACGACGTTGACCGTGACGTTGTTCACGGCAACTTCGCGCGCGAGGATGCGGGCGAAGTCGCTTAAGCCTCCGCGGGTTGCCGCGAGAATTCCATTTCGTTCAAGACCAAGACGGACGATGTCATGTTGAAGATAGATCACGCGTCCACGCTTTCGGCCTTCAAGGAACTTC